>JAFPAV010000045.1 GCA_017390725.1 Clostridia bacterium | reverse complement strand
GGTAGAGCCCTTAAGTTCTCTGCCAGTGTAAGAATTGATGTTCGCCGTATTGAATCCTTAAAGGAAAACGGTGAGCTTATCGGCTCAAGAACAAGAGCAAAGATAGTTAAAAATAAAGTTGCTCCTCCCTTTAAAGAGGCAGAGTTTGATATTATGTACGGTAAGGGCGTATCCCACGAGGGTGAGGTTGTTGATATCGGTGTTAAAACCGGTATACTTGTTCGTTCAGGCGCCTGGTTCTATTACGGCGATACAAGGCTCGGTCAGGGAAGAGATAATGTTAAGAAGCTCTTTACCGAGAACAAGGCACTTTGCGAGGAAATAGAGAATAAGATTATCGCTTATTATGATGCGGAGAAAAACAAGAAAAATGAGCCTAAGGATGATGAGCCGGTGATTATTCCCGAGCAGGCCGATATCGAGGCAAGACCTCGCAAAAGAGTAAACATTGATATTGCGGTTGACGATTAATGAAAATAACCGAAATATCAAAGGATAAAAAACACCTTAGCAAAGTGGTGTTTGAAAACGGAGAAAGCATCCTTCTTGATAACGATACGGTGGCTGTTCACTGTATAAGAGTAGAGGATGATTTAACCGAGGAAAAAGTAGAGGAGCTTATCTTCGAATCGGATTATTCGAGGGCAAAATCGAGGGCGCTTTGGTATCTTGAGCGAAGTGCACATACCGAAAAGGCCCTTTATGATAAGCTTATAAAAGCAGGCTTTGAGGAAAAGGCATCGGCGGCGGTTATTGCAAGACTTATTGAACTGGGATTTATAAATGACCGTGTCTTTGCCGAAAACTTTGCCGAAAGGTGCGCCGAGTGTAATATTTCACGAAGAGAAGCCGCCTTTAAAATGATAAGACGGGGTGTAAATCGGGATTTGGCTTATGAGGTTTTAGATGAGCTTGATACCGATGAGGAAGCCCAGATAAGAGCTTTGCTGGATAAAAAATATCGCAGTAAGTTATCGACGGAAAAGGGACCCGAAAAGGTCTATGCCGCTTTAATAAGAAAAGGCTTTTCCTTTTCTGCGGTTAAAAATGTTATGAAAAAATATATTGAAGAGTTGGAATACTATGTATAAAATCAGTATGGTTTCCTTAGGTTGCCCTAAGAATCAGGTTGATGCCGAAATGATGTTGGCTTCACTCAAAAAGGCAGACTTTGAAATAGCCGCCGAGGAAGCCCAGGCAGATGCCATAATAATCAATACCTGTGGATTTATTGAGGATGCCAAAAAGGAAGCTATAGAAAATATTCTCGAAGCATCAATGTATAAGAAAAACGGCAACTGTAAGGCCCTTATTGTAACGGGCTGTCTTGCCGAAAGATATAAGGACGATGTAACCGAGGAAATCCCCGAGGTTGATGTGTGTGTGGGAATCGGCTCAAATTCAAGAATAGCCGAGATAGTAAAACAGGCAATAGAGGGTAAAAAGGAAAATAGCTTTGGTCCTAAGGAAGACCTCGACCTTAACGGCGAGAGAATTTTAGGAGGTTACCCCTTTAGCACCTATCTAAAGGTAGGGGACGGCTGTAACAACTGCTGTACCTACTGCGCCATACCTAAAATAAGGGGTAAAATGCGAAGCAGAACTATTGAGGAATGCGTAGCCGAAGCCGAAAAGCTTGCCGAGAGTGGAGTTAAGGAGTTAATTGTTGTAGCTCAGGATACCACCGCATACGGTGAGGATATTTATGGAAAACCTATGCTTCCCGAGTTGCTCCGTAAACTTGCAAAAATCAAAAAGCTTCACTGGATAAGAACTCTTTATACATATCCCGACCGTATAACCGATGAGCTGCTTGATACCATTGCAAGCGAGGAAAAATTGGTAAAATATCTTGATATTCCTCTTCAGCATGTAAACGGCGATGTTCTTAAAAGAATGAACCGTAAGGGTGATAGGCAGTCTTTATCGGATCTTATTGATAAAATCAGGGCAAAAATTCCCGATATTACAATAAGAACAACCTTTATAACAGGCTTCCCGGGGGAAACCGAGGAGCAATTCTGCGAAATGGCAGAATTTGTAAAGGAAAAAAGATTTGACAGACTGGGTTGCTTTACCTATTCTCCCGAGGAGGATACGGTGGCGGCAGAGTTCGATAATCAGATAGATGAGCAAACAAAGGCAGATAGAATGGATAACATTATGGAACAGCAATTAACCATTGCCGCCGAGAAAAATGATGAAAAAATTGGCAGCGTTACCGAGGTTTTGATTGAGGGCTGGGACGATTATATTAAATGCTATTTCGGCAGAACTCCCGCCGATGCTCCCGAGGTTGATGGTAAGATATTCTTTATGGCAGACCGTCAGCTAAAAATAGGAGATTTTGTTAAGGTTCAGATTAATGACTGTATAGATTATGACTTATTAGGAGAGTTGATTTAAATGAATACACCGAATAAATTAACAATAGCAAGAATAATCGCAACACCCATATTTGTTGCCGCAATGCTTATAGATTTTCCATATCATTATTTAGTTGCAACTATACTTTTTATTGCCGCTTCTCTTACCGATATGATAGATGGTAAGATGGCAAGAAAATATAATCTTATAACCGATTTCGGCAAATTCCTTGATCCTCTTGCCGATAAAATGCTTACAACCGCTGCATATTTAGGTTTTATCTGTATGTATGCAGATAATTACACCTATTGTTGGCAGATAACCGTTATAACCTTTATAGTTTTATTCAGAGAATTTATGGTTTCTTCTATAAGACTGGTTACCGTTTCCAGCGGTGGCAAGGTTGTTGCGGCTAATATGTGGGGCAAATGCAAAACCGTAAGTCAGATGTTAGGTATTATTTTCGCACTTTTCGCCTATGTTTTAATAGACGATTTTGGAATAGTGTCCATTCAGGGTGTATGCGATATAGTTATCAGTGTACTTTTCTGGGCATCTGCCGTATTATGTATTATATCGGGTGTTATTTATTTAGCTGCAAGCAAGGAGTATATAGACCCGTCTAAGTAATTTAGCAACAAATTCCAAAGGGGGTATTTAGTTGTTTAAAAGATTAATTGAGGATGTTAATGCTGTAAGAGACCGTGACCCTGCGGCAAGAAGCTTTTTGGAAGTTTTATTTCTTTATCCAGGAGTTCGTGCTATAAGGATGCACAGAAGGGCACACTTTTACTATAAGCATAAATTATATTTTCTCGCCCGTTATGTTTCTCAGAGGGCTGTAAGAAAAACCGGAATTGAAATACATCCCGGGGCTACTATAGGTCACCGTCTGGTTATCGACCACGGCGTTGGAGTAGTAATAGGCGAAACCGCCGAAATAGGTGATGATGTTCTGATTTATCAGGGCGTTACCCTTGGCGGTACAGGTAAGGATGTGGGTAAACGCCATCCAACCATAGGTAACAATGTTATGATAAGCGCCGGAGCAAAGGTGCTCGGTCCCTTTAAAATAGGGGATAATTCGAGAGTGGCGGCAGGTGCTGTGGTACTTGAGGAGGTTCCGCCTAACTCAACCGTTGTGGGTGTGCCTGCGAGGGTTGTCCGTCAGGACGGTAAAAAGGTTCCCCTCAAGCCTCTTGACCAGATTCACATTGCTGACCCCGTTCAACAAAAAATTGATGCCCTTGAAAAGAGAATCAAGGAGCTTGAAAAATTGGCAAAATAATAACACTGGGAGTTTAATATGCGTATATTCAATACACTTACAAGAAATAAGGATGAATTCAAAACTATAGAGGAGGGCAAGGCAAAAATTTATGCCTGTGGCCCTACGGTTTATAACTATATTCACATCGGAAATGCACGTCCTCTGTGCGTTTTCGATGTGCTTCGCCGTTATCTTGAGTGGAGTGGCTTAGAGGTATCCTTTGTTCAGAACTTTACCGATATTGATGATAAGCTCATAAAGAAGGCAAATGAGGAGGGAATAACCGTTCCCGAGGTTGCCGAGAGATTTATCAAGGAATTCTGGGTGGATGCTAAGGGACTCAATATCAGAGAAGCCACCGTTCATCCGAGAGCCACCGAAAATATCGATGAAATTCAGCGCATTATCTCTGAGCTTATTGAAAAGGGATATGCCTATGAATCAAAGGGCGATGTTTATTTCAGAGCTAAGAAATTTGATGAGTACGGTAAGCTTTCTCATCAGCCCTTAGAGGATTTGGAGGCAGGTGCCCGTATCGATGTTACCGAAATCAAGGAAGACCCGATGGATTTCTGCCTTTGGAAATCCGCAAAACCCGGTGAGCCCTTCTGGGCATCCCCTTGGGGTGACGGCAGACCCGGTTGGCATATTGAATGCTCGGCAATGGCTGAAAAATATCTCGGTAAAACCATTGATATTCACTGCGGCGGATTAGACCTTATATTCCCTCACCACGAAAATGAAATTGCCCAGAGCGAGTGCGCTAACGGATGCGGATTTGCCAATTACTGGATGCATAACGGATTTATCAATGTTGATAACCATAAGATGTCCAAATCCTTGAACAACTTCTTTACTGTTCGTGATGTTGCGGAGAAATACGGCTACGAGCCTATCCGTTATCTTATGATTTCCTCGCAGTACAGAAGCCCCATAAACTATTCTGTTGAGATAATCGAGCAGAGTAAAAATGCTCTTGAAAGACTTTATACCTGCCGTGATAATCTCGATTTTGCCATTAAAAATGCGCAAGATGGTGGAATCGCTCCCGAGTTTTTAGCTCAGCGTGAAGCTGAGTTTGTTGAGGCTATGGAGGATGACCTTAATACTGCCGATGCCTTAGCAGCCCTATTTAATTTAGTAAGAGATATTAACACATTTATCGCTTCGGGCAACGGTAAAGAAGCCCTCGAAGCTTGTGCTGCTAAATTTGATGAGCTAAGCTATGTTTTAGGTCTTGTTTATAATCGCACGAACAACGATATTGATGCAGAAATTGAGGCACTTATCGAGAAAAGAACCGAAGCCAGAAAGGCAAGGGACTTTAAAACTGCCGATGAAATAAGAGATAAATTAAAGGAAATGGGTATCGTTTTAGAGGATACTCCCCAGGGTGTAAAATGGAGCCGCAGTTAATAAAAAAAGAGCCTTTAGGTAAGGACTTTTTTATAAATGTTTCCCCCCGCCATACCTTTGGCACCGATGCGGTGTTACTAAGTAATTTTGCATCGGCAAGAAAAAAGGAAAAGGCTGTTGATTTGGGGACAGGCTGTGGAATAATACCCTTTCTTATGCTAAGGGATAATAAGAGTTTAGATATAACGGGTGTGGATATAAGCGAGGAGGCAATAACTCTTTGCAGTAAAACAAAAGGCGAATTGTCTCTTGATACCTTTAATCCCGTCTGCAGTGATTTAAAGGAATTAAAGGGCAAAATTCCCTTTGGATGCCATACCCTTATCACCTGTAATCCACCCTATAAAGCACCCTCGGGCGGAATAAAGAATAGGGATAGTGTAGAGGCGGTTGCCCGTCACGAAATCGCCTGTACGCTTAAGGATATAATTGAGGTCAGCTCAAAGCTTTTGCAAACCTCGGGCAGACTTTGTATGTGCCACCGTCCTGAACGTCTTGCGGAATTAATGGGGCTTATGAGTCAAAACGGCATTGAGCCAAAAAGACTTCGCCTTGTATGTCAGCGCAAGGGAGAGGAGCCCTGGCTTGTTTTAGTTGAGGGCAGAAAAGGCGGAAAAATGGGTATGAGAATTTCTCCAACCCTTTATGTTGAAGAAAATGGTGGATTCTCTCCCGAAATGGTGGAGATTTACGGAGCTTATAAGGAGGCGTATTTATAATGGCAGGAAAGCTTTTCGTTATAGGAACGCCTATCGGAAATTTGGGAGATTTCAGTCCCAGAGGCATAGAAGCTCTTGAAAATAGCGATTTCATAGCCGCTGAGGATACCCGTGTTACAGTAAAGCTACTTAACCATTTCGGCATAAAAAAGGAAATGATTTCCTATTATGAACATAATAAACTCAATAGAGGAGAACAGATAATTTCCCGTATATTAGCGGGTGAAAACTGCGCCCTAGTTTCTGATGCAGGTATGCCTGCTATATCTGACCCCGGTGAAGAGCTTGTGGATTCGGCGCATAATGCGGGTATAACTGTTGAATCTGTGCCCGGTCCCAGTGCGGTTACAACGGCACTGGCTTTATCGGGAATGCCTTCAGGAAGATTTTGCTTTGAAGGTTTTCTGTCGGTAAATAAAGCGGGCAGAAAACAGCATCTTCAAGAAATTAAAGAAGAAACACGAACAATGATTTTTTACGAAGCTCCTCATAAGCTTCTTGCAACCCTTAAGGATATGCAGGAAATTTTGGGAGACCGAAAAATTGCGATTGTCCGTGAGCTTACAAAAATTCATGAATCTGTTTTTCGCACACCCCTTAGCGAGGCTGTAAAATTTTACAGTGAGAATACGCCGAGAGGTGAGTTTGTTCTTATACTTTCGGGAAAAGATAAAGAAAGAGAAGAAAAATTATCGTTAGAACAGGCAATTTCACTTGCAAAAACCTTAATGAAAAACGGAGAATCCGCTTCTGTTGCCGCAAAGCAGGCGGCTTTGGCGGCGGGAGTTAAAAAAAGCGAAATTTATAAAGCTATTATAGATGAAAAAATTTAAAAAAGGTGAAGAAATGAAAGAGAGCAAATTTGATTTTATAGGTGAGGATATTATTTCCTCCTCTGAGAAATATGATGATATTGTCAGCAGTTCTCAAGGAAAGAAAAGAAAAGGAAAGCATTACCGCAAGCATAAGCACGGTATAGCAGGATTTTTCCAAAAAATAGGTATAGCTATATCGGATTATTGGCATAACCTTAAAAAGTGGCAGAAGCAGACCATTGTAACCGTATCGGCGGTTGTTTTGGTTTGTGCTGTTTTGCTTTCGGCTTTCTTTATTATTTTTGACTATAATTACAACGATATAACCGAAAACCACGAGGAATTGGGTGTTTCAGAGGTTATAGATGAAAAAATCATAAACGTTGCTCTTTTTGGTATAGATTCAAGAAGCACAAAATCCTTTAAGGGACTATCGGATAGTATAATGATACTCAGTATGAATACCGAAACTAAAAAGGTTAAGGTTGTTTCGGTTATGAGAGATTCTCTTGTACCTATTGAGTATAAGGGTAAAACAACCTACAGTAAAATAAATTCTGCCTATTCAAAAGGTGGCCCGGAGCTTGCCATAAAAACCCTTAATAAATGCTTCGGACTTGATATAACCGAGTATGCCACCGTTAATTTCTATGGAATGACCGATATTATCGATGCTGTAGGCGGAATAGATGTAACCCTCACCAAGGGTGAAATTACGGCACACAACAACATAAATGTTTTGATAAAAGAACAGTGCAAGCATATGAAGATAAGTCCTGATAAATATTATATAAGAAAATCGGGTGACCATCACTTAAATGGTGTTCAGGCAGTTGCTTATGCCAGAATCAGATATGCCTCTACAATTAACGGAACTGCTAATGATCAGGGCAGAACCGAACGTCAGCGCTATGTTATGGAGCAGCTTTTCAATAAGGCTATAACCCTTTCAAAATCCCAGTATGTTACTTTAGCAAAATCCCTGATTCCCTGTAGCGAAACCTCATTGTCATACAGTGAAATTATAAATCTCGCCACTGCTATTTTGCTTAAATCTCCAACCTTTGAGCAGTCGAGAATACCTCTTGATAAATATCAGATGAGATCGATAAGCGTTAAGGGCGCAGGCTCCTGCGTTTACTATGACCTCGATTATGCAGGAAAGGTGCTTCGTGCCTTTATTTATGATGATATAGCTCCTGAGGATTATATGGAGCAGTATGGTATAGAGAAAAATAACTGGTATAAGGGCTCAGGCTCTTCTTCTAGCTCAAGCAAACCCCAGTCCTCTTCATCATCCTCCTCTAATTCAAGCTCAATTACCTCCTCGGATGTGTCAGGAAGTGTTGATAGTTCGGGTGAGAACACATCGGGTGAAGAAAACGGCGAAAGCGGTTCTTCCGATAGCTCGGGAAGCTCATCGGAATCCTCGCCGAGCGAAGGAGGAGAGTCTTCGGGAGATGGTTCTTCTCCATCCTCAAGTGAGGTTGCATCCTCCTCTGAAACTACAACCTCTTCAACCGAATCCACCTCCTCAACCGAGAGTACGGTATCTCCTTAAAGCTATGAGTGATAAAAACTGTGAAAGCTGCGCAAATTACCTTTATGATGAGGAGTTTGACTGCTATTATTGTGATATAAATTTGGATGAGGATGAAATGATGCGATTTTTATCCCATCAAACCAAGGGTTGTCCCTATTATAACCACTTTGATGAATACGGTGTGGTAAGGAAACAAAATTAGGAGGCAAATGATGCTTTATGTATATCTTGTGGTAAGCGCTGTGTTGGTGCTTATCGGCAACGCTTTGTTTGAGGTACTCAGGCAAAGCTGGTCTTGGTGGGGTGTGCCGCTGATATTTATATGTAATTTTTTAATGCTTGTTATATTACATATCGGATTAGCCTTGCTTTCGATTCAGCTTATTGATATTAAATCAAAGCCCGAAAAGGGAACGGGATTTTATAGATGGCTTATAAAAATTACCCTACCTATGATAGTTAAATTTGCAGGAGTGAAGATAAATTCCTTCGGTGTTGAAAAGGTGCCCACCGATACGAGATTTATGCTGATATGTAACCATCAGCATGATTTTGACCCTGCTATAATTTACCACGAGCTTCCCGATGCCGAAATATCCTTTATAGGTAAAAAGGATATTCTCACCGAAATGCCCTTTGTTGCAAAGGCTATGCATAAGCTCCGTTGTATGTTTATCGATAGGGAAAACAACCGTGAGGGCGCAAAGACGATTGTAAATGCGGTAAAGCTTATAAAATCGAACGAAGCTTCGGTTGCTATATTTCCCGAAGGATACACAAGCCCAAGCTGTGAATTATTACCCTTTAGAAGCGGAGCCTTTAAGATAGCCTACAAAGCAAATGTTCCGATAGTGGTATGTGTACTTAATAATACCCGTTCAATAGTTCCTAATCTGCTTCGCAGAAAAACCGTTGTTGATTTCAGGGTTTTGGATGTAATATATCCCGAACAATTTAAAGATTTACATACCGTTGAATTGGCAGAAAAAATACACAGTCAGATGGACAGTGTTATCAGAGAACTTAGAAATGAAAAGGTGTGAGTTT
>JAFPAV010000044.1 GCA_017390725.1 Clostridia bacterium | reverse complement strand
GCTCATACTTTTGTGGGGCGTGTTGGGTGGCATTATAGCTGTTGTTGTGCCCCTTGTCGCAGGTAAGATAATAGAACTCTCTAATCTTATCAGCGGCTCAGGCTCCTCGTTAGATGTGGTGATGGAGCCGTTGCAAAACGTGCAGAAATATATAACCGATACCCTGGGACTTCCGGCCGTGCAGTCGGAGGCTATTTTGGACGATTTTGTTAAGCGTTTGCTCAAATTCTTGAATTACGATACCGTAACATCGGTGCTCTCGTCGATTATCAATACAGGTATGTCTACCGTTGTTGTATTGTTCTCGGTATCGTTCATCACCTTCTTCTTCTTGAAGGAGGACGGACTCTTCTCGAAGATGGTGGCTGCAATCTTCCCCGACAAGTATTCGGAGAATGTCTATCGTGCAATCAATAAGATTTCGGTGTTGCTCTCGCGCTACTTTACGGGCTTGCTCACCGAGAGCCTTATCATTGCATCGGTTATAGCCGTAGTGCTCCTGCTCTTCGGCATGCAGTTTGAGAATGCCTGCTTCATCGCTATCGTACCCGAAGTTTCACTGAGATCACCTGCATTAAGGTAGGTATCAACATTAAATTCTAATTCACCGTTTTTAGTTTCAGTTAAAAGCTTTTGGAATTTTTCTTCTTCGGTTGTGGTACTGCCATTATAAACAAAATTATCTGTCTTATAGATATGTGTATCACTTGCTAACTGTACCGTCTTTATAGCTTTTTTCCCTACAAGGAAACTCTCGAATGCTGATTTTAATGTATCATAAGCTGCCGATACTGTATCTGCATTTGAGCAATCGGCTTTTGCAACAACCGCTTTTGCAGTATCGAGTTTAGTATTCATACCGTTTATAGCAGACTGTGTAAATCTTGTGCCCTCTTTATAGGTTGCCATTTTGTTTTCAATCTCGTTAATTTTAGCACCTAACTTTTCGCAATTATACATTGAAAGCGCTTCATCAGCGGTTACAAAGTCAGAATAAATCTTGAATTCATCAACCGATGCTTTTGCAAGGCCACTTTCATATGCTGTATTTGCACCGAGAACAAATTTTCCTGTGCCTAAAGATCCTGCAAGAGTGCTTATATCTGTTTCGTAAACCGCGGTACTGTTTACATCGTAAGCGAGCTTACCGTCAACATAAACAGAAAGCTTTCCGCCTCTGTTTACCGATATTATTACATTATGCCAGCGGGTATCGCCTACAGACTGAATATTGCTGAGAGTAACCGCTTCATTTTCACCTATTTTAGCATTAACCGTTGTTTTAGAAACGGAAGTATTTGTAACGGTTATACCGGAGTCGTTAGCGAAAATTGTGCCTGTGGTAGTCAGAACAACGTCTGTTTTAAACCAATAGGAAACTGCAAAGCTGTTTTCGCCGAGCGCAACATCACCGAAATCTACATATGCTTCAGCGCTGTCGTCAAAATATGCGGCTTTTTCGCCGTTATAGCCTTCAACATATCTGACACCTGATGAAACGACAGCATTTTCAACAGTTTCATTATCGAAATCGGCTTCTGCAAGTACAGAATTTTTGAGCGCAGCGATTCTTAGCAAAACCATATGGTCATAATAACCGTTTTCTTTAACCTGTTGCTGATATGCCGCAGATAGCTCAGCGTAATCCTTTAAGAATGAATTTAAAGTTTCAAGTGTAACACTTCCGTTTTTTACATCCTCAGCCGTAGCGCTAAAAGTATCTGCATAGCTTTCACAAAACTCATTATATAATTCTGCAGATGCAAGTTCAGCATAAACCTTGCTGTAATCATACGTAACAACAGGATCGGCAAAACCGCCGTAGGTTGACATTCTGCGTTCGCCGTCAGTATAGAAGCCGAATGCGCGCTCAGACCCGCTGGTTACCGTTTGGGTAGGCGCAAGCTTCATTGTAAATTCTTTTCCTGTTTCGGTTTCGGTATCATATTTACCTACTATTGTGAATACAGGCTTTGAAGGGTCATCATTTTCATAACTTAAATTAACCTTTAACAGCTTGTAAATATCAGCAAATAACGCACCGTCTTCATAAGGGTTATTACTCCCCTCTACAAGCAGCGAGGCAATTGTAGGTTTTTTAGGTGAGTTTTGTGTGCCTTGATATAAAGCATTGCTGTCAGCAAGTGAAGAAGTGGAATTCGAAAGCCCATACTCTCCGTATTGAACTAAATCCTCTTCAGAATAAACAATCTCGGTTATTTTGCGTTTAAAGGTGCGGTTTGCCAAAATAGGTTCAGAAGCCGAATCGTTGTTTAAAAACGCAATCCTAAACTCTGCCATATAAAGAGTTGTCTGATACTTTGTTCCCGTAACGGTTACGGTATTTTCCTCGCCATCGGTAATGTTTGTTTTAACCGAAGACACCACAGTGGGCGAAATCGCATAGTTTACTCCAACCCATTCACCATGTTGCCAAGCAGCCCAACTGGTTTCCCCGTATATTCCGTAGGTATAATAAAAATCAGCAGATTTGGGCGGTGCAATTACTTCGTCTGTATAGTTGCGATATGCCGTACCGTTTTTAACATCCTTTGGATGAAGTAAGGTCTGGGTATAGTAATAATAAGGACTTGCAGAAGTGCCGTCTTTATGGTAAACCATAGAACTTAATCCCCAACCGTTCGCATTATGCTTGGAAAGTGTCGTTGCATTATTTGTCCAAGTGAAATAATCGCTTTTTGAATAAGATAAAATTGAGTTTTCCTTTGTTTTTTCAAAATCAGCTGATGCAGCAGTGGAGAAAGAAACCGTGGCGGAAAGCGACGCTTTCACAGCTTCAACTTTTGCTAAAAATACTGTATCTTCAATTGCATTTTTAATATTTTCATCCAACGCATTTTTAGCGGCGTTATATTCTTCCAGAAAAGAATCTATCTGTGATTCAACGGCATATTGTGAACCATCGCCGAATTCTTCCTCCCATTCGGCAATGAAATTTGCCGCCGCTTTGCTGGGAACTTCATAAACGATATTTACGTTGTCATAGGCACCGTATTGATTACGGTCTTTTCCGGTATATCCGGAAACATTAATTCCGAATGAGGTAACCTTGGAAAGAATACCGCTGACAGTGGAGGTAGCGGTAGCTGTAGTTGCATTTGCCTCTATACCGCTGTAAGTATTTGTAAAGGTTACTTTTGTATCATAGGTTCCTGCAGCATTGGGTGTAATAACAATCTCATAATTGATTGTGGGTCCCCAATAACCGCCGTTACCATCGCTTCTTCCCGGATTCAAATTAATTGTATTATGTCGGTCAGCCCAAACATCGTTCCATACTTTGCTTCCGTCTTGTGTAACATAAATTACATTGTCTTCGGCTTTAACATATGTTACAGGTAAAATTGCTGCAGTTGTTTCCTCGTTTTTATACAAAGCTACGCTTATTGGATTACCGCTGGCATCTTCACCTATAACTATTCTTGGAACATTGCTGTCCACCGTACCGCCGCTTCCGGAATACTTAGCATCCTTAGTTTTAAGGGTTCCGGTTATAGTCTTTTTTGTAAAGTTATCGGGAACAACATCGCTTTTAAATATTGCAGCTGTTGCGTTATAGCCCGATAAAGCAACACTTCCGGCAGTTGTATATGAGTCATTTTCAGAATCATAGGCATAGTAAAGAGGCTGTAACGCTTCTGTCTCGCCATCAGGTGTTACAACATTCATTTGTACCGCATATCCTGCGGGTTCGGTAATCTTACCGTCAAGAAGATTTTTTACTTCCCAATTGGTAACACCGTTTTGAAAATCCTCTGTGTAGGTTACAGTTGTTACGCTGTCTTCAGCAGAAGCAAATAGCGAAAAATCTATCACAGAAAACATTGAGGATATCATAGTTAATGCCAGAACAAGCGAAAGGGGTTTTTTAAATTTTTTCATATCTGTTCCTTTCCGAAGCTATATTAATTAGCTTCAATTGTTTTTTAAATAATTTCATCGTAGTATTCATCCGATGAAGTGGTGCCAGAGGATGTATTCGAAGAAGAGTCACCTCCCGAAGCCGAATTTTCTGCTGTGAAGTTTTTGATTTTGCCTAAGATATAGTAGCTTATCTCAGTAGCATCGAGCAGGGATATCTTGCCGTCTCCGTTTACATCCGCAACCGCCTGCTGTTTGCTGTTGAGAGCAAGCTTGCCAACAATATGGTATTTAATAAGGGTGCAGTCCTTAAGGGTTATCTTGCCGTCAAAGTTTACATCTCCAAGCAATGTCTTACCCGATTCGTACACTTCAACTGCTATAACTCTAAGACTTGACAGCTTATTTTTAAGAGTAAAATTCAAGCCGGTGTATGGCGTATCAACATCCAAGTAGGTGTTACCCTTGATATAAATACCGTCATGATCGGCAGTACTGTTGTTGCTATGAGTCATAACAACCGCTTTTTTAACATTTTCAAAGCTGTTATTTTCAATAATGCAATCCATAATTGAATTTACACTTGTTGCTCCGAGCTCCAGCCTGAATTCACCGAAATCGTTATCCCTGTAAACAAGGACACGGGCGGCAGGCTGATAAAAAGATGTATGAGTTTGTACAGTAACTCTTGTAAATCCGGAGTGGTCATCCATACCTGTAACGTGGCGATGATAAGGGTCGGTATAAATATTGCGCTGAATAGTTAAATACCAGTTAACATCGTAATCATACGCCCAGTTATAAATATTTCCTACCCTATCAAAATGGTTGGAATCGTAAATAACATTACTGAATCCGCTGTAATATCCTCCGCAGGCACCGTTATAATAGGTATTTCCTACAAAGAAATCGTTATTTCTCGATTTTCTTACAACAATGGTAGAGTTTCTGTTGGTTGCAACCGTAAAGGGCTTATCTATTTTAAAGGTATACCCTTCATTACTTACGATGTGCCTTATCTGACCGTTACCCTGACCTTCTGATACATAGAGCTGATAACCCTTTAGCTTATCAGTACTGTGTGATTTTGTATTTAAGAATTTATATTCTGTGCCCGAGGGGTCGTCGGTCTGCACAATTTTTGTTCCCGTTATATCAGGACCCAAATCGGCAACAAACAGCTCGCGGTTATTACCCTCAACATTTTGGAGTGTATTATTCTGAGAATATACTCCGTTGCCCCAGAAGCCAAGACAGTTTTCATCGGTAGTGCAGTTTTCCCAGATACTGTAATCCATCCAAACCTGTGACCAGTTGTTTTCCAAATGAACGGTATCAAGCTGCAGATAGTAAACATGCTCGCTCCAAAGTGTGTTCTGCTTACCTTCCTTTGAAAGCTCAACGTTTTTAAGCTGAACATTCTTTGTGTTCTCATTTATGTTTACAAATTTATACTTCTGAGTTTCCAAATGAGCCATATTCCAAAGCTCTGTATGGGAATAAATTCCTGTTCCTGGGCAGCCTACACTTGTTTCAGTTGCAGGTCCCGAATAGGGGTTAAAATCAGTACGGCAATTTTCCATATAAAAATTTTTGCTTCCGTAGGTCTGAATAAAGGAGCCGATACGTGTACCGTAGAAGGAAATATTCTTTATTTCAACATTATCCTTTACCGATATCACATAGGGCAGAAGCTCACCTTGACGCCACTGATCCGGCTGCCAAACAATATTGGTAAGTTGCATATCTTCACCCAATAGAGTTACATTTGCAGGTATACTGATGCTATGGCGCAGAGTGTAAACTCCTTTTGGCAGATAAACTATTCCACCTATTTTGTTTCCGTTTTCATCGGTATTTTCAGAGGCGGCAGTGAGAGCGTTTACAATATGCGGTGTTGCATTTTGGTCTTTATCACCCGTTGCTCCAAAATCTTTAACATTGAATATCTGTTTACTCCAGCTATCCTTAGGACTGTTGCCTATAACAACCGTTGCAGGCTTGCCCCAAGAGGTGCTATCACCGTAGCCGTTATATATCCAAAGCTCATAGGTGCCGTTTGAAACAGTATCGGGAACCGCAAGCTTAATCGAATAATCGGATTGTACAGAATCAACCGTTACCTGAGTTTCAGCACCGTTTTCATGTACCAAAACTGCTTTAAGCTCTGATATCTGCTTTTCACCGTTCTTTGTGGTTTCCTGATTAGGCGCGATATTGTTACCGATAACGCGGATATATCCGCCTGCAGTTGCGATATCGCCCTCATCGCCCACAGTATAATCTATTTCGGGATTATTGAGGTAAAGTATCTGAGAAGCGTATCCCTCTCTGCCTGTGAGCTTAACGGCGTAAACACCGTCCTTAAAGTCTTCAGGAATAGTAAACTTAACAGAGTATTCGGTTTTTTGGAGAATATCTGCTTTTACCGCCTTTTCGCTATCCCATACCTTTTCTACAGGCGAGGTATAGACCGAAACCGCCGATTCCTCGTTTGTTTCATAGGTTTCCTCGGCTATATAGCCTTTTCCTGCAGAGGTATCGTCCTCAAGCCTCATAATTTCAATTCCGCGGATATTCTTGCCCGCATTATCACCCTGCAGGGTTACGGTATCACCGGGGTTCAGATAGGTGTTACCCTCGTAATAAACAACTATGTCTTTATTTATTACGTCTACATCCCAATCTCCCTGCTCATAGTTTACGGTTATATCGTCATAAAGAATGTCATATTTATCCCATCCTGAATAACCGCCTACAGCGAAAAGTGTAAACTTACCGCTTCTGTCAGATATTTTACTTGTAGTTACTAATTTTTTACCCGCAGGATCAACAAATGTAAACAGAGCAGTGTCGCCGGTAATACTTACAGAAAGATCAACCCAACCGTTAAAAACGATATCGGTTTTTTCTTTATACGTACCTGTGAAAGTTCCGTTGGTACAAATAAGCGTTTTGTAAAACAAATCACCCTTAACTTCATTCAATTCAATGTTTGTGACATCGTTAGCGTAGAAATCTATGGCAGACCAGTTATCCTCATCAATATAATTATAGAAAAATCTTATATTATTGAAGAAGCCCTCGGGTTTTTCGGGGTCAAGCTTAAATTTAAGCGAATATCCCGTTACACTCGCCTTTTCGGATAAATACCAAGGCTTTATCATAAGTCCGCTGGCGCCGTTATTGAGGCGGAGAACATTGCTGTTAAGCTCTTCATCGTATTCAAGGGTTGCATCCGTTTGCTTGGGGAAAGCATTGACCCATTTTCTTAAATTACCTGATTCAAAATCCTCGGTTACTGTTGGGTAGCCGGAATAAGAAGGAAGTGAGGTTGGGTCGTCAATAGGTGCATCGGCAAGCAAAGCTTCAACTCCTAAAAGAGTTTCATAATATGAATTGTATCTTGCCTGCATAGCTGAGGATAACGATTCGTAAAACGCTTTAGCCTCGGCGATTATATCCGCATCAAGACTTGATATAGTATCTTTATTCAAGCGCAATACATATCTGTATTTATCGTAGAATTCGTAAAATTCCTCTTGCAGCTCAATCTCAGAATCCGAATTGTAGCGGTAAGCCTTAACCTGAATATTATCATAATATCCCTGAATTTCCGAAACATTATCGGAATAAGAAGCATCGCCGCCTATACAGGGTCTTCCGGTAGTTTCAAATGTACCTAAAGCCGCTGTTCCGGTGTTGCCGTCCTCATCGGTAAGAGTTAACGTAACTTCATATTTGCCGTCAGTATTAAGAGCATATTTCAGCTTGAATGTGATAACATCTGTGGGGTCAAGGCTGTACCAAACACTGCCCTCTGTAGGGTTAAACCACCCTTCTGAGTTTGAAGCCTTGATCTTATTTTTAATATCTGCATTTCCGCTTATCGGATTTACAGAGTGCCATAAATTTATATATTTATAAATTCCGTTTTCGGGATCGTAAATATAATAAATGGTTATTTTCTTATCAACATAAGAATCCAAGTTTGCTTTCGGCAAGCTGATTTTTCCGTTTATTTGCTGAATTACGGCATCATCCGGCCAGTATTTGTTTTTAACGGTATAATAGGTGTTTTTATAAAGCGAATCGTACGGTGAAGATGTGCTTGTAATTCTATGTGCCTTAAGTACACCGTTGCCCGTTCCGTCATCAACTACCGAGAAAGCAGGCTGAGCGGTAGCGTAGCCTTGCATGTTCCAATATTCAGCTGTTAAGTCTGCATCCTCAAAATCGTCACCTGTGAATAATGTTCCCTCATATTCGGTATCATCATCAGGCTGAACTATGTAAGGGCTTGTGTATGCGTCAGGTGCGGCAGAGCTGTAAACTATTGAAAGGCTTGTATGTATAACGCCCTTATTACCGCTGCCGTTATCGCCGTCTCTCAGCATTATTCCGAAAGAGGAAAGGGTTTTGATCTCAGCCAACTTAACCGTTGCTGTAGTATTATCGCTCTTATTTGTAAGAGATACCGAGGCAGTGTAGCTACCGTCGGACTGCGGTATAACAGTTATCGCATAATCAAAGTAACACGAAAGCTCATCATCAGCCGAGGTGCCGTAGGTTAAATTCGGTGCAGTGTAGGAAGACGACGGCATAATATTGCCTGAGCTATCCATTACAGAGCTCTCAAGATATGAAACCCTGTTTCCTGTTTCGGATTTTCCAAAGCTTGCGATAACCGCGTTGCCGTACTTATCGTAGCCTAAGAGAAATCTTACCGCGGATAAATCCTTACAGCTTGTATATTTATCCATTCGGAAGCTACCCTGAATAAGCTTTTGCTTATAGCTTTCCTGGGGTTCCTTATCAGCACTATATACATAAGCTATAGTTTCGGCATTTTCCTCTTTAACTGAACCGATTTCGGTCTTTATATAAGAATTTCCGTTTTCATCCTTGCCTGTAACAAGCGAAGGTGTGCCTGATACGCTCGTACCAAAAATATCCTTATATGCCCAATCCGCATTCGCTTCATCTGCACTCAGATAATCAAAGCTTTCCTGCCAATATTCACCTACAGCATCGTCGAAAACAGTAGGTTCGCTGTCAAGATAGGTAATTTTAACATCATCAAAATGCGGAGTTTGATTTTGATTTGATGTAAGATTAGTATCGTTGGCGGCTGTATTGGTAAATATTGAAAACTGCGAAACCTCAGTAAGCTCGTTTGCAAGTATGTATTCTGCCTTTGAGCCGTCACATTCGGCATACAGGGTAAAGGTTGCGGTGTAGGTTTTGCTGTCGTTTTTAATAATAGTTATTTTAAAATCAGTCCAGCTGTGGTTCCAGCCTGCTGAGTCCAATACCTGATAAGAAACACTGCTATTCCCTGTTCCGGAAGTAACGGTAACATTTCCGCTTGTTCCGCTTAAGGTGCAATCGGGGAATGTGTAAAGACTGCCGTCGGTTATACCGATTGCCGGCGTAACAAGTGTACCGTCCGCAGTTTTACCAATATAAAATCTGGGTATTTTATCCGTTACAACTCTCTTGGTCTGACCCTCGTTAACCCGAAGCTTACCGGTTATAACCTTTGCAGCCCAATCATCAGGCGATGTGTCCTTTGAATAACTGTACATCGAGCCGTAAATATCGTCATTTACGGGAGTTATATGGGTAAACCTTGCATAGGTGTTGTTATCGACACTGTATCTCTCTGCGCTTATCTGCCCGTTTTTGCTGAATGTATCATTTCGGAAGTAATTGGAGTATACCCAATCGCTCATATTGTCTGTTTCGAAATCATCGGAATACACAGCAAGCTTATTTGCAGGCTTTATTTCTGAGCTTTCAGCGTTTGCCGAGAAAATATTTATTCCTGCAAAAAGCGAAGCCATCATTGATACACTTACAGCCGCAGAAATTAAACGCAACGATATTTTTTTCATAGTCTACCTCCTTTCTATATAGCAGTTAATAGGGTAAATATTTGTTTTCATATTCTTTAATAAGATAATCTGGTATAGCCTGATTAAAATTACCGCCGATATCGTTATCGTAATCTCCGCCCCACTCATCCTCTAATTTAAGGACGGTTATATTATCTATATAGCAGGCGGTTTCATCAACAGACACTCCGATACAGCCCTTAAGATTTATTTTAAGCTCGGAGGTATCGGTATAATCAATAACCTTTTCACCGTCCCAATAGACCTTAATTTTATTATCAAAGGCTTCAACCTTAAGGTTATGCCACTGCTCGTCTCCGAGATATTTTTCAACATCAACAAGAGCGACCTTATCGCCGTTAACATAGAGACCGTCCTTTGTGCGGAAGCGCTTGTAAAGAGCTATTTGATTACCTTTTTCAAGGGCGGCGGCATAATCGCAGTAGCCTGTATAGTCAACATCCATATGCCTTACATACAGCTTAACTCGGTTTGCAAGCTGTTCATCACAATCCTTAAGGAATTTAATATCAAGGCTTGCTGAATAATCAGTCCAGTCATAGTCTCCTATATAATCATAGCCCGAGGCAAATACTCTGTCCCATACATAATTGCCGTCATCAAGCAAGGTTAATTTACTCTGGCTGGGACTGCTCCAAACAGGATTTAGAGCGGTTTCTGGAGTGTTGGTTAAATCGCCGTCGGTAAAGGTTTCTCGAAGAAGTGTATTATCTGCGGCGGGAGCATCCTCCGCAACGTACTTTTCCTCCTCAGAGGGTGTTTCTTCTGTATCTCCGCTTATATCAAGCGTTCCCTCTCCCTCAACATGAAAGCCGTTAAACTTTGCATAAATCGGGATATTTGGATTACAGGAATGTCCGCAAAGTCCCAAATAAATAGGCGATTTTCCGTCGCTTTCCAAGCCTACGCTTCTGATTTTATACCAGTCCGACATATCTGCTGTTTTAAACGAAGCAGTTACTATATTAGCCTTCTTTTCAATTCTGAGCTTAATCGGATAAGAGGGTTTAAAATCGGTATATGTAACTCCGCAGCTACCTGATGTGCGGGTACGGTAAACTATTAATATACGGCCGTCACGCGCGTGCATAAATACCATACCGCCGTCAGCAGAAAGAGAATTTCTTATCATAAGTCCGGCAGATGCGTTCCAGTCAGGCGAGGTAGTAGTACCGTCAGATGATACGGCATTTTTAGCTCTGAACTCTGTTATCTCAGTTTCAGCCATAATATAATCATCTTTGGTATTACCTACAGGGTAAGACTTATATGCATAACCTATATCGTCCTCGGCATACCACGCAACAAAAGAGTTGGTGGTCATTTCATAGTTGCCGTCGGTAGGAACCTCGTTATCGGGTGTAAAAGAACCGGTGGCTTTATAGGAGCCGCCCGACCAGTTACCGTCAGCATTGCCTTCAATATGAATAAATTTTAATGCGGGGTTTGTGTCATCAATAGTCTGTGCGCTTGCAGGCATTGCAAATACAGCACCTACAGCAAGAGCAAGTGTCATAACAGCGGCAATAATTACTTTTGCCTTACCAGACAGTTTTGATATTTTCATATATCCTCCTCCGGCTCCTTTCCTCTTTTAATATACAGATAAAATATCCAAAGACCGATTACCGCCAATGAAGCAACTGCGAAAATACAAAGTAAAATCCAAATTACAGGATTAAAGCCTTGTCTTGATACAACTCTTACGGTTTTAACCTGTGCGGCAGGGTACTCGCTCTCAGGGATAATTACCAGCTCATCCATATCCCCATCCTCAGTATCAGTTAGGGAGGAACCGTCCTCATCATCTTCGGTAAGGCTTTCAACAGCTTCTGCAAGACTTTCCAAGTGCGCCTTCTCCTTTTTAAGAAGCTCTTGCGTTTCATCCTCTAAAGTATCAAGAACAGCTAATGCCACCTGAATTTCCAATGCGTCATCCAAGGTTACATTCTCAGGTGAGAGAGAAAGAACATAGCTGTAATTAAGCTTAAACTCGTTAGCCTCGATGATATACTCGCTTTCCTCGGGATTTTCAGCCTTTAAAAGCTCCTCAATTGCCGCAAGCAAAGAATTTAAGTGGGCTAATTCGCCGCTTAAAAGCTCCTTAACATAAGGATTCATCATAACAAGACCGTCCATTTCGGAAATGGCATAGATAATGCTGTCGTTCTGCTCGGTAAAAACCTTATCGGTTGTTGTTGAAAGCAGTGCAGCAAAGTCTTTACGGTATTTCTTTGCAAGCTCCTCAGCCTGAGCGCGAAGCTCTGCTTCGTATGCCGCATCTTCCGCTATTTTTTCAAGTATTGCAAAATAATTATTTAATATATTTAAATGATTTTTTTCTTTTATAGCATCTGCCTTTGCCGCGGTTGAAAGCTTAATATAGCCATCAAGTGCGGCTTGAACAGCCGGCTTATCCGCAAGAGTAAGGTTTTCAACCGTTTTAGCTAAGATTACAGCATTATCCGCACGCCAGCTATCTGCCTGCGACTTTGCCTGCTGTGCCTTATAATCAGCTTCAAGCTGAGAATATTTTTCCTGTGCGGCAAGCAGGGTATCAAAATTTGTTACCTGCTGTCTTTGAGTATACGTAAGGGCAAGGTATTTGTTTGCCGCATTATTTATCCTTGAAAGTGAATCGGAATCATAGGTAACCGTTCCGATATTTGCTATTGCGGCGATTGTTTCACTTACAGCCGAATCGGTTCCCTTAACGGTTATTTTCCCGTTCTCTGCGGAAACGGTAACATTTTCGGATTTAAGCGCACCGCCCGATATATCAAGGCGGTAAGCCTCCTTAACTGTAACGGTTAAGGGAATATCACCGGCTGCGGCACCGCTCTCAACCTTGAACTGAAAGGTAATAAAATTACCGTTGATATTTTTATTACCCTCTGCCGAATCCCAAGCATAATGCACAACGCCGTTTTGAGAATCGTTGTAAATTACGGGGGAATCGGCTCCGTTGCCTGTCTGCGCCGCACTTTCAATATACGAAAGCCTTGCGGTATCGTAAGAGAGCGTAAAGTTTATACCGCTTAGAGAACCGCTGTTTTTAAGCGTGATCATTACCACTGCGGTCTGGCCTGCGCTTACCTCGGCAATTCCTGCCGAGAGTGAAGCACCGTCAGCAGCAACAGCAGTAAATCCGCTTAAAAGCAGCATAAGACTTAACACCAGCGCCATAAACCTTATCGGTTTGTTTTCACTCACATCTGCACCTCCGTTTATCAAATGTAAGATATACTGTTTTCTTTAAATTACTGAGCGGCTTTATATTCCTTAGCCTGATTATTTATATCCTCTGTAAATTCCTCAAGGCTGGCAGCATTAAGCTTTGTAATCATATTGTTATAAGAATTTAAATATTTAGCACTGCCTAAAACACCTGCATGTAATGTATCGGAATACTCACTCGCCGCAGACGTCATCTGCCCTAATTTTGCGCTCCAGCTCTGAACGTCAGGCTCAAAGCCCTGATATGCTGTTTTATGCGCGTTAGATAAGGTTTCAGAGAAATATTTTTCAGCATATTCCTTTTGACCGTCGAGAATATTAGACGTTCTATAGCATAAGAAAACATTTCCAACTACCCAATGCGCGATACCGTAATCATTGGATTCTGAAGGCTGTATAGCATAACCGTTTCCGTATGCAATATCACCCTCAAGTGTATAGTGATAGTTGCCGTATTCCTTTGCATAGTCACTGTTCTTCTCAAAGCCGTAAATGAGAAGATTCAGTAAATCTGTACCCTCATCTGAACGGAGCAAATCTAAAAGTTTAATTGCTTCAACGGGATATTTAGCGGTTAGAGGAATAGTAAGATAGGTTGCAGAAGAGCCTGTTAAATTAACACCGTCAAATATTTGGTCCTTATTTCTTACAAGAATTTGCTTTGCATAAACATATCCGTCTTCGTCGTTAACATCCTTAACTCCGTTAACTTCGTCCGAAAGGTTGAACCAGCCGTTTGTGGGATGACAGCGAAGTGTATCCAGTCTTTCACCGCCTGAACCGCTGGAAAGAAGATAATCCTCGGAAATATATCCGTTATCAAACCATTTCGCAGCGTATTTTATAAATAATTTATACTCGTCTGTTTCGCAGAAAGGCACAATTTCGGGATTTTCCTCAAATGCCTTATATACCAGCTTATACGGAATTGATTCTGAACCGTAAACTGTGTCATATCCGCGTGTTACAAGAGACATCACACAGCTTGCTATATCCATTGTTGCGGAAACTGTATCCGAATCCATAAGACCTGAAGCCTTTACCTTTGCAAGATAATCGTCGATAACCTTTAACATATCCTCGGTTAAATAGGGAGAAGCCGCTCTTGCCGCGGAAAAGGCTTCTGCATCGAAGAATTCCCAAAGAGAAATCGGAATTTCAATCATAGGAGATTCTTTAATTAAGGGCTGAATGTTAGGAATAGCATAAAGCGTACCCTGATAGCTGCCCGAAGCATATTCTGTAGGATAGTCCTTAATTTCCTGCTGTATATTAGGTGCGTATTTCTCTATTAGCTCATCCAAAGGCTGGTAGGATTTTTTTAATATCTGGTCTACCATATTAAAGGAATATCCTGTCCAAGCAATATCGATTTGCTCGCCTCCCGCCATCCAGGATGCCCATTTATCGGTAAGCTCACCGCGATAAAACTCTACCTCAACACCCGGCATAAGCTCACCGAGCTCCTCATTGAATTTTTCAAAAACAGCATCCTGATCCTTCTGGTCTCCGGTTACCGTATACCACTTTATAACCTTTTTGCCTGTGCTTCCGTTGCCTGTGCAGGCACAGAGAGAAAACACCATAAAAGCACATAATATAACTGCCAATAACTTTTTCATAATTCTAATCTCTCTTTCAAATTTTTTATTCTTTAACCGCTCCTACAGCCATACCCTTTGAAAAATATTTTTGAAGATATGGGAAAGCCGCAAAAACAGGTAAAACCGCTATAACGCACATTGCGAACTTTAGCGTTTCGGTGGGAAATTTACTTCCGGCGCCTAATCCGATGCTCTGATATGCCTGCTTCATAAATTCCGCAGAGTCAAGAACCTTCTGCATAAAATACTGAACCGTGTACAGCCTCTCATCAGTTACATAGTAAAGAGTTGTCATCCAGTCGTTCCACTTTGTAAGCAGATTTGTAAAATAAACCGTTCCTATAATCGGTTTCGACATCGGAACAATCACCTTTATAAGTACCTGAAGCTGAGAAGCACCGTCAATAGTTGCAGCCTCAACCAAAGAATACGGTATCTGCGAAAAGAACGTTCTGAAAAGAATTACTGTCCAAGCAGATACAGCTCCCGGAAGAAGATAAACCAAGAAAGAATTTCCCATCATATAAATCTTTGTATAAATGATATATGTAGGTATTAATCCTGCCCCTGTAAGCATTGTGAATATAAGGTATCTCATAACGCCCTTTTTAAGCGCGAAATCTGATTTAGATGAAATCGAATAGCCTATTCCGGAACATAAAATAACTGTAACCGCGGGAGCAAGCACCGCATAAACAACAGTAAATAATATAGAGTGAAAAAGCTTACTTACATCCTTAAATAAAAATTCATAGGCTTGCAGAGAAAAATGTCTGGGTATTACAGAATATCCGTAATCTACAATATCGGTTTCTCTTGAAAGGGAAAGCATAACGATTATAAAGAACGGCAGAATAACGCAAAGTGAAAATATTATAAAGAAGAGATGCACAAAAAACATATATCCGTTTTTCTTTTTCATTTATTTCCCCTCCTTAAAACATCGCATTTTCGGGACTGATTTTTCTCATTATAGAGTTAGAAATCAGAACCAGAATTATTCCCACTACCGACTGTGCAAGACCTACCGCCGTTGTAGCTCCGTAGTCTCCCGATTCAAGACCTCTTAACATATATGTACCCAAAACGTCGGTTGCGGGGTAAAGAGGTCCGCTGTCCATAGTGAGCTGGTAGAAAATTCCGTAATCAGAATTTGCTCCGCCTAAAATTGTGCCCATTTTTGTTATAAGAAGAATACAGGTCATAGGTATCATTTCGGGCAAAGATATATGTATTATCTGCTTAAAGCGGCCTGCACCGTCAAGCTCGGCAGCCTCAAAAAGGCTTGAATCAATATTAAGCAGTGCCGAATAGTAATAGAGGCTTGCCATTCCGGCATTTTTCCAAAACTCGAATATAACCAATATAAAAGGCCAATATTTAGGCTCGTTATACCAACTGATAGTACCCAAGCCTATAGCTGAGGTAATTTTATTCAGCAATCCGTAAACAGGATTAAAAAGCACAACTCCTATATATGCCACAATAACCCATGAGATAAAGCTAGGAAGAAGAAGTGACGTCTGATACGCCTTTATAGTCCATTTAGAGCGAACCTCATAAAGAAGTAATGCTATCAAAGCTCCTCCGCCTATATTTACAGCGAACATAAAAATCAAGTTATATCCCACTGTATTTCTTATTACTCTCCACGCATCATTGGATGTAAAGAAATATTTAAAGTTTTCAAAACCGTTCCAAGGAGAGCCCCATACACCGTCAGCAAAGTTGTAATCCTTAAATGCCATAATAAGTCCGTAAAGAGGCACTGTATGCATAAGGAAAAGCACTGCAATACCGGGTAAAGTAAGCATCAAATACGGCCAGTTTTTATACCACCAGTTATTCCGGTGTAATTTGCGTGGTTTAGCCGTCAATTTCATCATCCTCTACTATTTTTTTCTTTTGCTTTAAAATCAAAACAATTACAAACGCGCCTACACCTATCATAATCACGGTTAATGACGCTAACACGATAATCAAAACCAGTTCCGCTGTAGACATTTCATACTCAATATCTTCAATAACCGTTTCAGTTTCGGTTTCCGTTTCATTTTCAGCCTGTGCCTCGTTTTCGGATGTTACAGCTTGTTCACTTTCAGACACCGCCGCACTCTCATTAGCAGATACTGTTTCAGAAACAGCAGGCTGTTCGGTTACGGCTAAAGGAATATATTTTGACGAATCGGAAACAGGATAACATCCCTTAGGTATGGGCATACCGTTCGCACCTATCCTCCAGCCCCCTAAAGCGCCGAAAATACTGATTATTTCATCTCTCGAAGCCGCGGCAAAGCCTACCTGCAAGCCGCCTGCTTCATCTGTTATGTAGTTATTGTTTGCAACCTTTTTATTGGTTTGAGCATTTGTTCTGCCCACAATCTTTGCAAGGGTATATGTATTTTCGCAAATATCTTTAGGCGAAACCGTCGTTGCATAGCTTGTTCCGATAAAGCTTGTGGCAGTTGAGGGACCAACCGTTCCTTCAGCACAGGAATTTTTTACAGAGGCTTTAGCTGAGCCAACCAAAGCTCCAACGTTATACGCTCCGCCTTTAACATTGCCTGAATAATAACAACCCTCAACCTTACTTTTTTCATCGTCAGCTGCTGCCAAAATACCGCCGGTATTCCACCAACCCGTATTAGTTATATTGATATACGAAAAAGAATTTTTCAAAGTTGAACCATTATTAATGGCACCTATCAATCCGCCCGTGTAATTTGATTTAGAGTTTATTGTTCCTGTTGCTCCGCAGCCTGTTATCTTGGTTTTATTTGCTATACCTATTAAAGCGGCGGTTGCCATTTCGTCCTGACCCGGATTTGTTGAATAATCCGGATTCATTTGCGATTGACCCAAAACAGTATTTGTGATATTAACATCCATTACAAGAATATTTTCAAAGGTTGCTCCCTTTGTTGCACCGAAAAGTGCCGCTTCCCATTTGGATTTATTTTTCACGTAATCGGTATAATGATTGGCATTTTCAACGTGACCGTTTTTCTCGCCTGCGTCATTATAAATCTTCAGATTTTTAATAGCGTATTTCGCAGTGCCGTCCTCATTGGCATCACATACAAATGTACCTGTAAAAGGATTATCCAGTCTACCGATGGGTTCAAAATTATCATAACCCGATAAATCAACAGTGTTAGCTAACTTATAATGCGCCGAAAGATTATTGCGGATACCGTTCAGCTGTTCGGCGGTTTTAACAAGATAAGGGCTGGATTTACTTCCCTTTCCCTCGTAGCCCACTGCCGCGGAAGCCTGTAACGCAAAAATACCTGAAAGCATAATACCGCACATTAAAACCGCTAATAGGCAAAAAAAGCGATTTTTTGACTTACACTTATACATATTTTCTAAAACACCTCCATTTTTTCTGTTTAAATTATATCATT
>JAFPAV010000043.1 GCA_017390725.1 Clostridia bacterium | reverse complement strand
GCTATTTTCTTTGTAAGTATTAAGATTCCATTAGTCGCTGTTTTGCATCCATAGAACATAAAGATAGAAAGTCCTGCACAAACAATTCCAGCGGCGAGTATAGCAAAACCGGAAACGCTATTACCACTTAAGGTAAAGACAATACACGACAGTACCCCGCCAATACAACAAGCGACAGTCGAAGCAAATATCGCCCATACAGAAACAATCAAAGACCATAGTACAATATAAAGTGAAAGAACTACGGCAAATACAGCAATACCTAAGGAAAGCCATATAGGAGAACCGAGTATTAAAAGCACGATTTCCCATGCCTTTATCTGTCTTTTTTGTTTGATTCTTTCTTTAGCGATTTTTATAAGAGATGTATCTGAAACTATCTGTTTAACAATTTCCTCAAGAGAGCCTACTGCCGAAACTGCTTCTTCCTCAGAAAGACCTTCTTCGATTCGATCTTCTATCATTTCGGTGTAAAAGGTTAAATATTCCTCAATATCTTTTTGCGGTAGTACGGACAATTCTTTACGCAACTGTGTAAGGAATTCTTGTTTATTCATGTGATTCGTCCTCCTTGACTACAAATTGATATATAGATAAAATTTCTTTCCATTCGTTTTTAAATTCGTCAATACGCTTTAATCCTATATCGGTAATATGATAATATTTTCTTAGTCTGCCACAGTACTCAGAGGTACGAACAGTCAGCATATTCGCCGTTTCTAAACGCTTTAAAATGGTATACAGGGTTGATTCCGAAAGTTCAATATACGGTTTTACATCTTTGATAATTTTATAGCCGTATGAATCTTCGCTCTTAATTGCTGCTAATACGCAGATATCTAAGAGACCTCGTTTTAATTGAATATCCATGCTATACCTCCTCTTACATAATACATCATATCACGAAGTATAATTGTTGTCAACATATGTTTTAAATTCGTATTTTACATTTAATGAAAAAAGCCCATAAACTCAATGTTTAAAGGCTCTTAAAGATGGTGCGGGTGACAGGACTTGAACCTGCACGCTAAAGCGCTAGCTCCTAAGGCTAGTGCGTCTGCCAATTCCGCCACACCCGCACATATAAAAAAGTAAAAAACTTTTAATATATCAATATTAAATTTTCAAAATAAAGACAGCCGCACGGTACAACTTATGCTGCGTGAATACTATTGTACTTTATTGTTTTTTAAAAGTCAAGAATAAATCGATTTTTTTGAAACAAATTATGGTATTTTTTGTCTATATGTTGTATAATATGTTAAAAAGGAAAAAGGATGGTATAATATGGAATTTTTAAGACTTTTGGAAAATTTAAGGAATCCTTTTTTAGATGCTTTTTTTAGTACCGTAACTCATCTCGGCGAGGAAACCTTGTTTATACTTTTAGGATTAGTATTCTTTTGGTGTATTGATAAATTTCAGGGTTATTATCTGCTGTCTGTAGGACTGACGGGAACGATAATAAATCAATTTTTAAAGCTATTGTTTAGAATTCCTCGACCCTGGATTAGAGATAAGAACTTTACTATAGTTGAATCTGCAAGGGCGGAGGCTACGGGATATTCATTTCCGAGTGGACATACACAGTCTTCAGTTGGTGTATTCGGCGCTATTGCCCGTTGGAATAAACAAAAATGGGTACGCATAATTTGCATTATTATTTGTATATTAGTGCCTTTTTCAAGAATGTATTTGGGAGTTCATACTCCGGCTGATGTTGTAGTTTCCACTATAATTGCTCTGATTTTTATTTTCGGTTTGTATCCCGTTTTCCAAAAGGCACGGGAAAATAAAAATATAATGCGTATAACCTTAGTTTCGATGATTGCATTAGCGTTAGCTTATCTTGGATTCGTAACTTTTTATAAATTCCCTGTGGACACCGATGCAGATAATCTGGCAAATGGTATTAAAAATGCTTATAAAATGCTCGGTTGCACATTGGGACTGTTTTGCGCCTATGAAATTGATGAGCGTTTTATTCATTTTGAAACCAAGGCCTCTTGGTGGGCACAGTTATTAAAACTCATAATTGGTATTGTACCGCTTTTGCTTATTAAGTCAGGACTTAAACAACCTCTTTATTCTTTATTTGACGGACATTTTGTTGCAGACGGTATAAGATATTTTCTTATAGTTATCTTTGCAGGCTGTATATGGCCTTTGACATTTAAATTCTTTTCAAATCTATCCAAAGGAAATAAGAATTAACAACTAAATCTCTTTTTTCGTACAATATAGTACGGAAAGAAGGTGATTTTTATAAGAAAAAGGCAAAAAAATTTTAGAATTGTTATAATTTTTACTTCTTTTTTTACGATAATTTGTATTGTACTTGGATTTTTATTTTTAAAAATCCGTCCTGTGATTTTAGATTATGCAGTGAGTAATGCAGAAACGATTTTACTTAATACATCAAATGATGCTATTGTTGAAATACTTAAAGAAGAAAACACGGATTATAACGATATCGTAAGGCTTTCTTATGATTCGAGCGGATATGTAACAAGCCTTGAAACAGATATCACAAATATAAATCTTTTGAAAAGCCGAATATCAAATAAGATATCTCATATAGTTTCAGAAAGAGAATTTTACAGTACCGCTATACCTTTAGGCACATTCTTTGGCAATGAATTATTATCAGGTGTAGGTCCACTTATTAAGTTTAAATTTCAACTCACCTCAACCTCGGTGGTGGATTTTGAGCATGAGTTTACAGATGCCGGAATAAATCAGGTATTGCACAAAATAATAATTAACATTGAAACTAAGGGATTTTTAATCACAACCGGTAGTGCCGATAGTATATCTGTAAAAACAACGGCAATAGCTGCACAAACCGTTATAGTTGGTGTAACACCTAATTCCTTTACAGAGGTTATAGAAGAGCCCACAAGCGATACAGCGGGTATTATAAACGATTACGGAGCATATTAGAAGGAGAATAAAATGGACAGTATAAAAGCTTTGGAAAAAATCAAAGAATTAAGTGAGATACTAAGATATCACAACAAAAAATACTATATAGATGATTCTCCTGAGATTGAGGATTTTGAATATGATGCTCTTATGCGCCAGCTTGAGGATTTGGAAAATCAGTTTCCCGAACACAAAAGGGAGGATTCTCCGACTCAAATGGTGGGTGGTGCCGCATTAAAGCTTTTTACACCCGTTACCCATAGTGTTAAAATGGAAAGCTTACAGGATGTTTTTAATTTTGATGAGCTTCGTTCCTTTGCAGAAAAGATAGATACCTCTAAAACAAAGTTTTCTGTTGAGCCTAAAATTGACGGATTGTCCGTTTCACTTGAATACAGTAACGGACTGTTTTTCAGAGGCTCAACTAGAGGAGACGGTATAACCGGAGAAGATGTTACGGCTAACCTTCTTATGATTAAAAGCATACCTAAGGTAATACCTTTTGAGGGTGAGCTTGAGGTACGTGGCGAGGTTTATATGCCTAAGGAAAGCTTTATGCGTCTTGTTGAGCGTCAGGAGTTAATGGGGGAAACCCCCGCTAAAAATCCACGTAATGCAGCGGCAGGCTCCCTACGTCAGAAAAATTCCAAGATAACCGCCGAGCGTGACTTGGATATATTCTTATTCAATATTCAGCGTATCAAAGGCAAAGGGTTTAAGACCCATATAGAATCACTAGATTTTATAAAATCGTTAGGTTTTCATACCTTGCCTTCTTATCTTGCTTGTGAAAATATCGAACAGGTAATAGACGAGATTAAGAGAATAGGCGATGAACGAGGCAATTTATCTTATGATATTGATGGTGCTGTTATCAAGGTAGATAACCTTGAATACAGAAATGAGCTTGGAAGCACTGCAAAATATCCCAAATGGGCTGCAGCATATAAATATCCACCTGAGGAAAAGGAAACTGTGCTGAAAAGGATAGAAATAGCGGTTGGCAGAACGGGTGCGCTTACACCTACTGCAGAATTTGACCCCATTCAACTTGCAGGAACAACAGTTAGCCGAGCAACCCTTCATAATGAGGACTTTATAACCTCTAAGGGAATTGCAATAGGAGACACAATAGTTGTGCGCAAGGCGGGAGATATAATACCCGAAGTTCTTAGTGTTTCAAAGCACTGTGGAGCGGATGTTTATCAAATGCCGACAGTATGTCCTTCCTGCAATTCTCCTGTTTTCAGAGAAGAAGGGGAAGCGGTTATTCGTTGCACAAACGCAGAATGTCCTGCCCAGGCCCTCCGCCATCTTATCCATTTTACTTCCCGTGATGCAATGGATATTGAGGGACTCGGTCCTGCTGTACTTGAACAGCTTGTAGATGCCCGAATTATATCTAAAATTGATGACATTTATAGCATTCAGGCACAGCAGATTTCCGCTCTCGAACGTCTTGGCGAAAAATCCGCAGAAAATCTGATAAATGCTATTAATAAATCAAAAGAAAACGACCTTTCAAAGCTCATTTTTGCTTTTGGTATACGCCATATAGGAAGCAAGGCGGCAAAGCTTATTTCTGAGCATTTTGGAGATATAGATGCCGTAATGAATGCAAGTATAGAGGATTTTGAGGCTATTGAAGGATTTGGCGGAATTTTAGCTGAATCTGCAGCAGAGTTTTTCTCCTTAGAGGAAAGCAAAAATATGATTGAAAGACTGAAAAATTACGGTCTTAATATGAAATCCTTAAAAGAAATACAGGATGATCGTTTCCAAGGTCGAACCTTTGTTTTAACAGGCACCTTGCCGACCTATTCAAGGAAAGAGGCCTCGGATATTATTGAAAAGTTTGGCGGAAAGGTTTCTTCATCGGTTTCTAAAAAAACCAGTTTTGTTTTAGCAGGGGAAGAAGCAGGAAGCAAGTTGGATAAGGCAAATACTTTAGGTGTGCCTGTTATTGATGAAATTCAATTTAACGAAATGATTAAGTAAGAAAAACACAGTATAGTTACATCAACTATGCTGTGTTTTTTGTGCCTTTATGCCTCAAATATCTTGACTAAGAACAAAAAGGATGCTATAATAATAAATATTTAAATAGTTATAATAATATTTAAGGGAACCAGCTGACTGCAGAGAATACTGGCTCCCTTATGTTTTATAGCGAGCAAAAAGCGATTTAATACATTAAAAGGAGATAATATTATGGAAGTACAACTCCAAGAGCTTATTGAGCAAATTAAGAAGGACGGTGTGGCAGCTGCTGAGACAGAAGCTAAGGCTATTGTTGATTCAGCACAAGAAAAGGCAGAAAAAATAGTTGCCGATGCAAAGGCTCAGGCAGAGAAAATTTTGGCTGATGCAAAATCTGAAACCGAACGAATGACAAAATCAAGTGATGATGCTATTCGCCAAGCGGGACGTAATTTACTTATTTCTTTCAGAGAAAGTGTAGCAAGAGAGCTTAAGTCTATCATAGGTGAAAATGTTAACGCTGTGTACTCATCAGAATCTCTTGCACAACTGATTATAAATGTCGTAGAGAACTGGGCAAATAAGCCTGACGCTGAAGATATCGCAGTAATTTTAAGCTCTGATGATCTTAAGAATATGGAGGAAGTATTGCTCGCTTCGCTTAAAGATAAAATGTTGAAGGGTGTAACACTGAAGGCAAATGATAATTTTGACGGTGGCTTCCGTATTGCTGTAAATAACGGCAGCGCCTATTACGATTATTCAGCGCAAGCAGTTGTAGATATGCTTTCAAATTATTTAAGTCCCAAGGTTACCCAGCTTTTGAAAGAGGCGTAAATTTATGGCTGAATATTATTTGATTTCACAGTTGCCGTCATTGGATGGGATAGGTGAAAATACGCCGCTTCCTATTACCGAGGAAAGATTTACAGAGCTTTGCAATCGCTTTTTAGGTGATAAGGAACAGTCTGAATTAAAAAAGCTTACTCTTTTACCGCCTAAGAATTATGAAAGTTCGGGTTCTAATTTAATTGACGCTTGGAACGAAAGCGAACGAAATTTAAGGTTCGCTCTCGGCAAGGTTCGAGCAGAAAGAATTAAAAAGCCCTTTGATACCGAAAACAGGATTTTGCCTGTGGAATACATTAAGGCGGCAAGTACGGCAATTGAGATGGAAAATCCTATGGAGGCTGAAAAATTTTTGAGCCGTTACCGTTTAGAAATTTTAGAGACTCTCAGACCCATGGATAGTTTTTCACAGGATTATATCTTCTATTATGGGCTTAGATTAAAGCTGATTCTTCGTATAAGACAGTTTGAAACACAAGCCGGAGAAAAGGCATACAGAAATATTTATAACTCCATTTTAAATGGAGATAGGTTGGAGGCAAAATAATGACCGAAAATAAAGGAAAGGTTGTAAGCATAAACGGAAACTTGGTGTCGGTTGAGTTTGACGGCAATGTTTCCATGAACGAGATATGCTTTGTCAAAGTCGGCGATACTGCGCTAAAGAGCGAGGTTATTCGTGTAAGAGGCAATATTGCGCAGATACAGGTTTATGAGATGACCGATGGCATAAAATGCGGAGATGATGTGGAATTCACAGGAGATATGCTCTCAGCAGATCTCGGTCCCGGTTTGCTCGGTCAGATATATGATGGATTGCAGAATCCGCTTCCTATTTTGGCAGAGCAGGCAGGATGGTTTTTGGAACGTGGAATTTATGCCGACGGACTAAACACAGAGAAAAAGTGGGAGTTTACACCTACCGCTAATATTGGTGATGTTGTTCGTGCAGGTGAATATATAGGAACCGTTCCCGAAGGTCCGTTTACTCATAAAATATTCATACCTTTTTATTTACTTGGAAGCTATACCGTAAAATCAATAGTACAAAAAGGCAAATATAACGTAAAGGAAACAGTTGCTGTTTTAACTGATGAGCGTGGTCGCGAGATACCCGTATCAATGTCCTTTAAATGGCCCGTTAAGCGTGCTGTAAGATGCTATAGCGAGAGATTAGCACCGGTTGAAACGATGGAAACCAAGGTGCGTCTTATAGATTCCTTCTTTCCAGTAGCAAAGGGAGGCACCTATTGTACTCCCGGACCCTTTGGAGCTGGTAAAACCGTATTGCAGCATACTACCTCAAAATATGCAGATGTGGATATCGTAATTATTGCTGCTTGTGGTGAGCGTGCGGGTGAAGTTGTTGAAACAATAACCGAATTCCCTGAGCTTACCGATCCCAGAACAGGACGTTCACTGATGGAAAGAACAATTATTATTTGTAACACTTCTTCTATGCCGGTTGCCTCCCGTGAGGCTTCGGTTTACACCTCAGTAACCCTTGCAGAATATTACCGTCAGATGGGTCTTAATGTTCTGCTTTTAGCAGATTCCACGTCCCGTTGGGCACAGGCACTCCGTGAAATGTCGGGACGACTTGAAGAAATCCCCGGTGAAGAAGCTTTCCCTGCATATTTGGAATCATATATTGCGGCATTCTATGAGAGAGCAGGCTATGTTCGTTTGCCCGATGGTAGTACTGGTTCGGTTACCATTGGTGGTACCGTTTCTCCTGCGGGTGGTAACTTCGAAGAGCCCGTAACACAGGCTACTCTAAAGGTTGTTGGTGCTTTCCACGGTCTTTCCCGTGAGCGTTCGGATGCGAGAAAGTATCCTGCTATTGATCCTCTTATTTCCTGGTCGAAATACAAGAGTGTTATCGACAGCCAAAAGCTTGAGTTTTGCAAAAATATTCTCCATCATGGTGACGAAATCGGTTCTATGATGAAGGTTATAGGTGAGGAAGGTACAACCCTTTCTGATTATATAATTTATCTGAAATCTGAAATGCTGGATTCTGTTTATCTGCAGCAGAACTCTTTTGATTTGGTTGAAGCCAACTGCGGAACTTTGCGTCAACGTTATGTTACCGATAAGCTAATTTATGTTTTGGGCAGCGATTACGCTCTTGAAAACAAGGATGATGCACGCAGCTTCTTTAACCGTATGCGTCAGAGATTTATTGACTGGAATTATACCGAATTTGAGAGTGATGCCTTCAAAAAGGCAGAGGCAGAAATTGATACACTTTATAATGAGGGTGTCGGTAAATTAACAGTACAAGCAGAAAGCTTACTAAAGGACGGTGAATGATAATGAATAAAGTTTATAATAGAATAGAATCTATCATTGGTAATGTTATCACCGTCCGTGCTAATGGCGTTCAGTATAAGGAATTGGCTCAGATTAATACCCGTTTTGGCAAATCCTTAGCGCAGGTCAATAAGATAGAAGGAGATATTGTATCCTTGCAGGTGTTTGCCGGAGGTCAGGGTGTTTCTACAGGAGACGAAGTCCGTTTCCTTGGTCGTGAAATGCGAGTATCCTTTAGTGAAGACTTGTTGGGACGTATATTTAACGGTTCAGGTGAGCCCAGGGATAAAGGTCCGGCACTGACAGAAAACATGAAATCTATCGGTGGACCTTCCGTTAATCCTACCAAACGTATTCTTGCTAACCGTATGATGAGAACCAATATCCCTATGATCGATATGTTTAATACATTGGTCGTATCCCAAAAATTGCCGATTTTCTCTATTTCAGGCGAACCTTATAATCAACTTCTTGCCCGTATTGCAATGCAGGCGGAAGCCGATGTAATAGTGCTCGGCGGTATGGGACTAAAATATGACGATTTCTTGTATTTCAAGGATGCGTTATCAAAGGGTGGAGCATTGAGTAAAACAGTTATGTTTATTCATACAGCTTCCGATCCAACCGTTGAATGTATGATGATTCCCGATATGGTATTGGCTGTGGCAGAGCAGTTTGCATTGCAAAATAAGGATGTATTGGTGCTTCTTACCGATATGACCAACTTTGCCGATGCTATGAAGGAAATTGCTATTACGCAAGAGCAAGTACCATCTAACCGTGGATATCCCGGCGACCTCTATTCACAGCTTGCTGCCCGTTATGAAAAGGCGGTTGACTTTGCAAATTCAGGCTCGGTTACTGTTTTGGCTGTTACAACTATGCCGGGTGATGATGTAACTCATCCCGTTCCCGATAATACAGGCTATATCACAGAGGGGCAGTATTATTTAAAGGGTGGTCGTATTGAACCCTTTGGATCCCTTTCACGTCTTAAGCAAAACGTAAACGGCAAAACAAGAAAAGACCACAGAGCCCTTATGGATGCAATGATACGTTTGTATTCTTCCTATAAGGAAACACTCGAAAAGAAGAATATGGGCTTTTCTATGAGCCGATGGGATGAAAAACTACTGAAATACGGTGAACTTTTTGAAGATAAGCTAATGGCACTATCGGTTAATCTACCGCTTGAAGGCGCACTGGATTTAGGATGGGAGATTTTATCTGATTGCTTCGAAAAAGATGAAACCGGAATAAAGTCAGATCTTACTGATGAATTTTGGCCTAAAAAGTAAGGGAGGACTGTAGTTTTGGCAAAAATCAAACTAACTAAAAATGAGTTAAAGGTACAAAAGGATGCACTTAAAATGTACCGCAGATATTTGCCTACTCTGACACTCAAAAAGCAGCAGCTCCAATCGGAAATTCGCTCAATAGAGGCTATGGCTAAAGCAGTAAGAAATCAAAGAGAAGAACTTGAAAAAGGTTTTCAGGATTGGATTGCTGTTTTTAGCGAGAAGGATGCATTCCCTGAAGGGATAATAACGGTTAGTAATATCCGTAAAGGGAAGGGGAATATTGCAGGTGTTGATATTCCTACCTTCGAGGGCGCAGATTTTCGCAGAGGAGATTACGATTTATACAAAACGCCTCTTTGGGTGGATATCGCTGCAAATCATATGGAGAAAGCGATGTCCCTTGATTTGGAGGCAGAGGTGTTGGATGAGCAGGTTCGACTTTTAGAGGCTGAACTTCTTGCTACCTCTCAAAGGGTTAACCTGTTTGAAAAGGTTAAGATTCCCGAAACAGAGGAAAATATAAAGAAAATATCGATTTACATGGCAGACCAACAGGTTAATGCCGTAGTGCGTTCAAAGATATCTAAACGAAAGATAGCCCTTCGTAATGTTGAGGCTTCCCGAAGGGAGGTTTATTCATTATGATAGTGCCTATGAAAAAAGTATCTCTCGTAATTATGGGGGATAAAAAGGAAGAAACTTTAAAAAAGCTTCGCAAATTAGGAATAGTTCATATTGAGATAACCGAAGGCTCGGGTGAAAGACTTTTAGAGCTTAAAGAGCAAATCGACTTGCTTGAAGGTGCGATTTTTATCGTTGGAAAAAGCAAGGATGCAGAGCAAAAGCAGGTAGATACTGCCGAAGCATTATCTATTGCGACTAAGATTGCAGCCCTTAATGAGGAAAAAAAGAATTGTCTTGCTGAAAGAATTGCTCTTAATGCTGAACTTGAGCGTTTGAAAAACTGGGGCGATATTGACCCTGACAGTATAAACGCTTTGGTATTAAAGGGATATGATTTATCCTTTTATGAGATGCCAAAGGCTGAGTATGAAACACTAGGGGACAGTGTAAGAACAGTAAAATTAGGAGAAAATAAATCATCGGTTAAATTCTTGTTGATAAAATCCGATTTGGAGGATGAAGAAAGGATTATTTCTTCAATATCTGATTATCGCTTGGTATTACCGCAAGCATCAACCGATTCAATGAAGGAAAAAATCTCCGAACTGAACGCTCGTATTGACGCAATAGATGCACAAAATGCATCCTATGTTTGTTATGCGGATAGTATAAAGAGTGCAATAAAAGCTCTTGAAAAAGATGTTGAATTTGAAATTTATGCTACGGGTATGGCAGATGAAAATTTATCTGCTGATAATAGTCAGGCTGTTTGTGTTGCATATTTCAAAGGATACATTGAAACTGAAAATCTTGACAAACTAAAGCAAACAGCTGCGGAAAATTCCTGGGGTCTCCTGGTAGAAGACCCGTGTGAAGAAGATAATGTTCCCACCAAGCTTAAAAACAATAAGTTTGTAAGTCTTATTTATCCGTTAACTGACTTTTTGGGTACCGTTCCCGGATATTTTGAATATGACATTTCGGGTTGGTTTTTGGCATTTATACTCATATTCTTCGGAATTATTTTCGGAGATGGTGGATACGGACTGTTAATTTGCGCTATATCGGCTATTCCGATTATAAAATCCCTTATTAGCAAAAAGCAGATTTCACCTATGTTTTTGCTAGTTTTACTTTTCGGTTTATCAACTGTTTTGTGGGGAACGCTTACCTGTACTTGGTTTGGTCTTTCTCCTGAACAGTTACCGAATTGGTTAAAAAGTTTATCCATACCGGTAATATCAAATGTGTATGCCGATAAGATTTGGTATCCGTTTTGGACAAATGGTAAAGTAGGGCTTACTACAGCGCAAAATCTACAAATTTTCTGTTTCTCACTGGCACTGATACAATTAATTGTAGCCCATATAAAGGGAGCTTTCAGAAATAAGAGTTCTATTAAAATGCTTGGTGATATCGGTTCGATTTTGCAGTTAATAGGCATATATTATTTGGTGCTCAGTCTTGTTGTAAATGCCCAAGTGTTTAGCTTTGGACTTGCAATCGGCGGTATTCCCGTAGGAACGGTTGCCATCGCTTTGATTGGGGTGGGATTCGTTCTCAGTTTTGTATTTTCAAACTATGAAGGAAGTATCATAAAATCCATACTTTCAAGTCTTACAAACATTGTGTCTGTATTGCTTGGTGTGGTTAATGTTTTTTCGGATATCGTTTCCTATATCAGACTATGGGCTGTAGGTCTTGCAGGAGCTGCAATTTCTGCTACGGTAAACGAACTGGCAGGACCGTTGCTTGGTAATTTTATGTTTATGATACTTGCTATCATTCTTCTGGTGTTTGGTCACGGACTGAATATGATCCTGAACATTCTGTCCGTTATCGTTCACGGAATAAGGCTTAACACTTTAGAGTTCTCTTCACATTTAGATATGTCGTGGAGTGGACATAAATTTAAACCGTTTAAAGAACAAATTGATTAAAAGGAGAATCATTATGAATTTAGGATTATTGGGAACTGCATTGGCAATGGGTATTGCCGCAATTGGCTCGGCTATCGGTATCGGAATTGCAGGTCAGGCTTCAATCGGAGCTTGGAAAAAGTGCTATATGAGCAATAAAGCTGCACCGTTCATTCTTACCGTTTTTGCTGGTGCTCCGCTTACACAGACAATTTACGGCTTTCTTTTGATGCAGCAGATGAAGGCATCCTCTGCTGATCCTGCCTTTTTACTAGGTCTTGGAATTGCATCGGGTGTAGCAATGGCATTTTCGGCTGTTTTTCAGGGTAAGGCCGGTGCCGCAGGTGCCGACGCATTAGCTGAAACAGGAAAAGGCTTCTCACAATACATCACTGTTGTTGGTCTTTGCGAAACCGTTGCTTTGTTTGCACTTGTTTTCAGTATGGTAGCTTTAGGATAATTTTTAATACAATAAGCATTATATAAGGCCTAAAAAATCGGAAGGTGTAATACCTTCCGATTTTTTTATCCGTCATAGTCTTCTATTGCTTGTCTTGCTTCATCGGCTGTTGAAAAATAAATACCGTGATTAAGCTGATCAATATCTTGCTTTGGGAGAGTATTAAGAACTATATCAGAATATACCTCTTCAAGCTCTCCGTCAATAAAAAGTGCAACGGTATTTTCATAAGATGCCAATACACATTCTCCCGGAGATTCTTTTTTAGCACTTGCGGCAATTCCGGCTGTAATTATCAATATACTAAGCGCAATTGTTACCACAATAGCGATTATAATTATGTTTTTTTTCATTTTAATTTCCATAGTATCAACTCCGTAAATATTTTTTTCAAACTAAGGAAAAAATATTCAAAATTTATAGTAATTTTTCTATTATTATGATATACTTTACTAAAAGTAGGTGTTACTATGGATATAAAAAAAAAGGCATTAAAAAAGCATTATGAATGGAATGGAAAAATCGAGGTAATTTCACGAACTAAGGTGGAAAATGCCGAAGATTTATCGGTGGCTTACACTCCCGGGGTTGCTGAGCCTTGCCTTGAAATTGAAAGGGATTATAATAAGTCATTTGAGCTAACACGTCGTTCAAATTTAATCGCAGTTGTAACCGATGGATCGGCGGTTTTAGGTCTTGGAAATATTGGTCCTGAGGCAGGTATGCCGGTTATGGAGGGCAAGTGCGTTTTATTCAAGGAATTCGCAGGAGTAGATGCATTTCCTATTTGTATTCGGTCAAATGATATTGATGAGATAGTTGATACGGTTTATCGAATTTCGGGTAGCTTTGGTGGAATAAACCTTGAGGATATTTCGGCTCCTCGTTGCTTTGAAATTGAGAGAAAGCTTAAAGAAAAATGCGATATACCCGTATTTCACGATGATCAGCACGGTACTGCGATTTGTGTTGCGGCGGCGATGATAAATGCTTTAAAGCTTGTAAAAAAAGACATGAAGAATATTAAGTGCGTTATAAACGGGGCAGGAGCAGCAGGAACAGCGATTGGTGAACTGTTGTTAAAACTTGGCCTTAAAAATCTTATAATGTGTGATAAATTCGGTGCTTTATACGATGGTATGGAAGGTCTTAGCAAAGCTCATTCCGATTTGGCTAAAAAAACAAATCCGAATATGGAAAAAGGTGATTTATCTGAAATCATAAAAGGCGCTGATGTGTTTATCGGAGTTTCGGCGCCCGGTGTTTTAAAAAAGGAAAATGTTGCTTCAATGAATAAAGGAGCGGCTGTTTTTGCAATGGCGAATCCAATTCCAGAAATTATGCCGGATGAGGCTTTGGCGGGAGGGGCTGCTGTTGTTGGTACGGGAAGGTCAGATTTTGCCAATCAGATCAATAATGTACTTGCTTTCCCCGGTATTTTCAAAGGTGCGCTTAGTGTAAGAGCATCTGATATAAATGATGAAATGAAAATGGCGGCAGTTTATGCTATAGCAGGCCTAGTTGACGATGATGAATTAAGCAGTGAATACATATTACCGAAAGCATTTGACAAGAGGATAGCGCAAGCAGTGTCAGATGCTGTGGCAGAGGCTGCAATAAAATCAGGAGTTGCACGTATATAAAAAAGAGTTAATAAGATTTATCAGATTTAAGGAATAAAATAACGGCGCTTGCCATAATTGAAAAGGGTGAATATTTTTTAGATATTTCTATTTGGTATTCTCCTGGTTCAATAATTTTATCAGGTAAATTAATGCGCCTTTGAACCGTTAAAAGTATGGAAGAGGAATTAAGACTCGATAAGGTAACGCTGCTTTTCGGATTCATTCCGCAACTGATAACGGGGGTATTATTGGCTCTGAAGATTTTGAGAGCTTTTAAATTCGAGCTTTCGCAGATTCCTATAATCCCTTCAGGAAAGATTTGATTTTCAAATCTTTCACTGTTATCTAACATAACGGCAATTCCTGAATCAATTTTAATATCTGTTTTTTTATATTCGCTTATAATAGTAAATCCGCCGCTTGCGGCGGATATTTTTTTATCGGAAATATAATTTGCTCCAAAGTCCGTTAATATATCAATGATTTCCTTTTCGGTTTTTTCCTTCCTTCCGGAAAAAAGAATTACCATCTGCTTTCAACCCCCATAATATAAAATTAGTATTATCAATAATAAATAAAAAATGCGTTTGAACTTTCGTTCAAACGCATTTAAAGTTATTAAATTAAGCACTTATATAATACTTAACTAATGATTGAAGCAGAGTATCACGATCAATTCTGCGAATAAGATTACGGGCGTTATTATGGGTTGTGATATAGGTTGGATCCTCAGAAAGAATATAACCCACAATCTGGTTAATGGGATTATAGCCCTTTTCCTTTAGTGCATCGTAAACTGCAGTAAGTGTAGCACGAATTTGCTGTTCGGTTTGATCACCAATTGAAAAAGTCATAGTTTTATCCATCATATATAACACCTCTCTTAAAATATATTTTATACCGAAATTATTGAAAATTCAAGAGTTATTTTCTAAGTTCAGCTCCGGCAGCTTCCAACTTCTTAATTATTCGTGAATTTACCTCTTCTATCTGGGTATCGCTGAGGGTACCCTCGGAGGAGCGTAAAGCCACACTGAATGCAACACTCTTTTTGCCTTCGGGTATTTGTGAGCCTGTATAAACGTCAAAGAGTTCAACCTTTTCAAGTAGTCTTGAAGCACCGCTAACGATTGCCTGTTCAAGATTTCCAACGGGAATATCAATGTCACAAAGCATAGCAAAGTCACGCTCAACGGCAGGGAACTTAGGCAACGGTTTATATGTTGTCTTTCTCTTTTCAATTGTGTAAAGAACATCAAGCTTGATTTCAGCAATATAAACTCTTGTATCAATACCGTAACTTGCGGCAACATCGGGGTGAACCTCACCGAGCACAGCAACAGGCTTGTTATTTGCTTTAACAAGCGCCTGTCTTCCGGGGTGGAGATATGGTTCAGAAGAACGCTCATATCTTGTATGAGCTCCAAATAATTTCATAATTTCTTCAACCATACCCTTCAATGTGAAGAAATCCTCATCCTTGCCGTATATACCGATACACATTTCGGGTAACTCATCAGGTTGCTCGGTAACGGGAAGCTGTTTTGGAATAAAGCGTTTGCTTATCTCGTAAAATCTGCCATCACCGTTCTTTCTGTTGATATTGGTGGAAAGAACTGTAAGCATACTTGTTACAAGCTGAGTTCTCATAACAGAATATTCATCACCTAAAGGATTTATTATATTAACCTGATTGCGCCGTGCATCGTCTTCAGCTAATCTGAGAGTATCAATAGCCTTTGAGGCGATAAAGGAATAGGTGGTTACCTCAAAAGCACCAAGTCCCGAAAGTAAAGCCTTGATTTTATCGTTTTTAAGTCTTTCGGGAAGCTTTTTGCCTCTGATAACCTCGCCACGCATAGGAGTTCCTACAATGTGGTCATATCCGTAAATTCTCATAACCTCTTCGGCAAGGTCGGCTCTTCCTTCAATATCATCACGGATAGAGGGAATACGGCAGGTAACTTCATTGCCGTCAATGGTAGCATTAAGTCCCAAACTATTAAGAATAGAGATAATAGTATCACAGGGAACATCAACACCGATAAGCTCCAATATTTTATCAGTTGTGGTTGTGATAATTCTCTCTTCGGGTAAGCCTTGGTGACGGTCAAGAGTGCCTTCAATAATATCACCTGCATCGAGCTCGTATATAAGCTGCAAAGCTCTGTTCATGGCAAATTCAACATTGTTGATGTCGGTTCCACGCTCATAGCGACCGCTTGCCTCGGTGCGCATACCTAAGGCTCTGCCTGTGTGACGAATGTTATCACGGCGGAATTTAGCAGATTCAAGGAATAAATCCTTAGTATCGTCTTCGATTTCACTTTCTCTGCCGCCCATTATACCTGCAAGGCAGGAGGGCTTTTGTCCATCAGCAATTACAAGCATATCGGTGTTAAGTTTATGTTCAACACCGTCCAGTGTAGTGATGCTTTCACCCTCATTAGCATTTCTAACGATAATTTTTTTATCAGCAATATCGTTATAGTTGAAGGCATGCATAGGCTGACCGGTTTCAAGCATAACGAAGTTTGTTATATCAACGATATTATTAATAGGCCTCATACCCGATGCAGTAATAGCCTTTTGCATCCAGTCGGGAGAGGGTTTTATGCGAAGATTTTTAACAAGTCTTCCCATATAACGAGGGCAAAGATCGAAATTTTCAACCTGAACATCAATATAGTTTTCAATTTTATCGCCAATAGTTTTAAATTCAGGAACAGGAGGATTAAATTTTGTACCGAGAACAACGCTGATTTCCTTTGCAACACCTAAGAAGCAGTTACAGTCAGGACGGTTTGCAGTAATTTTAAAGTCGATAATATAGTCGTCAAGACCTAAAACCTCACGCATATCGGTACCTGCTGGATGCTCATCACGAAGTATCAAAATACCGTGAACAGAAGCACCCGGATAATCATTTTCAGTAAGGCAAAGCTCTTCTCCAGAGCAAAGCATACCGTTAGAGGGTACTCCTCTGAGCTTGCCTGCAACAATGTGCATTCCGTTGGGGAGATAACTGTCATCAAGGGCTGCGGGTACTAAATCGCCAACACTGATATTCTGAGCGCCTGTAACAATCTGAATAGGCTCACCTTTGCCAATGTCCATCTGACAAATCTGAAGATGGTCACTGTTTTCGTGAGGAGTTATTTCAAGAATTTTGGCAGCAACGACATTAACAAGGTTATCGCCCTGCTTTTCAATGCTTTCTACCTCAAAGCCTGCCATAACCATTTTATCGCACATTTCAAGTACGGGGATATTAATATCCACATATGTTTTAAGCTGATTTAAAGATATTTTCATTTTAATGTTCCCCCTTAAAACTGCTCTAAGAAGCGCTTATCATTCTCAAAGAGAAGACGGATATCACTGATTTTATAACGGGTTGTTGTAAGTCTGTCAAGACCGATACCAAAGGCAAAGCCGCTGTATTCCTCGGGATCTATACCACAGCTCTCAAGAACTCTCGGATGAACCATACCGGCACCAAGAATTTCAATCCAACCGCTGCCCTTACATACTCGGCAACCCTTGCCGCCGCATTCACTGCAACTAACATCAACCTCAACAGAGGGCTCGGTGAAGGGGAAGAAGGAGGGACGGAATTTAACCTTTGTATCTTTACCATAAATCTCATGTGCAAATTGTTCAAGAACTCCCTTAAGGTCACACATAGTGATACCTTTATCTACAACAAGTCCTTCAATTTGGTGGAAGACAGGTGAGTGGGTAGCGTCAACCTCGTCAGCACGGTAAACTCTACCGGGGCAGATAACTCTTATGGGAGGCTTTCTTGTTTCCATAGTGCGTATCTGTGCGGCTGAGGTTTGGGTGCGAAGAAGAAGATTCTCGCCCAAATAGAAGGTATCCTGCATATCTCTTGCGGGATGGTCGGCAGGAACGTTAAGACATTCGAAATTATAATAATCGGTTTCAACCTCAGGACCGTCAACAACATCGAATCCCATTGACTGAAAGATATCTATCATATCATCCAATACGGAATTCAGTGGATGAAGCTTACCGGGCTTAGATGTCTTTGCAGGCATAGTGATATCTATTGTTTCGGCCTTCAATTTAAGCTCGGTAGCCTTTGCTAAAAGCTCGGACTTCTTTTTGCCGATAAGCTCTTCAAGGCTTTGCTTAGCTTCATTAACGAGTTGACCCATAATAGGTCTTTCGGCGGGGTCTAATGAGCCCATCTGCTTAAGTATGGCAGTGAGTTCACCTTTTTTACCGAGATATTTAACTCTTAATTCTTCAATTTCTTTTTCATCGGCGGCAGTCTCTATCGCTGATATGGCTTGAGCTTTTATGACTTCAAGGTTTTCTTTCATTTGATTTCCTCCTAAAAAAATAAACTCCGTCCCCACATAAAAGGGACGAAGCGTAATAATCTCCGCGGTACCACCCAAATTTTCGCTCTTAGAGCAAACACTCTGTAGATCGGTAACGGGATCTGACCGTCAACACTTACTTTTAGTTCGGTGTTGCTGCTCGAAAGGGAACTTCGATACACTCTATTCTTACATCTGCTTTCAGCCTATGGCAGATGCTCTCTGAAAGATAAATATGCTCTACTTTTCTTTGTCAACGCATTTGTCTTAAATAATATAACATTATTAAAACAAATTTTCAAGTCTTTTTTATCAGAATATTGACAAATTATCAAATTATATTTATTATTATATTAATAAACTCTTGTTTAGGAGGAATAATGATGAAATACGAAATTTTAAAATTACTTGCTAAAAATGCGAGATATACAGTTAAGGAAATGGCTGTAATGCTTGATATAGCTGAAAAAGATGTAGAGAGCGCAATAGCAGAACTCGAAAAAGATGGTCTTATTAAAGGATACAAGGCTGTTATAGATTGGGAAAAGCTTGATAGCGCTTATGTTTCTGCAATCATCGAGCTTAACGTAGTGCCTAAGGCAGGTCTTGGCTTTGAAGAGGTTGCGGAGAAGATAATGAAATACGATGAGGTTGAGTCTGTTTATCTTATGTCAGGCGTTTATGACCTTAATGTTGTAGTTAAGGGTAAAACTCTTCACGATATAGCAAAGTTTGTTGCTAAGGAGCTTGCCACTATTGACAGCGTTACATCAACAACAACCCATTTTGTTATGAGAAGATATAAGGAAATGGATGTTGTTCTTGTGGATGAAAAACAGGATGATAGGGGGCAGTTCTGGATATGATTGACTACAGTAAGATTTTAAATTCTGCTGTTACCGAGATCAAGCCTTCCGGAATTCGTAAATTTTTTG
>JAFPAV010000042.1 GCA_017390725.1 Clostridia bacterium | reverse complement strand
TAAAACTTTGGTACACAGATGAAGCACCTTTTGGAAATGAAGATGCCTTTCGCATAGATGATAGCGCTTATTCCTACAGCGGTAATAATTTGGATAATGTAAATTCCTATGATGATGGTTGGGAAAAATGGTCATTGCCTATAGGAAACGGATACATGGGAGTAAATGTATTCGGAAGAAAACACAGAGAAAAGCTGCAAATAACAGAAAACAGTCTGTGCAATCCTTATGCAAAGGGCGAAGGTGGTTTGCAATCATTTGCTGTTATATACCTCGATTTTCCTCATGATGAATATAGTAATTTTAAACGTTACCTTGATTTAAACCGTGCTATAGCAGGTGTTGAATACGATTGTGACGGGGTTCATTACACGCGTACATATTTCACAAGTTATCCTGATAATGTGCTTGTTATAAACTGCACTGCGGATAAATCCCATGCATTAAATCTTAAAGCCTACGCTAAAATTCCCTTTGTTTCGCCCTATCTCTTTGAAGAAAATGACGGTATGGGAAAATCGGGAGACATTTCTCTTGAAAATCATATTATCACACTTGCGGGCAGAATGGAGTTTTACGGTATTGACTATGAAGCAAAGCTAACCGTTACCGAAACAGACGGTTGGGTTACCGATAATAATGGTGTTATTAATATTGAAAATGCTACACAGGTAACACTGATTTTTACATTGGGTACAAATTATAAATTTGACAGCAAGGTGTTTCTTGAAAAAAACCATACAAAAAAGCTATACGGATTTGCGTCACCCCATAAAAAGGTCAACAATAACCTTATAAAGGCTATGAATAAATCCTATGCAGAATTATTGGAAACACATATACAGGATTATCAGCGTTTATTCTGCCGTGTCGATTTTTCAATAAGTGACGAGACTTGCGATTTGCCCACAGATAAACTTTTAGAGGAATACAAAAAGGGTAAGAAGCATCCTTATATTGAAGAGTTATATTTTCAGTATGGAAGATACTTATTGATTTGCTCATCAAGACCGGGCACATATCCTTCAAATTTGCAAGGCACCTGGTCGCAATATGCATCTTCGCCCTGGAGTAGCGGTTACTGGCATAATATAAATGTTCAAATGAATTATTGGCCTGCTTTCAACACCAATCTGGCAGAGCTGTTTGAGCCTTATGTTGATTACTGGCAAGCCTATTTACCGTTAGCGCAACAAAAGGCGGATGAATATATACAAAAGGTGTTCCCCGAAAAGGATGCAGGCAACGGAAAGAACGGATGGACAATTGGTACAGGCGCTTGGCTATATGACATCAGCGGTGCCTGGATGCTACCCTATTTTGGCCATTCGGGTCCGGCAACAAGTGCCTTCACCTCAAAATTGTTTTGGGATTATTATGCCTTTACTCAGGATAAAAAAATACTTAAAGAAATAACTTATCCGGCAGTAGAGGGAACATCTGCATTTCTATCTAAAGTGGTAGAAAATAAAGATGGCTGCTGTCTTGTAAAATACTCATCTTCACCCGAACAAAAACATAACGGTGAATTTTACCGAACAGTAGGCTGTGCCTTCGATCAACAACTTGTTTGGGAAAATCACAGTGATCTTCTTAAAATTGCACAGCTGTTAGGTGTTGAAAATGAAATTATTTCAACAGCAAGAGAGCAATTACCATATCTTGAGCCGGTTTTAATAGGTAAAAGCGGACAAATAAAAGAATTCCGAGAAGAAGAATATTACGGCGATATAGGTGAGTATGAACATCGCCATATATCCCATTTAGTCGGTTTATATCCGGGAACCTCTATTACAGGGGATACACCTGAATATTTGAAAGCGGCCGAATATAGCCTTACCGAACGGGGGGATCGCTCAACCGGTTGGGCAACAGCACATCGCTTTAACGCATGGGCAAGGTTGAAAAACGGAAATCGTGCTTATGATTTGTATAGAGTATTGCTCACACAATGCACTATGAATAATTTATGGGACACACATCCGCCGTTTCAGATAGACGGTAATTTTGGAGGAACGGCGGCGGTAGCCGAAATGCTACTGCAAAGTCACGAAAGCGCTATAGAACTGTTACCCGCCCTTCCTGACAATTGGAAAAACGGACACTTTAAAGGTCTTGTGGCACGCGGCGGCTTTGTTTTTGATGCAAAATGGGAAAACGGCAAGCTAACTGAATTTAAAGTATATTCCAAAGCTGATAATATCTGCCGCATAAGACTAACAAAGCAACCATTGAATTCACCGGACGAATCTTCTTATTCAAATGGTGTTTTAACCTTTAGAGCTGTAGCAAAGAGAACATATAATTTTTTCATTGATTTTTAAAAATAACTTTTCAGAAAATAGGTCCTACTATGTTCAGAATGATACATAATTTTAATAAAGATTATACAAAAGGTTTGATTGAGTCAGGAGTAGTGACCCTGTTGACGGTTTTAAAATTACTCAGCATTGTCTTACACCCAAAGAAAATTGTTTTAATGAAATAGCAAAAAAAGGCACAGAGCTTTACAATTTAGTGTCTGAATACGGAACGTGTTTCTATATAGACCGCCTTCACGGCGGAACCTATTATTCGGAATATGATTATGATTATGATTTGGTATCGGAATATGAAAAAATCACTTCCGGAAAATTCTTGGGATTTCAGGTTCATGAGCTTGCGCTTACAAGAATGATGGATTGGAACCGAATAACGGGACAAATGAAAAAACATGGCTTTGTTGAGTGGAGTGAGGAAAATATAATTAAAGCGGTAGAGGTGCACCTTTAAGCAAAATGCAGATTGCACTTCGCAGAGGTGTGTCTAATGCTCTGGGCAGAGAATGGGGCGTGTATTACGAGCCCTGGGGCGGAGACCCGTTTTCTACCTATAATTTTATGGAAAACGGAGAAAACGAATGGTAATAACGCTTTCGAAACACAACGGCACTTAAAGGATTTGCTTAATAAAGTATTACCGTTTTCAATAAAATCAGACGGTTGTATAGACTATCTGTTATTCTCTGACCAAGGAAAGAAGTATATGTGATTATTTAATCATGCGGGAGTTTCAAAATCGGTTAAAGACGGCGAAACGGTTGATTCTTCAGCTAAAAGAAATGTTACTCTTATACCAAAAGGCCATACTTTCGGAAAAATCACCCCAATTACAGACTGTAATTATACTCGGTGCGGCATCTGTAATATTTGAACGAAAAGCCGTAAAACAGGTATTTAAAAAAGGGTTTCTTTTATCGTCTGTATGCGGCATCAGTAACGGATTAACAAATCTTTTAGTGCTTATTTGTGTAGCTGTTGTTCCGGCTTCTTTATTTTTTCCGATATTATCCGGAGGACAGTTGATTTTAGTATTTTTAATATCAGTCATTTTATTTAAAGAGAAGTTTTTAAAAAGGCAGTTGTTTGGCCTTTTTTCGGGGTTTATAGTAATTCTTTTAATGAATATTTAATATAAGATTATTGTACCAACAGAATATGAAAGAGAGAATTTATGGATATAAAAGTATCAGTATCAGAGAAAATATATGATGTTATAGTGGCAGGCGGTGGTCCCTCTGGTTGTGCGGCGGCCGTTGCGGCGGCAAGAAACGGCGCCAGTGTTTTGCTTATAGAAGCTTCCTATTGCTTAGGCGGAATGGGTACTATAGGTATGGTGCCTTCGTTCGCTCCCTTTACCGATAAGGAAAAGGTAATTTCAAAATCCATAGCAGAAGAAATTGTAGTTAAATATAAAAAACTTATGGGAAGAGCCGATGAGGATTGGGATTGGTTGCCTATATCATTCGAATTGCTAAAATCAGTATATGATGAGATTGTAACCGAGAGTGGAGTAAAGGTCCTTTTTGGCAGTACGGTTTGTGCGGTAAATACGGAGAATAAAAAAATAAAGTCGGTTATAGCTTCAGCTAAAGGCGGTCTTACCGAATACCGTGCAAAAATGTTTGTAGACTGTACGGGAGATGCCGACATTGCGGCATTATGCGGTGTGCCCTTTGAGTGCGGAGATAACAACGGTAACATTCAAGCTTCTTCGCTTTGCTTTATAATAAGCGGTGTGGATATGAGCGAATGTGATTGGTGGGATGTTCATTCGGGACCAAAATCTATTTGGGAAAAAATGGGTGATAATCCTAAATACCCCCTTATAGATAAAAATCATTTTGTTATTGCGAAAATAGATGAAAATACTCTTGGTGTTAACGCAGGTCATCTTCTTGTTGAGAATGCAACCGATAAAGAAGAAATAAGTGAAAAAATGATTCTTGGCAGAAAGGTTGCAGCGCAATACCTTGAGGCGGCTAAGGAATATTTACCCGATGTATTTAAAAATGCTTTCATAGTTTCAACCGCTCCGAATTTGGGAATAAGGGAATCACGAAGAATAATCGGAAAATATGTATTATCAATAGATGATTATATTGCACGCCGCAACTTCGATGATGAAATTGCAAGAAATTGTTATTGGATAGATTGCCATCGTTCAAAGGATGATTCGGTAAATTCGGCACAGTCCAAAACCGTTCCGCAACTGCATTACGATGCAGGGGAGAGCCACGGAATACCTTGGAGATGTTTAATTTCTGAAAAGATGGAAAATCTTGTTGTTGCAGGACGTACTATTTCGGCAGATAGAGCTGTAATGGCAGCTATTAGGGTTATGCCAGTTTGTATGACAACCGGCGAGGCGGCTGGAATAGGTGCTGCTATTGCGGCTATGGAAGATATATCGATTCATTCTCTTAAGGCATCGAAAATTCGTAAGATTTTAAAGTTAAACGGAGCATATATAAAAGATTGCGGCGAATTGTGAACATAAAATTGAACTATGCTTTACAAGTATTTTAACAAAGGGTTAGGGAAATCTTTTTTGTCATATGGAGATGATAGCAAATGAGTAAATTTACCGAGGATGTAAGAAATATACTCTATAAAAATAAGGAGTATGTAGATGAAAGAATAGAATCAGGTATTGAGCAATACCGAAAAGGATATTGCAACCTGAAATTCGTCGATAAAAACGGTAATGAGGTAAAAAATGTTAAAATAAAAGGCGAGCTAAAAAAACACGCTTTCAATTTCGGTGCAAACCTCTTTATGCTTGATGAGCTTGAAACCGAGGAAAAGAATGCGAAATATAAAGAGTATTTTAAAAATCTTTTCAATATGGCTACGCTTCCTTTTTACTGGTGTGACTTAGAGCCAGAGGAGGGCAAGCCGAGATACGCTAAGGATAGTCCGAAAATATACCGCCGTCCAGCTCCTGATCTTTGCATTGAGTGGTGTAAGGAAAACGGTATAAGACCGAAAGAGCACTGTCTTAATTATGACCCGTGGAGTCCTGACTGGTTGGAGAAATACGATGTATCAGTAACAAAAGCAAAGCTTGAAAAGCGTTTCAAGGAGTTAGCCGAGCGTTACGCTGAGGATATTTATCCTTGGGAGGTTACCAACGAAACGTTTTTTGCGAATAATAAGACGAAATTTTATGAGCAAAATGATTTTGTTGAATGGAGCTTTAAAACTGCGGATAAATACTTCCCTCATAATGAGCTTATTATAAATGAGGCAATGTGGCATTCGTGGGAATGGTATATCGGCAACCGCACGCCCTATTATATGCAGATAGAACGGTTAATAAATTCAGGACACAGGGTAGATGCTGTCGGTATTCAGTATCATATGTTCTGGCATAGAGATGTATGCTTAGAAAAACTTCGGTTGGCATACGATTTAAAGTGGTTCTATGGAGTTTTGGATAAATATGCAGAGTTTAAAAAGCCCTTGCAGATAACCGAGATAACTATTCCTGCATACACCCTTGAAGCAGAGGACGAGGAACTACAGGCGGAAATAATAACAAGACTTTACAAGGTATGGTTCAGTCATAAAAATATGGAGTCAATAATTTATTGGAATCTTGTGGACGGCTATGCCGCATTTGCACCGCAAGGCAGCGAGGGCGGAGAGAACTATTATCACGGCGGATTGCTGCGGTATGATTTCACTAAAAAGCCGGCATATAATGCTCTTTATAATCTTATAAACAAAGAATGGCATACCTCTATTGATACAGAATGTAGCGGTATTTACACCTTCAAAGGCTTTTACGGTGACTATGAGCTTGAGACAGAGGCAGACGGTAAGACTGTTAAAGTTTCCTTTGAACTGACACCTGATGCAGATAACCAAGTTATAATAGAAATTTAAAAACGATTTTAATTTGTAAAGGAAAAAATTCATGAGAGAAATAAAAGAACAACTAACTATACCTATAAAGGGTGAATATGACGTTATAGTTACAGGCGGCGGAATAGCAGGTGTTTCTGCGGCACTTAGCAGTGCCAGAAACGGTGCTAAAACTTTGCTTATTGAAAAGCAGTTTCTTTTAGGCGGTCTTGCTACAGCAGGGCTTGTAACCATATATCTTTCTTTGTGTGACGGTAACGGTCATCAGGTGAGCTTTGGTATTGCAGAGGAATTGCTTAGGCTATCAATTAAACACGGATACGAATCTGCCTGTGGAGACTGGGAGGACAAATATTGCCCTGCATGGTTAGAGGGCGGTAGCATAGAAGAAAAAAAGAAAAAGCGTTTTGAAGTGCAGTTTAATGCAAATCTTTTTGCTATTCTTTGTGAAAAATTGTTGATTGAAAATGGTGTAGAAATTCTATACGGCACTTCAATCTGTTCTGCAATTACAGAAAATAGCAAAATAACCGCTGTTATCACAGAAAACAAGAGTGGAAGAGTTGCCTATACTGCAAAATCCTTTGTTGATGCTTCGGGTGATGCTGACCTTTGTTTTTTAGCAGGTGAAAAAACCGTTCAATTTAAACAGGGTAATGTTTTAGCCTCTTGGTATTATGAGCATTTAGGTGATAAATACCGTTTAAGAATGTTGGGCTTTTCCGATGTTCCTGATAAGTATAAAACAAATTCGAAGGACACCACAAAACGCAGATATATAGGCTTAAGCGGAGAAGAACTAACCGAAATGATGATAAATTCTCATTCAAGTATATTAAACGATTTTCTCAAAAAAGGCGGAATAACCGAAACACACGCTTTGGGAAATGTTGCGACAACACCTCAAATAAGAATGACGCGTCGCATTGACGGAAGCTACACAATGAATGATGAAGAACAGTTTAAACGGTTCGATGATAGTATAGGTATGATTTCTGATTGGCGAAAGGCAGGTCCTGTCTATGAAATTCCGTTTAGCACGCTTTACGGTAATAATATAAAAAACCTTATAACCTGCGGAAGATCTATTTCAGTAACTGAGGATATGTGGGATATTTCCAGGGTAATACCTGCCTGTGCGGTAACAGGTCAGGCAGCAGGAACAGCCGCGGCTATGAGTGATGATTTTTCACAGATAAATATAGCGAAGCTGCAAGAGCAATTGATTATGTCAGGTGTAATTTTACATACAACTGAGATTTTGTAAATTCTCAAGGCAAATTAATAATAGAAAACATTAAAAAACTGCTACGGCCTGATTTAGAGGCTGTAGCAGTTTTTTATTATGCTTTTAGGCTGGTTTGCTCGGCGAGTAAACCAAACTACCGCCCGCTATACGAGTGCGCGTCAAAAGTTATACAAAAAATTATCTAAGGTAGTACAATAAAGTTGTTCAAGTCTTAGAGAACTACAAAAGGAGAATTTTTATGTCTAAAGCCAGATAGCTTATCACGCACAAAATGGTTATGCAAGTACTATATAGTAATTGTTCCAAAATACAGAAGAAAAATAATATACAACCAATACCGAAAGGACTTATAAGAAATTATAAGAACACCCTGTAAATACAAAGGAGTAGAAATAATAGAATGGTGTATGATGCCCGACTATGTACATCTTTTGCTGAGTATACCACCCAAAACGAGCATAGCGAGTTTCATTGGACACTTGAAAGGCAAAAGTGCATTGATGATGTTCGATAAACATGCAAATTTAAAGTATGAATTCGGCAACCGACACTTTTGGACAGAAGGATATTATGTTTCTACAGTAGGCTTAAATGAGAGCACAATAAAGAAATATATACAAGACCAATAAAAATATATTGTTATCCTTACATAGTGATTTGGATATTTTTATAAGCATATCAAGTGATAGATTCTTTATGTGCCGCTTTTGCTTCGGCAGATATTGGAGCGCTGCGTTCCAATCAAACCTATTAAATATGTTTGTGATATTTTTTCAAGCTTTTTTTAGTGAGCTTGAAAATTATCTTTGTTAATAACATATCCCTCTTTTAAATAATATATTCAATCTTTCTGTTTGAGTGTTATCGTATTTGATAACATATGTCGAGAGCATCTATCATCCTTTACATACAATCAAAACTATATATTAATCTTGCAGTCGTAATTGTTTTTGTATTATTGTAATTAGATTTGTTGAATGTTGTGAAAATAAGTGGTATAATTAAATTGAATAAATATTAAAGTGTAAAGTATCACAATATATATCACTTGAAGAACTATCGCTGTTACAAAATTGCGCATTATTCAGAGCAAGGCGCGAACTTTCCACAGTTCGTGCCTTTAATAATGCCTATACAATCACTCTAAATCCGTATGTAATCTGCCTTTCATAGCCTTTTACAGTGCGATTTTTACGTGTGAAATTCATATGTCATACAGGACAGATGTTATTCAAAATTAAAACATATTATTGCGACGTGACCAATGAACTGAAAAAGAAAGAGTTTACAAGCTTGGGTGAATTTTTCAAGGACAAGCAAATTTAATCTACTACGCCAATGGTACGCCAGTCACTACGCCAAAATGCCGCACAGATACAAAGGGTTATATTCTGTGCTGTAAAAACGGGCTTTTGAGACTGCCCCAAACCATTGGAGTTTTGTACACTTAGGTATTGTTTTATAATTTCGGGGGCAGAGGTCCCCACAATGAAACCCCTAAGCGAATAATGTAAGTTTAATGGCTATGGAAAATTCCATAGCCATTTTTTATTGTAAAAAACCATATTTTATCTTGCACAAAACAGTATTTATGGTATACTAAATGTAGCAGTGAAAATACGGATCTGATTATTGTGAAAAATAATAAAATGTTTGGTGTTATGATTGACTGTTCGAGGAATGCGGTAATGAATGTACCTACGGTTAAGCGTTTTTGCGATATTATTGCAAAAATGGGTTATAACACCCTTATGCTTTATACCGAGGATACCTATGAGGTTGATAATCAACCCTATTTCGGCTACCTTAGAGGCAGATATTCCAAGGAAGAAATCAAGGAGATAGATGCATACTGTATATCCAAAGGAATTGAACTGATACCCTGCATTCAAACCCTGGCTCACTTAAACTGCATTTTCAAGTGGTGGGATGCTTATGAGGATATAAGGGACTGTGACGATATCCTTCTAATTGGTGAAGAGAAAACCGATAAGCTTATAGATGATATGTTCTCAACCATTTCCCAGTGCTTTACCTCGAAGCGCATACATATAGGTATGGATGAGGCTTATAGAGTAGGTATCGGAAAATATCTTGCAAAGCACGGTTATCAGGAGCGTTTTGATATTATAAACGGTCATTTGCATAAGGTTTGTGAAAACACCCGCAAGGCATATTTAAGTGGCGATAAAAAGAAGCTTTTAGAGATTGCCGAAAAGGATTATACTACCGCAATGGAAAGAATAAAGAATTTCCATAAGGTATATCAGAACTGGTGGATGAGTGAAAATAAGCCACATGGCTTTGATATGCAGGATATAAGAATAGGTGGCGCATTGCAGAGACTTGAGAGCTGCAAGGAAAGGATAATTTCCTATTGTAAAGGAGAGCTTGATGGTATTCCTGAGTTGGAGGAACAGCGATTAGAGGGCAATACTCACACAACCTGGGCAAGAACGGTAACGCCCAATGTAATATCACACGTGGTATAAAAAGGAGAAAAGTTATGTTTTTTACTTACGAGGATGAGAAATTCAAGTTTACAGGCAGATGGGGCAGAGAAAATGAATGGGTTAAAGGCATTTGTGCAACTGCCTGCGGTAGTAAAATAGAATTCGGTTTTAAAGGCAGAGATTTAGTTTTACATTTTAATACAAATGATAACGTTGAAACCTACCCCCATCTTTATATAAGTATTGACGGGGGAGCAAGGGTAGAGGTTACATTGCAGAAGCTTATCCGTGTGGATGCATTAACCGATACCGAGCATACCGCAACGGTAATCTTTAAATCTGCCGTTGAAGCGCAACACCGTTGGTATTCGCCCCTTAACGGAAAG
>JAFPAV010000041.1 GCA_017390725.1 Clostridia bacterium | reverse complement strand
GTTCCCGAAAAGGAATATAACCTTGATGATATTGTTGAAAAAATCGAAAAAACAAAGCAAACGGGTAAACAGCATTTTATTATTGTTGTTGCTGAGGGTATCGGCGGTGTTGAGGAGATAGCCAAAACCATTCAGGAGAAAACAGGCATTGAATCAAGAGCAACCGTTCTCGGCCACGTTCAGCGTGGAGGAAGGCCCACCGTTCGCGACCGTGTTATGGCAACAAGAATGGGTTATGCCGCAGTTGAATTGCTTAGCCAGGGAATAGGCAACAGAGTTATCTGCTTCAGAAAGGGCGAGATACTTAATGAAGATATTTTCGAGGCTCTTAATATGAAGAAACCTTTCGAGGACAAGATGTACGAGGTTGCTAATACAACTTCTATATAAAATTTAAGACTATTGCACATTTTTTCGTGCAATAGTCTTTTTTTATTAAAATTGTCTTTTAAGTTTTTGCAATGCGGCAGTTTCTATTCTGGATACATAACTTCGGGAAATTTTGAGTTTTTTAGCAATTTCCCTTTGGGTGAGCTCTTGGTTACCGTTTATTCCGTAACGCATTTCTATAATCTTAAGTTCTCGATCATCAAGGCAAACGTTAAGATAGATTTTCAGTTTTTGTAATTTAATTTTTTTGTCTATCTCCTCGGCAATATCGCTTTCATCAGCAATAATATCCATAAGGGTGAGGGCGTTACCGTCCTTATCGGTATCAATAGGGTCGCTTATATAAACATCCCGTTCGGTTTTTTTCTTGCTTCTGAAATGCATAAGCAGTTCGTTTTCAATACAGCGGGAGGCGTATGTGGCAAGTCGTATACCCTTGGTTGGTTTAAAGGTTGAAATTGCCTTTATAAGACCTACCGTTCCTATGGATATGAGGTCATCCTGGTCGCAGTCGGGAACATAGTATTTTTTAACTATATGGGCAACAAGTCTAAGGTTATGCTCAACCAATTTGTTTCTCGCATCAAGGTCCTCTGCTTCACTTTTTTCAAGAAGCTCCCTTTCCTTTGCGGCAGAAAGGGGAGGGGGAAAGGAGCCTGCCCCCGTAACGTGAAGGGCAAAATAAAATATTTTCGAAGCAAGCTCAAGTAAAAGACTTAAAAACATAAAAAAACCTTCTTTCATAAAAATATATGAAAGAAGGTGCTTGTATAATGAAAATTATCTTATTAGCGCAGTGGCGGAGGGAATACCCTGTTACGATAACGATGCCGAGGTTCCCTTTGATAATTGGAACTGCCTTTGCGGAATATGGCATGGCTACAGTATGAGAGGATTTTATAATTCATTAGTTCATGCCTTTGTGGGTGTTGATTTCGATGAAAGGGAATGAATATTTATCCCTATTCCGGCGAGGAGCTCGAGCTTTTGAATCTTCATTTTGGCAAGAAAAACTTCGATGTTAAAATGATGGGAAGCGGAAAGAATATTAAGGATGTAATTCTTAACGGCAAGAGCATTGGTGCAGTTACGGTAATCCCTTATGATGCTTTTGCTGATAAAAACATTATAAAGGTGATAAGGGGCTAATAAAAAAGTACTTTACTTTTCTATAAAACCGTGATATAATACTTAAGCTGCCGTATTCTGGGCTTTGGGTGACTGCCCTTTGGGAACACTCATGACCTTTAGCTCGGTATACCGGTAAATAATAAAAGGAGTGAAGAGAAATGACAAAGGAAAAGAAGCAGCAGGTAATCGCTGATTACGCTACTCATGAGGGAGATACAGGTTCTCCCGAAGTTCAGGTAGCTCTTCTCACCACCAGAATTGATGAGCTCAACGCTCACCTTAAGGATAACGCTAAGGATCACCATTCCCGCCGCGGTCTTCTTAAGATGGTAGGTCACAGAAGAAATCTTCTCGCTTACTTGCAGAAGAATGATATCGAGAGATATCGTGCACTTATTAAGAAGCTCGGTCTTCGTAAGTAATATGTTACATTCAAGGCAGACCGCTTTTATTCCGGTCTGCCTTGTTGTAAATAAAAACGGGATTTTTCGTGTCTTAGCGGTAAATCGAGCACCCGAGAGTATCGGATGTTGGATTTATTGCTAACCGGAAAATCTCAAAGAAAAAATTCAAGGAGATAAAAAGGTATGTTTGAAAATTACAAGGTTTATGAAACCACCCTTGCCGGCAGACCCTTAAAGCTTGAAACAGGCATGATGGCTCAGTTGGCAAACGCTGCAGTTATGGCATCCTATGGTGAAACCAAGGTTTTATGTACAGTAACTGCATCTGCAAAGCCCCGTGAGGGCGTTGATTTCTTCCCTTTATCTGTAGATTACGAGGAGAAGATGTATTCTGTAGGCCGTTTCCCCGGTTCTTTCCAGAGACGTGAGGGCAGAGCAACCGATAAGGCAATTCTTGCCTCCCGCTGTATTGACCGCCCTATCCGTCCTCTTTTCCCCAAGGATATGCGTAACGATTGCTCGGTTGTAGCAACCGTTATGTCGGTTGACCCCGACTGCTCACCTGAGGTTGCAGCAGCTATCGGTGTTTCCACCGCTATTGCTATTTCCGATATTCCCTGGGCAGGTCCTATATCCAGTGTTTTTGTAGGACTGGTTGACGGTGAAATTGTTATCAACCCCACATTAGAGCAAAGAGCTGTTTCTGAGCTCACACTTACCGTTTCTTCAACAGCCGATTTGGTTGCTATGATAGAGGCAGGCGGTAACGAAATTCCTGATGACCTTATGTTTGATTGCATTATGGCAGGTCACGAGGTAAACAAGGAAGTTGTTAAGTTTATAAACGGCATTGTTGATGAAATCGGCAAGCCTAAGTTTGAATTTGAAACAAGCGATCCCGATCCTGTAATCTTTGAGGAGATGGAAAACTTCTGTATTGAGGATGTTAAAAAGGCTCTCGATACCGATGATAAGCTTGTTCGTGATGCTGCATTGCTTCCTATAAGCAACGCTTTACACGAAAAGTATGATGCTCAGTTTGAAGGCAACGAAGGTAAGATAGATGAAATTCTTTATCTTATCCAGAAGCACGTTGTAAGAAACTGGCTTAAGAATGAAAAGAAGCGTGTTGACGGTAGAGGTATTGACGAAATCCGTCCTCTTGACGCTAAGGTAGACCTCCTTCCCAGAGTTCACGGCTCGGGTATGTTCACCAGAGGTCAGACTCAGGTTCTCTCGGTTGCTACATTGGCACCCGTTAGTGAGTCTCAGAAGCTTGACGGACTTGATGAAGAGGTTTCAAAGCGTTATATCCATCACTATAATTTCCCCTCATACTCAGTAGGTGAAACCAAGCCTTCTCGTGGCCCCGGCCGTCGTGAAATTGGTCACGGTGCATTGGCAGAACGTGCCCTTGCTCCCGTTATTCCCTCTGTGGATGATTTCCCCTATGCTATTCGTGTTGTTTCCGAGGTTCTTTCCTCCAACGGTTCAACCTCTCAGGGCTCTATCTGTGGCTCAACATTGGCTTTAATGGCTGCAGGTGTTCCCCTTAAGGCTCCCGTTGCAGGTATTTCCTGCGGACTTATCACAGGCGATGAGGGCGTTTATGGCGACTTTATGACTATGGTTGATATCCAAGGTCTCGAAGATTTCTATGGCGATATGGACTTTAAGGTAGCAGGTACTCATAAGGGTATCACCGCTATCCAGATGGACTTAAAGGTTCACGGTCTTACTCCCGAAATCATCAAGGAGGCTTTTGCTAAGACAAGAACTGCCCGTGAATATATTCTTGATGAGGTTATGCTTAAGTGTATTGCCGAGCCTCGTGCAGAGCTTTCTAAGTATGCTCCCAAGATGCTCACCCTTAAGATTAATCCCGAGAAAATCGGCGATGTTATCGGTAAACAGGGTAAGGTTATTCAGTCTATTCAGGAACAGTGCGACTGTACTATCAATATCGAAGAGGACGGTCAGGTATTCGTTTCCGGCCTTGATATTGAAAAGGCAAAACAGGCTGTATCTATTATCGAACTTATTGCTAATGACCCCGAGGTTGGCGCTGTTTACAGCGGTAAGGTAACCCGCCTTATGACCTTCGGCGCATTTGTTGAAATAGCTCCCGGTAAGGAAGGTCTTGTTCATATTTCCAAGCTTGATGTTAAGCGTGTTGAAAAGGTTGAGGATGTTGTAACTGTTGGTGATCAGGTTCTCGTTAAGGTAACCGAGATTGACGATCAGGGAAGAATCAATCTTTCCCGTAGAGATGCTTTGGTTGAAATCAACGGTGCCGTTGTTGAGGATGATGCCGATGAGGCTCCCCGTAAGGACGATAGAAAGCCCCGTCGTGGTTTCAAAAAGCGTGATAATAAGTAATTAATTTTCGGGGTTGTGTTAAAAGCACAACCCCGAATTTAGTAAGGTGGGTGATTTTTTGCAACTGAAAATTCAGAACGGTATAGTTGAGCTTTCGGGGGAGGCTATACTTAAAGAGATTAATATAGAAATTAACGATAACAGTAAAATAGGCATTGTAGGGAGAAACGGTTGCGGAAAAACTACCCTCCTTAAAACCATTGCAGGAGAATATAACATAACAAAGCTCGATAGCGATGAAAATACCTTTTTTGCGGTATCAGGCAAGCCAAATATAGGTATGCTCAGTCAGATGACATTTAGCGATGAAAATAAAACTCTCATAGAGGAAATCCGCTCTGCTTATGACGATATTTTAAAGGTGAAATTTTCCCTTGAGGAAGCCCAAGCAAAAATGGAAAGTGAGCAGACGGAGGATAACATTAAAGAATACACCTCTTTGCTCGATTATTTTACCAATTTAGGTGGTTTTTATTTTGAGAGGGAATATGAATCGGCAATAAAGCATTTTGGCTTTTCCGAGGAGGAAAAATACCGTTCTCTAACCGAATTTTCGGGCGGACAGAGAACTAAAATTGCCTTTTTAAAGCTTCTGCTTTCAAAACCTGATATTCTTCTTTTGGATGAGCCTACCAACCATCTAGACATCGAGGCGGTAAACTGGCTTGAAGAGTATTTAAAGGAATATAAAAAGGCTGTTGTTGTCGTTTCTCATGACCGTATGTTTTTAGATAACGTTGTTAACACCGTTTATGAAATAGAACACGGCAAAACCACTAAATACAACGGAAATTACAGCAGCTTTACCAAGCAGAAGAAAGAACTTCGTGAGCAACAGAGAAAAAATTACGAGCAATATAAAAAGGAAATCAAGCGCCTTGAGGAGTTGGTGGAAAAATTCCGCTACAAGCCTACAAAGGCGGCTATGGCCCAGTCAAAACTTAAACAAATTGAGAGAATGATACCGCCCACCCCTCCTGAAAGCTACGATAACCGAACCTTCCATGCGGATTTTGAGCCTGAGGATTTAGGAGTTCAGGATGTTTTATCGGTGGATAATCTCGTAATAGGCTTCGAAAAACCCTTATCCACAGTAAATCTTAAGGTGGAAAGAGGTCAGCGAATCGGTATAATCGGCGGAAACGGACTTGGAAAATCCACCTTTATAAAAACTTTAATGGGAAATATTAAGGCTATATCCGGCGATTATAAGTTTGGTCCCCGTGTAAGTGTTGGGTATTTCGATCAGCAGATGGCTCAATATGTATCCGAAAAGAGTGTTCTTGGGGATTTTATGGATACATTTCCCCATCTTAATGATTTCGAGGCAAGAAGCGCTCTTGGTGCCTTTATGTTTTCGGGTGAGGATGTTTTTAAAAGTGTTAATGTGTTATCAGGTGGAGAAAAGGTAAGACTGGCCCTTTGTAAAATATTTAAAAGAAGACCTAATTTCCTTATTTTCGATGAGCCTACTAACCATATGGATATTGTGGGTAAGGAAACCCTTGAGGATATTCTTTTGCAGTATCCTGGAACTATAATTTTTGTTTCCCACGATAGATATTTTATTAGAAAAATATCCGATAGCCTCTTGGTTTTCTCGCAAGGAAGTACGCGGTATTATCCTTACGGATATTCTCAGTACCTGGAGTCAGGAGAAAAATTTCAAAAAAGCGAACAGGTAAAAGTGCAAGAGGAACCTAAGGCTAAAAAGAGCTTTACAACCCCTCTAAAGGAGAAGGCAAAAAGAGAAAAAGCCCTTTTAAAATGTGAGGAGAAAATAGCCCTTACAGAGGAAAAAATATCACAAATTAAAAAGGAGCTTTCACTGGAAGAAAATATGTGTGATTACGAAAAATTACAGGAATTATCAAGTGGGCTTGAAGCCGCCGAGGAGGAGCTTTTGGGATTAATGGCTCAGTGGGAAGAGCTTGCTTAAATATATTGTTGACAAATAAATACCGTAATGGTAAAATCATAGCGTAGAACAGGTCTGCGGTGTTTTGCTTGAGGCAAAACTTAAACTGGAATAGAGGTGCAATTCCTCTGCGAACTCGTCGCCGTAATTTGCAAGGTGCTTTTATATGTCACTGTGAAAACGGGAAGGCTAAAGCACTGTTTTCGGATATCGCACAGTCCGGATGAAGCAATAAGTCGGAATACTTGCCACAGATTTTTCAGTACAAAAGCCACGAGTAATTGGCAGTGTACAGTTTGATTTGTTGTCGGGTATTGCGGCGGCAAATACTGCTTTATACTAACTCTTTTGTATTGAAAGGTTTTACAATTCAATACAAAGGAGTTTTATTTTATGAAAAACAAAAAGCTTATTATCATTCTTTGCTCAGTACTTGTAGTTCTTATAGCTGCAGCTGCAGTTATATTTGCTGTAACCCGTCCCGAAACTGATGACGGTAAAAAGGATATTTTGGTTACTATTGAGTATAAGGATGGAGAAGAAAAGGAAATCGAGATTGCAACCGATAAGGAATATCTTGCAGATGCGCTTCTCGAAGAAAAACTGGTTTCAAAGGAAGAATACGATGCAGGATATTACACAGTTATTGACGGTGTAAGAGCCGATTACAATGCCGATGGCGCATGGTGGTGTGTTTATGAGGCAGGGGAGATGACCTCGGTTGGAATGAACGAGCTGCCTGTTGAGGATGGGGATGAATTTGAAATCGTCTACACCCCGGCTTAAAAAACTTTTCTTGTGGATACTTCTCACATTATTCGGGGGACTTATGTATGTCTCTCAGGTTATAATGGCTTCACTGCCTAATATCGAGATAGTATCCATTTTAATAATAGTTATAGCAAGAAAATTTTCTTATAGGGTTATTTTCTCAATCTATATATTTGTTTTGTGCGAAATTTTAACCTACGGGCTTTCAATGTGGGTTATAAATTACCTTTATGTATGGTTGATATTGGCGCTCGTGATATGTCTTATAAGAAAGCTCGATAATGTAATACTTTATGCCGTTGTTTCGGCTGTTTTTGGTCTGATTTTCGGAACTCTTTGCTCAATTCCTTATTTTATAACCTTAGGATTTGGCGGAGGAATAGCCTACATAGTTAACGGACTGTGGTTTGATATTTTGCATTGTGCAGGAAATCTTATTACAACCCTGTTGCTCTATAAACCGTTGACAAAAGCGTTGGAAAGAGGTCTTAAAGCCTTTATTTAAGGATAATTCTACCGGCAGTAGAGAAAAGAAATTTTTCTCTACTGCATTTTTCTTTATAATAGAATAAAAAATAATTAGTATAGAGTGACAAAGATGGCACATTGGGTTATAATCTAAAACGAAGTCAAAAGCCAACCAAAAAAGGAGATGCTTTAATTTGAGTTACAAAATAATTACCGATTCCTGCGCCAACCTTACCGATGCACAAATAGAGGAGTATGGCGTTGAAATAATGTCACTGAAATACCGTATGGGTGAAAAGGATTATGATAGCTATATAAAGGATGAAAAAACCGACTTTAGCGTTGTTTATGAAAATCTTCGCAATAAGGAGAAAATCACTACATCCCTTGCAAGCCGTGAGGATTGCGATAAGGTTATCAAGCCAGTTTTAGAAAGCGGCGAGGACGCTCTCGTTCTTTCCTTCTCGTCAGGACTTTCGGGAACCTATCAGAATGTAAGACTCGCCGCCGAGGATTACAGTGAAATGTTCCCCGATAGAAAGATAATTGTTGTTGATACTCTTTGCGCTTCTATGGGACAGGGACTTCTCGTTCACTATGCCGTTAAGCTTAAAAAAGAGGGAAAATCGATGGAAGAGGTAGCCGAATGGGTTGAGAGCAATAAGCTATCAATCGTTCATAAGTTTACTATCGATGATTTGTTCTTCCTAAAGCGGGGAGGCCGAATTTCTGCAACAAGTGCCGTTATGGGCGCTGCTCTCGGCATTAAGCCCATGCTTCATATGGCGGATGACGGTAAGCTTTATGTAGTAAGCAAGGTTCGTGGCAGAAAGGCCGCCATTGAGGGACTTGCTGATAGTCTTGAGAATAACGCAATTGATATCAAAAATCAGGATGCGGTTTATATCGTTCACGGTGACTGCGAAGCGGATGCTAAAACTCTTGCAGATATTGTTAAGAAAAGATATGGCGTTAAGAATTTCGTAATCAACTGCCTTGACCCCGTTATAGTTTCCCACTCAGGCCCCGGAACGCTTGCAATTTTCTATTTAGGAAAAGAAAGATAACAAAAAACAGGTTGGTACAGCCAACCTGTTTTATATTTATATAGTTTACTTTTTTAAAAAAATATAGTAAAATAAATCGAAAAGGCGGTGATGGTATGAAAAGAGTTGTTATAATAGGCGGCGGTGCGGCAGGTCTTATGGCGGCGGCGCAGATAGAAAATGCCCAAATAACCCTTATTGAAAAGAATGACCGTCCTGCAAGAAAGGTTATGATAACGGGTAAGGGCAGATGTAACGTAACCAACAACTGCGATGAGAATACCCTTATTGCCAATATCCCAAAAAACGGAAGATTTTTATATTCCGCCTTTTCTGCTTTTAACTCTCAGGATACAATGGAGTTTTTCGAAAAAAGAGGAACGCCACTTAAAACCGAAAGAGGAAATAGGGTGTTTCCCGTTTCCGATAAATCGGTGGATATTGTTGATGCATTGGTAAGGGCGGCTCGTAAAAACGGCACCGAGATAATAAAGGGCCAAGTAAAAGAAATAATAACCGAAAACGGTGCTGTTAAGGGTGTAAGACTTGAAAACGGCGAAGAAATTTTTGCCGATAGCGTTATACTCGCAACGGGAGGGCTTTCCTATCCCACAACCGGCTCAACGGGGGATGGCTATAGGATGGCTGAAAACCTTGGACATACCGTTACAGAATTAAAACCCTCCTTAGTGCCTCTTAATATTCACGAGGGCTTTTGCGAAAGGCTTTCGGGATTATCCCTTAAAAACGTTACCCTTTCTATATACGAAAAGGATAAGAAAAAGCCGATTTTCTCCGAAATGGGAGAAATGCTTTTTACCCATTTCGGTATATCGGGACCCTTGGTCTTAAGTGCATCTGCTCATCTTAGGTATATGGACAAAAAGGAATATACCGCAAAAGTAGATTTAAAGCCTGCGTTAAGCTTCGAACAGCTTGAAAAAAGGGTTTTAAAGGATTTTTCTGAGGAGCTCAACTGCGATTTTATAAATTCCCTAGGTGCCTTGCTACCGAAAAGCCTTATTCCCGTTGTTGTTAATTTATCAGGTATACCCCCTCGTATTAAGGTGAATCAGATAAGCCGTGATCAAAGGCATAGCTTAATTGAGGTTATGAAGGGGTTAACACTTCATATAACGGGCTTCCGTCCCATTGATGAAGCGATAATTACAAGCGGCGGAATTTCGGTTAAGGAAATAAACCCTGCAACGATGGAATCGAAGCTTATAAAGGGGCTTTTCTTTGCAGGGGAGATAATTGATGTTGATGCCTATACAGGCGGATTTAATTTACAGATAGCCTTTTCAACGGCATATACGGCGGCAAAATCTTGTACTAATTAAGGAGAAAGAAAATGATTTCAATAGCTATTGACGGACCTGCAGGAGCAGGAAAAAGCACCCTTTCAAGAAAGGCGGCAAAGGCTCTCGGCTTTATTTATGTTGATACAGGCGCTCTTTACAGGGCAGTAGGTCTCAAATTCCTAAAAAGCGGAGCCGATGAAAAGCTTGAGTGCGATATAGAGGATATTTTAAGTGACACAAAGGTTGATATCCGCTTTATAGATAATGAGCAGCACGTGTTCCTTGACGATAATGATGTTAATGATGAAATAAGAACACCAAAGGCATCTATGATGGCATCTGCCGTTTCGGCAAAGCCTCCTGTCAGAGCCTTCTTGCTGGAAATGCAAAGACTGCTTGCAAAGGAAAACAACGTTGTTATGGATGGCAGAGATATAGGCACTGTCGTTCTGCCTGATGCCACCGTAAAGATTTTCCTTACCGCTTCGGCTGAAACAAGGGCCCAACGCCGCTATAAGGAGCTGATAGAAAAGGGCAGTGAAGTAACCTACGATGAGGTTTATGAGGATATGCTTAAAAGGGATTATAACGATACCCACAGACCCATTGCTCCCTTAAAGCAGGCTGATGACGCCGTTCTGGCAGACACCTCAGAATGCACCTTTGATGAGTCCTTAGAGCTTATTTTGAGTATTGTAAAGGAAAGGCTTGGAGAATAATTTGAAGATAACACTTGCAAAAACTGCAGGATTTTGCTTCGGCGTTAACCGTGCAGTGCAGATGGTATACGATTTAATAGAGGAGAACAAAAAGGCTTGTACCTTAGGTCCTATTATTCATAATTCACAGCTTGTCCAAGAGCTTGAAAGCAAGGGTGTACGTGCCGTTTCGGGAACAGATGAGGTAAAGGATGGAGAAATTCTTGTTATCCGTTCTCACGGCGTTACCAAAAATGTTTATGATGCGCTTAGCGAAAAGGGAATCGAGATTGCCGATGCAACCTGTCCCTTCGTTATGAAAATTCATAAAATCGTGTCGGAGCACAGTAAAGAGGGCTATATCGTTTTGATAGCGGGAGACGCCAAGCATCAGGAGGTTATAGGTATTGCAGGGCACTGCGAGGGAGAATATTATGTCATATCAGATGAAGAGGATATAGAAAAACTTTTCAAAAATGATGAAACGCTTGCAAATAAACCTCTCATTATGGTCTCCCAAACCACTTTTAATGCACAAATTTGGGCTAAATGCCAAAAAAAATTAAAAAAAGTATGTACAAATGCGAAAGTTTTTGATACAATATGTAATGCGACTTCAATGCGGCAGCAGGAAGCCTATGAGCTTTCTTGCCTTAGCGATGCTATGGTTGTCATCGGCGGAAGGCATAGCTCCAACACATCAAAGCTTTTTGATGTGTGTAGGCAAAACTGCGAAAGAACATGCCTTATTGAAACTGCCCAAGAACTCGATATGGGCTATTTCGAGGGTTGTTCCCAAATTGGTGTTGTGGCTGGCGCTTCCACGCCGGCGGGTATAATAAAGGAGGTTATCAAAACCATGTCGGAAAATTTACAACCGGTTGACGAACAGATTATGGAGGAAAAAGAAACTGTTCAAAAAAGCTTCGAGGAAATGACAGACGAGGAAGCATTTGAGGCTTCATTAAGCGGCCTTACAGGAGATCAGAAGGTGTGCGGAACTGTTGTTGCAGTTAATGCATCTGAGATTACTGTTGATATCGGCAGAGGAGTTACAGGCTATGTATCTGCTGAAGAGTATTCATCTGATCCTGATGTAAAGCTTTTGGATGAAGTTAAGGTCGATGATAAGATGAATCTTATCATTATGAAAATCAACGATCAGGAAGGAACTGCAATGCTTTCAAAGCGTCGTTATGATGCTATTGCCGGTTGGGACAATATAGTTGCCGCCAAGGATTCGGGCGAAATCATGACTGGTTTTGTTAAAGACATTATCAAGGGCGGCGTTGTTGCTTATACCAATAACGTAAGAGTATTCATTCCTGCTTCTCAGGCTACTATGTCGAGAAACGAGCCTATTGACGATTTGAAGGGTAAGGAGGTTTCCTTCCGTATAATTGAAATCGGCAGAGGCAGAAGAGCAGTTGGCTCTATCCGCAGCGTACTTTTAGAGGAACGCAAGGCAGCAGAGGATAAGGTTTGGGAGAATATTGCAGTTGGCGATAAGTTCACCGGAACCGTTAAATCCCTTACAAGCTACGGTGCTTTTGTTGACATCGGCGGTGTTGACGGAATGGTACATATCTCCGAGCTTTCTTGGCAGCGCATCAAGAATCCCTCTGAGGTAGTTCTCGTTGGTGATACTGTTGAGGTTTATGTAAAAGCTATCGATGCCGAAAAGAGAAAGATTTCTCTCGGCTATAAGAAGGAAGAGGATAATCCTTGGACTATCTTCAATAACACCTACAAGGTTGAGGATGTTGTAAAGGTAACTATCGTTAGTATGACTACCTATGGTGCTTTTGCCCGTATTCTCCCTGGTGTTGATGGTCTTATTCACATTTCTCAGATTGCAAACAAGCATGTTGCTAAGCCCCAGGACGAGCTGACCATCGGTCAGGAGGTTGAGGCTAAGATTATAGCTGTTGACGATGAGAAGAAGCGTGTTAGCCTTTCTATCCGTGTTCTTCTTGAGGATGCCGCTCCTGCAGAGGAAGAGGCTACCGAGGAAGCTGCTATAGTTGAAGAGGTTGCCGAAGCTCCTGTTGAGGAAGCAGCAGAGGTTGTAACCGAAGAGGCTGCCGAGTAATATCAAAATAATCAAAGAACCCTTGAAAAAGGGTTCTTTTTTTGTGTCTTAATTGTTAAAAAAAGGTTACAAACTTGCTAAATAGTTGACATATACCTTACTTTTTTGGTAAAATAATATGAATTATTATAATTAATATTATTATATAATATTATACTTTTTGGAAGTGATATAAAATGATAAGAAGTATGACCGGCTTCGGAAGGGCAAGAAAAACGGTATCTGACCTTAATATAACCGTTGAAATAAAATCGGTTAATCACAGATATTTTGAATTTTCTTCCCGAGTGCCCAGAGCATATATGTTCCTCGATGAAAAGCTGAATAAGCTTTGCAGAGAGAACATTCAAAGGGGAAAGGTTGAGGTATCTGTTCTTATCGAGGATAATACCGAAAATGCCATTGAAATCGAGGTTAACAGTCAGTTTGTGTCGGCGTATCTTGAGGCTATAAAAAAGCTTTCCTCAAAATTCAGGCTAAAGAATGATATCAAGGCTTCATCCCTTATAAGAAATCCCGATACCTTTAAGATAAGACAGCAGTCTTTAGAGGATGAAGTTGTAATTTCCGCCGTAAGCGAGGTTGCAGCCGAAGCCATTGAAAGCTTTATTAATATGCGCACAGTCGAGGGCGAACGCCTTATGAATGATGTTATTTCGAGGGCTGATATTATTCTTTCTAAGGTAGCCTTTATAGAGGAGCGTTCTCCCGAAACCGTTAAGGAGTACAGACTTCGTCTTGAACAAAAGATAAAAGAGCTTTTAGGCGATGTTAATATTGAGGAACAAAGGTTGCTAACCGAAACTGCTATATTCGCCGATAAAATTGCAGTTGCCGAGGAAACTGTAAGACTTCGCAGCCATATCGAGCAGCTTAAGAATATGCTCAGTGAAGGCGGAGCTATCGGCAGAAAGCTGGATTTTATTATTCAGGAAATGAACCGTGAAGCCAACACTATCGGCTCAAAGGCTCAGGATATTGATATTGCTCACACGGTTGTGGATATTAAATCCGAAATAGAGAAGATAAGAGAGCAAATTCAGAATATCGAGTAGGTGAAAATATGAAACTTGTAAATATAGGCTTCGGTAATATGGTATCGGCCAACCGAATGGTGGCGATAGTAAGTCCCGAATCGGCTCCCATAAAGCGTATTATTCAGGAGGCGAAGGAACGGGGAACCCTGATAGACGCTACCCACGGCAGAAGAACAAGGGCCGTTATCATTACCGATAGTGACCATATTATTCTCACATATCTTCAGTCTGAAACGGTTGCTAACCGTATAACTGAGGAGAACAGTGATATAGAGGATGAGGAGGAAGCAGATGAGTAAGGGAAATATTTATATCGTTTCGGGACCTTCGGGTTCAGGTAAGGATACTTTACTTGCCGAGCTTTTTAAGAGAATAGATAATATATTCTTTTCTATATCCTCTATTACAAGACCTATGCGTGAGGGTGAAAAAGAGGGAGAGAAATATAACTTTATCTCTAAAGAGAAGTTTATTTCTATGATTGGAAATAACGAATTGCTTGAGCATAACAATTATGTTGGCAATTATTACGGAACTCCCAAAGCCCCCGTATTAAAGGCAAGTGAGGAAGGCAAGGATGTTATCATCGAGGTTGATGTTAACGGAGCCGCCGCTATAAGAAGCAAGCTTTCGGATACGGTAAGTATTTTTATAATGCCCCCCTCCTTTGAGGAGCTGAGAAAAAGACTCAGCGGCAGAGGAACCGAAAGCGATGAGGTTATAGCCGAGAGAATGTATAAGGCTTTAGAGGAAATCGGCAGAGCCAAGGAATATGATTATATAGTTGTAAATGATGATTTGGATACTGCCGTAAATAATGCTGTTTCAATTATTTTGAGCAACCGCTTGAAATTAGATAAAAATTTAAATGTTATAGATGAGGTGCTTAACAATGTTAAATCCTAATATTGGAAAATTAATCGAAAATTATGATAATCGTTACCGTTTGGTAATCGATGTTGCTCACGAGGCAAGAAATGTAGCAAAAAAGGTTGAGGAATCGGGAGATATCCTTATTGAAAAGCCCGTTAGTATTGCTATTGATAAGCTTGCTTGCGAGGTAGAGGAAAAGTAATTATTTCAAAATAAAAAAGGGGGAGGGTTTATATGAAGGGCAAGATAGCTCAGGTTATAATTGACGGTGCTACTGCGACTTTCGATAAAAAGTATTCATATAAGCTGCCCCTTGGTTTTGATGAAAAAACAGTGGGCTGCAGAGCGCTGATACCCTTTGGCAGAGCCAATATAAAAAAGCAGTGCCTTATTGTTGATGTCAGCGAAGGCGAAACGGATAACCTGAAAGAGATAATATCGGTTACCGATAAAACCCCTGTTTTAAATAAAGAAATGATTGATATGAGCGAGTATCTTTATGAGCATACCTTTTGCACAAGGTATGACGGGGTACACGCTATGCTGCCAACAGGCATAAACTATAAGCTGACCGATTACTATTCCTATAACCCTCAGTTTTCCGCCGATGCATTTTTATCGGAGGAAGAAAAAAGAATTACAGAGTTTATAAAAGCAAAGGGTGAAATATCCTTTGATAAGCTTAAAAAGGAATTCGGTGAAATATCGGATACTATGACCTCCCTTTCCGAAAAGGAGGCAGTTCTTAAGAACTGCACACCAATAAGAAATACGGGGGATGCCACTGAAAAGTGGATTCGTCCTTTGAAAACCTTAGAGGAGGCCGAGGGAATCAAGCTTACCGCAAGACAAAAAGAGGTCTTTTCGGTACTCACAGATATCGGAGCGGTAAGTCTTAAGGAACTTTGTTATTTTACGGGAGTAAGTGTATCGGTGGTAAACGCCCTTATTGATAAGGGCTTGGTTACGGCCTACGAAAAAGAGGTTTTCCGCACACCCTATAGAGGTGTAAAACCACAGCTTCGTTCTGAAATTGTTCTTACCGATGAGCAGCAAAAGGCATATCTTGGTATGAAAGAGCTGATAGCTTCGGGCAAGGGAGCGGTTTCCTTGCTTTACGGGGTTACTGGTTCGGGTAAAACTCAGGTATTTTTAAAGCTCGTTGATGAGGTTTCGGATGCAGGTAAGGGTGTTATAGTAATGGTGCCCGAAATTGCTCTCACTCCTCAGATGATTAATATATTCAGCAGTCGTTACGGGGATAAAATAGCGGTATTTCACAGTGCTATGTCCACTGGTCAACGAATGGATGAGTGGAAAAGAATAAAAAGTGGTAAAGCCCTTATAGCAATAGGAACAAGGAGCGCAATTTTTGCTCCCTTTGAAAATTTAGGACTTATAATAATAGACGAGGAGCAGGAGCACACCTATAAATCGGAAAAATCTCCGAGATTCCACGCAAGGGATTTAGCAAAATTCAGAGCATCATACAATAATGCTCTTTTATGTCTTGCTTCGGCAACACCGTCTATGGAAAGCTATACCGCCGCAAAATCGGGCAGATATTCGCTTTTCACCCTTAAAAACAGATACGGCAATGCTGTGCTTCCCGAGGTAAAAACGGTTGATATGCGAAAGGAAATCCTTTCGGGTAACTCCTCGGCTATAAGTAAAGTGCTTTATGATAGTATAGAGGATACCTTAAAAGCTAAAAAGCAGTCAATAATTCTTCTTAACAGAAGAGGGCATAATACCTATATATCCTGTCCTGACTGCGGTTATGTTGAGGCGTGTCCCAACTGCAGTATTTCCCTTACCTATCATTCGGCAAACAAAAGATTGATGTGCCATTATTGCGGATATTCAAAATCCGTAGATAATAAATGTCCCGAATGCTCGGGAGAAAATATGAAATTTATGGGACTCGGCACCCAAAAGGTTGCAGAAGAACTGGAAATGCTTTTCCCCGAAGCTCGTATTTTAAGATTAGATGCTGATAGTACTATGACAAGGGATTCGTATTCTACCTACCTTGAAGCTTTTTCAAGGGGAGAATATGATATAATGCTTGGAACTCAGATGGTGGCAAAGGGGCTGGATTTTCCCAATGTAACCTTGGTTGGTGTATTGGGAGCCGAAAAGGCTATGTACAGTGAGGATTATAGAAGCTTTGAGCGTACCTTTTCACTGCTTACTCAGGTTGTGGGGAGAGCGGGAAGGGGAGAGAGTGCAGGTAAAGCCGTTGTACAGACGGTGGACCCCGATTCTAATATAATAGAACTTGCCTCCCGTCAGGATTACGAATCCTTTTATAATGAGGAGATATCGGTAAGACAGCTTATGACCTTCCCACCCTACTGTGATATATGCACCCTTGTAACCCAGTCTACCGATAAGCTTTGCGCCGAGGAGGCAATAAAGGAGATTTTCGATAAAATAAAGGATAATCTATCGGGAGATTATAAGGATGTTAAGATAATAATCTTGGGACCGAGTGCTGCTTCTATTCCAAAGATGAATAATAAGTATAGATACAGAATGATAATTAAATGCAAAAACAACCACCGTTTCAGGGAGATGTTGAGAAATTCCATTTCTATTAAGGCAAAAAGAGATATCTCTGTTTTGGTTGACATAAATCCCGAAACGGTTATATAGGAGAAAATATATGGCAATAAGAAATATAGTTAAGATAGGCGATGAGGTTCTGAGAAAAAAATGCAGAACTCAGCTTAATTTTGATGAAAGACTTCATACCATTCTTGATGATATGGCAGAAACTATGTATGCCGCTGAGGGTGTGGGACTTGCCGCACCTCAGGTTGGTATACTGCGCAGATACTGTGTTATTGATGTGGGGGACGGTCTTATTGAGCTTATCAATCCCGTTATCGAGGAGGTAAGCGGCGAGCAGATAGGTGATGAGGGCTGCCTCTCTGTTCCGGGAGAATACGGCAAGGTTAAAAGACCCTATACCGTTACCGTTCACGCTCAGGACAGAAACGGCAAAAACATCAAAATGACGGTTGAGGGCTTTAAAGCAAGAGCCTTTTGTCACGAGATAGACCATCTTGACGGAACCTTATATATTGATAAGGTTATAAAAGAAAACATCGAAGGATAAACTTATGAAGATATTATTTATGGGCACCCCCGATTATGCCGCAAAAACCCTTGAAAGAATAATTGAGGCAGGGCATGAGGTGTGCGGAGTTTTTGCTCAGCCTGATAAGCCGGTGGGCAGAAAAAGGATTTTAACACCGCCGCCGGTAAAACAGTTAGCACTCAGTAAGGGACTAAATGTTTATCAACCCGAAAGCCTTAAAAATTCCGATGCGGTTGAGATTATAAAAGGTCTTAACCCTGAGCTTATAGTTGTTGTGGCTTACGGTAAGATTTTACCTGAGGAGATATTAAGCATTGCAAAATACGGTTGTATTAACGGTCACGCATCTATTCTTCCTAAATACAGAGGCGCTTCTCCAATACAATGGGCGATAATCTGCGGAGAAGAGAAAACGGGTATCACTATTCAGTATATGGATAAGGGCATTGATACAGGAGATATAATATCTATCCGTGAGGTTGACATAAAACCAACAGAAACTGCCGATGAGCTGTTTGACCGTCTGGCTGTAGTCAGTGCAGATTTAATGGTTGAAACTATTGAAAAAATCGCTGACGGTACTGCCAAAAGAACAAAGCAAAATGAGGAAGACGCCAGTTATGCTCCCATTATAAAAAAGGAAATGGCGCTTATTGATTTTACTAAAACCGCAACCGAAGTTTACAATGCAATAAGGGGATATTATTCCTGGCCCTGCGCATTCTTTTTC
>JAFPAV010000003.1 GCA_017390725.1 Clostridia bacterium | reverse complement strand
TAGGCAATGACCATTTTTCCCAACCATCATCATAGGAATTTACATTATCCAAATTATTACCGCTGTAGGAATAAGCGCTATCATCTATGCGAAAGGCATCTTCATTTCCAAAAGGTGCTTCATCTGTGTACCAAAGTTTTAGTTCTTTCATAATTATCTCCGTGTTCACTCAAATCTTTTTTTATGGCGTTATGAAGTTCCTTTCGCATTTGTATCACCTTTTCGTAATCCTCGTGACCGTATTTTTTTACGGTGGAAACGGTAGCATCTGACAGGATAATCACATATAATCCGCTTTTGCGGTCAACAAAAAAGGATTGACCGGTATGTCCACAATGACCTATGGCTCCGATAGGAAACAATTCACCTGTTTGCTCATATCTTTCATCAACATAGAGAAAGCCTACGCCCCTTGCTTCGCTCATACCCAGAGTGTGATTTCGGCAAGCGAAATTCAGAGTTTCTTGCGAAATCAAGGGGTTCCCCCTGTTAAGCAACATTTTAGCATAATGTGTTAAATCGGAAATACATAAAAATATCCCCAAGTATTTTATTACCTTTACCTACCCTGATAGCAATATTCCGGAATAAGGCTTGCTCTCTATACTGTTTAACAACAGAAATCGTATTTGGAAAATTCATTTGCTGTAGCACCTTCTGTTTTTAAAAACGAAAAGCATTCATTAAATCGGTTTTTTATTTTTATAATACATATTGTTGTTCACCAATCACAATCATGTGTTTGAGCTGTACATATTTCAACGAGTGCTTCTCTCAAGGGAATATTTTTAACTAAAGTATTGATTACACCTAACCTTTTTACCTTGTTTTCAGCCGCATCAAGTGCTGCTGTTATTTCGGTTTTTAGGTCATATTCCATATAAGCATAATCCATTATATCAATTGCATATTTGCGCTCTTTATTCGTTGCCTCACTCGTCTGCATCAAACAGATTTCTGTATCCTCATCAGTTGGAATATTAAAAAGCGAAATAGCAAGTATATTCTTTTCCTCATCGTATTCTTTTGAAAATGGAATTTTTCTGTTATTTACTGTAACTGATATTTCATCAGTATCACAAAGCGCATAAAACAACAGTGAATAACTGCGCTTTTCGGGAACAACGGATTTTTCTCCTGATACAGCTCCGATTGTAAATTTGCAGTTACCGCTCGTTTTAATTATTTTATATTCTGTTTCTGCGTATTTAAGGGTTTGCTCCGGCATATCGTTATCCTCGTAAAGAGTAAATGCGCCGTTGTCGGTTGCAAATATTTTGATTTCCATATTTTCAGGGCTTTCTATTCCGCCCATCACATAATCCTTATGCGTTAACGGAACTATCGCTCCTGCACGGGCAAGAACGGGGATTGAATCTGTCCTGCGAAACAGTTTTACACTTCGTCCGCCTTCGTATGTAACGCCGGTAAAAATATCTGTCCATTTTCCTTTCGGCAACCATGCTGTAATTTCACCCATGCGGGTAAGTGCATCAATTTTTGAAGTGATTGGACATACCATAAGCTCACTGCCGAAGAAATACTGGTTCGGTACAGAATATGCCGAATTTTCCTGTGGATAAATGTGATACATAGGTCTTATAAGGGGTATACCGTCTTTTGCTGTTTTGCGGTTCATCGTATATAAATACGGAATAAGCTGATGACGTAATCTTAAAAAGTTACTTACAATATATTCATATTCCATTCCAAGCTTCCATGGCTCTTTTGAAATATTATTCATACTGTGAAGCCTCATAATTGGAGAAAACACACCTAACTGCGCCCAACGTGCCTGTAATTCATCGTCCCTTGCTCCTGCGCCAAAGCCGCCGATATCATGGCTCCACCAAGTATAACCAACATTCGTTGCTGTTGCGGTAAAATATGGCTGGAATTCGAGATTGTTCCATGTTATGTGTGTGTCGCCCGAAAATCCGATAGGATAACGATGGCTTCCCAATCCCGAATAACGGGAGAAGGCAAGCGGGCGTTTACCATTTCGTGCGTTATTTACAAAGTGATAATGATTGAGCATCCATAAAGGCTCATAACCTTCTTTACTTACACCGCCGGTTTGCTGCCAATCTGTCCACCAAAAATCTATGCCGTCCTCATCCTCAATTGGATTCAAAACACAGGAGAAATATCCCTCCATAAATTTACGGTCTGCAGCATCAAATTCAACAGTTTCACGCAAGTCTTTGTTCTTCCCCATAAAGTCTGCTATTTTCTCATAGCAATCCTCGAAACAGCGTATACCGTCTCTCGGATGCTCATTAAGCGTTACATGCAAACCCTTTTGATGAAGCCAATCGGTAAAGCCCTTAGGGTTAGGAAAAAGCTTTTTGTTCCACGAAAAGCCTGTCCAAGCGGAGCCGTATTTAGGGTCTAAATCGTGGGTGTGATGCCAGTCAATATCCAATACCGCTACAGAAAGCGGTACATTTTTTTCTTGGAACTTTTCTACCAGCTCTTTATATTCAGTATCGCTGTATGCATGCCAACGGCTCCACCAATTTCCCAGTGCAAAGCGTGGTAGCATAGGAACAGAACCACTAACAGCATAAAAATATTTAAGTGTTTTGGCTGGGTCCTTTTCATAAAGGAAATATATATCCTGCCTTTCATTAAGCAGCGGCGTAACCCAGCCATCCTCTTCGAACACAAGTGTGCGACTGTCATCAATTACGGTTATGCCACTGCGAGACACCAGTCCATCTTCCAATTCAATTGCCCCGTTGGCACCGTCCAATGTTTTAGCTGTTCCATACAGATTTTGCACCTTACAGCCAAAATGCCACTCGTAATCCTCTACATCAATTCTTAATCCTAAATAAGAAAAAGGCTTTTTATCATAATATAAATGTAGCTTACTCGTAATAATTTCTAATGAATTTTCCGTTTCAATTACATCAAACTCCGGCACAGAAAAACAGCGGTTCAAAACAGTTTTTGTTGCTCTATCCTCAAAAATACCGTCAGCACTGTACTCCATGCGAATCATACCATCAAACAATACGGTAAATCTATAGCTGTTGCCTTTTATAATCGCTTCTTTATTCGCAATAGAATTTGAATTGTAACTTTTAAAACCTTGCATAATCAAAACACCCTTATTCTGAAAACATTTTTATTTGTATTGTTATAAATATTTAGTGATATGCCGTCCAATTATCTTTTGAAGAGGTATTTTCAGATGATGTTCCGACTTGTATGCTTTCTGAATTTGAATTCTTATTCTCCGAGCTTGAAATATCGGTTTTAGACGACTGTTGTGAATTATTCTCGATATAAATAACAGTTTGTGATTCAGTGGTTTCAATGGAAACTACTGAGGCTGAGCTACTATTTGAAGCAACAGAAGATTGTTCTGTTTTTGAAGAACCTTCACTATTTGTTTGTGCTGATGTGTTTACAGAAGAACTATCTGTAATTTTATTTGTGGTTTCAGGTTTACTCTCTGTTTCATTAATTCTATCGCATCCAACAAAAGAAATCAACATTAACCCCATAAATAAAGCACATAATATTTTTTTCATAAACTGCTCCTTAGATTTACTCTTGCAAGTCTTATTACGCAAATCAGAGGAAACTTACATTTCCTCTGATTTGAACTTATTCATTAAAATTTACGGTTTTAATCCCGATCTCCCATATTATTACCGTCTGTCCAGAAATCTTCATTAGTAGTAATACTACCAGTGGGAAGAACGGTGTTACACAACTCAGCATTTTCCTCATATACCGAAAGCATAAGTTCGGGAACTATATATTTTTTCATATAAATCCAACCTTCCTTTCTATGCCTGTACAGGATTAAAGTAGTAATAGAATAACCATTTTATAAACGGACGTGTTCCCTCTGTAGAGGTTTGATCAAGTACTGTTGCATCAAAGCTTGTTGTGCACTTTGTGTTTGCGGCATCAACAGCAGTTGTAAAGGCAGCCTCTTCGGTATGTGATTTCATTTCAGCCTTCATTACTCCCATTACAGACTTTGTAGCAACACCGTCACTCGCCTTATCATCATCATTATCGGAGTAAACCGTATATTTCGTACCGTTATACTCAACAACAGCATACGCAACGGCTGAAACACGGATATGCGAGTATTTATCGGAATTGGTAATTACAAGCGTAAGCTCATCTGTAAGCGGTGTGGCATCAAAATCTGTTACCGAAACCTTCTGTCCCGATGAGATCAGTTCATCTTTTTTTGGGGTACCTGATTTTATAATAATACCGTATTCCTTAAGGGTTACAGATTCGGCAGTTACAGCAGAGTTTATTGCGGAAAAATCAAATCCGAAACGTAAGCTCTGAGCCTTACCCACTTCAACATTTTTAAGAACTGCAGCGCCGAGAGCGTTTATTTTAAGATTATCAATGGTGGTATCCTCTTCTTCGGAGCCTTCAGTTTCATAAGCAATGGTCATATCTGCGATCATGGTGTTGCCGCATTTAGCCGCTGTATAAATAAGCTCATCTTTATTAATAGAGGTATTAAGTGCGGTCGTAGTATAGCTGCCTACTCCGTATGTAGCTGTATCTGTTGTAACAGATATTGTATGAGGAGTCGGTCTAACATTCTCAATATCAGTTCCTTTAAAATAATCTCCATCCAAAGCTATAGCAAGCTTTTCGGGCATATTTGGATTTTTACTGCAATATTCACTGTATCCGTTAATATTAAGACCTAAAAGTATTCTGTATTTGCCCTCATTGGGTGAGTATACTTTATAATCTACAATGTAATCATCCAAACGGTTGTCAATATCTTCGGTATCCATTGCTTTATTCAAGCCGGTAAGAGATTGAAAATATGTAGCAACTGCATTCTTTTCTGCTTCTGTAAGTGCAGTACTGTCACCGTTTACAGCTAGATCAACTAAGTCAGTTTTAGTCTTTTGAGCTATATTTATGCTTTTCAAAAAGCGAGTTTCACTGCCTACAGCAGTTTTGGGAACACCTACAGAAAATAATGAATAATCATTATCACTGTTTTTTGAATTTGTATACTGCTGTAAAGCAGAGGTTGTTGCACCAAATGTGATACCGTTTGTTGTATCATATCCAAGGTTTACCGTAACCACCTGAAAAACAGTTCCGGTTGCAGAATACTTGTTGTCGTAAGCAAGCGTTGCATTATCTTTTTTTGCAACAAGGAAGGTGGTACCGCAGGTACCGTCAAGTACAGGAGCTCCTTCTGTATAATAACCATCCACGGTTTTTGTATATACAGGTGTTGCAAGGCGCAACTTGCCGGATATTGCAGAAACAGTATCTGTTGTTTCTCCGCCCACAGCGTCAGTCGTAATAATAACACCCGTTGCTGCTTTGTCTTCAGCTGTTATAGCTTCATTTTTTACTGTATACGCAGAATAGTCCAATTTAGGTACTCTTCTTGCAGAACCCTCTGAGGAAATACAAGTAGTTACAAGTAGTCTCTTGCCCTCTAGACTATATCCAAATCCCGAGGCGTTTTCAGTATCGTTATAAAAATACCAAAACGCACGATGTTTGCTGGTAGAAGTTGCAGAAGTAGACCCACTGATTTCCATAATATTAACAGTATCCTCTGCGCTGTTCAGCGTCAATCCTTGAGGTGCTCCGAGATAGGTGGTATCACTATGATTGATCCATCCGCCACTGTATTTGGTGACATCGCCAAAATCAAAGTATTTTTCTGTTACCGAGGTATTGGCAGCCGTTGCCTGAAAAGACAACGGTACGACTATTGCCGACAATAATAAAGACGCGGATAAAAGTATTGCAAGGGTTTTCTTTTTTAAATAAAATTTCAACATATTTTTTCTCCTTTCTTAATAACGCCAGTGTTTAGTTATTAAATGCTTTGGTTAATGCCATCCTGTCCAATTGCCGCCCGAAGAACCGCCAATTGAGACAGTATTGCTAGAGGTATTGCTTGAAGTATTGCTTGAAGTATTGCTTGAAGTATTGCTTGAAGTGTTGCTTGAGGTATTGCTTGAGGTATCACTTGAGGTATCACTTGAGGTATCACTCGAGATATTGCTTGAGGTATCTTCAGAAGGTTCACTTGAAATATCACCGGAAATAAAATTATCCACCTTACCGAGAATATATAAACGAATCATTGAAGCATCCTGCAAATCAACCTTATTGTCACCGTTAACATTACCCATTTCCAACTGAGACCGTGAAAGCTCAACCTTGCCAAGAACATAATATTTAATTAAGGTTGCATCCTTAAGCGACAGAAAACCATCACCAGTTACATCGCCAAGCAGCGTTGTAATAACATTACCGATAACATCAGTAATAATCAAATTTTTGGAGCCCACACTGTTTGTTGAAAATGCATGTGACATCATATAGTTATAAGTATTATAGGTACCGCTTGATTCGAAAATACTATCAACATTGTAATATCGGTTATTTGTAATATACCAACCAACATACCTGCCGCCATCTCTGGTTATCTTATTTGACGTTTCGTTGGTTTTAAAAGCAAAATCCATATCATAGAATTCATTGTCATCGAATATGAAATCTACACTATAATGTGACCCATCTGCCTGGAAACTGAGATATTGTACATTAGAAACACAGCGGCGCATTAAAAAGCCCATCTGTGCATTCGTACCACTGAGTGCAAACCACTGATAACCAATCTTACCGGCATTGCCGTAGACATTTAACAGTGTTGCATCATAGTTGATTTCTTCATTTACAAACGAACAGTACCAGTTTACATCATCAAATATACCGTGATTATAAATCGTATAAACGCCGTCATAGGTGGTGCCGTCCCAAACAATATCTGCACATCCGCCATAGAAAGCAAAGCCTGCCGCACAGTTACACATATAGTTATCTACAAAATACATATTTTGTCTCGGGCGGCGGATGACCGCATGAGAATTGGCATTTGGCATTACTGTAAAAGGCCGGTCAATCTCTACTACAACATATAAGTTGCCGGCAGAGACAACGCGTTTGGTGCCTATAATCTTTCGAATTTGACCTGCGCCCTGCCCGTCAGTAATAAACAACTGCGAATACTGGGTACAATTCGCATGAAGCGATGAGGAAAGACGGAAAAATCGATTATCTGGATCTTCTGATACGGGAATTGCTTTGCCTTCATAGGGTGCATTATGGTCTGCTACCCAACCCTCTCGGTTGTTAACTGTAGCGCCATCACCTTTTTTTAAATGCGAAGTATAAACACCGTTGCCCCACATAACTATTCCCGCTGCTTCGAGAGGGTCTTCCTGTATGGAATAATGGGAAACAGTTACCTTCCAGTTGCCTGAACGGAATATATTTTCCTTTAAATGCCAGTAAAAGCTTCCATTGCCATAATTGAATATCTGTTGCTGTTTGCCCAACGCATTTTTGAAATCACATCTAACTAATCGAATATTGGAGCCACACACTTCCATAGTAAATAGATGATTAACGCTTTCATTTTCAATCATTGTCTGCGCCTCAGTACCGGAAACCAACAATTTAAAGTCTTTAGGTGCACTGCTAACCGCTCCCGCTCTGGGCTGAAAGTGAAACTTGATATTTTCCAAATACACATTGTCACTGGAGTCTCCATAGCCACAAAACAGGCCGCTCAAACGGCTGCCCAGCAATGTAACATTTGAAATGGCAATATTGTCCGTATACTGGAACATAAAGTCATCATCAAAATCATTATACTCCCAGTTATACGGCGAAATCAAAATAACGGTATCTTCTTTGGACTCACCGATAATTTGAAGGTTTTCCGGGAAAATCAGTCCCGCCTGGATACGGTAAGTACCATTAGGCAGATACAATTTTCCTCCACCCTTTGCATTGATTGCCGCCAGCGCATTTACAAAGCAAGGAGTTGCATTCTGGTCGTTCTCACCTGTTGCGCCATAGTCTGTAATATCAAATATTTCATCATTCCAGGTGCTTCTAAGATCCGGCTGTACTGTTATTAGCACCGGTATGCTCCAAGCCGTTGCATCTCCATAACCGTTATAAACAGATAACTCAAAATATTTTGCAGAAGAGCCTACTGGAATCACATCAGGTACTTTGATTGAAATTGAATATTGAGACTGCACCGTGATGCTGTTTTTATCCAGCAGATATACCTCGCTTGGATTATTTTTATTGGTCAGCTTAACATACATTCTTTCCGCATTTTCGTCAACCGAAATATTGTTACCAATAACACGGATTTCCCCTCCCGGTGCTGCTCTTCCGCAGCTATCCTTTGTTTTGGTAAGCTCACCGCCGTCATCACCTATGGTATAATCGACAACCGGTGTGTTAATATATATGATCTTGCTGTTTGTACCTGTTATATCCGTAAGCCTAACTGCATAAACACCGTTTGTATATGTTTCAGGAATTTTGAATTTTAAAGAATTTTCTGTTTTTTGCAGAATGGGTGCAACCACTGAGGCAGCATCATCCCATGTGGGTGTCACACAATCCTGTGTAAATTCGCCTTCATGCACACCATCATAATCATAGGACTGTCTGTTAATAAAGCCTGAAACTACTGTACTGCCCGAAAGCGTATTATCCGACAACTGCATAACTTCCACCAAGGCTACATTTTCAGCAATGTTTTCGCCGTTTATATAGGCGATATCACCGGATTGCACAAATGTGTTAGCAGTATAGTAAGTATTTATCTCGGTTATTTCCTTATCCTTTGTATAACTGCCGGTACGGTAAGTTAGAACTAAATCGTCTATATACACCTTATCAGATATACTGATCATAGCAAAAATGGAATCCAAATCCGCCGTACTTGTAAAGGTTTTCGAACCTCCGTGCTGATCATAAATATTAAAAACACACTCACCGCTGGCATCAAAATCGGCTGCAACTGTCCAGATATCTCCCCAGACAAGTTCATTATCCCTAGAGCCGGCGCCCAAGGATGAGCCGCCGTTTTTCGATTTCCAGGTGTGGTATTTTAAATATTTCTCATTTATACTCGTATCTGTATACATCCACCAGCCATGCATATAACAGTCAAGTCCTGATGCCTGATAGGAAACCGGAACATAAAGGCTGCTATACCATTCCATATCCGAGCCATCACCGCGAATTTTATATGAGAAAGAGGAAAGCTGCGGTGTTTCACCCGGAACAAGCGCATCCCTAAGCGTTAAAACCATATCGTTGCCATCTAAAAGGAGCACATTGCTACCAAACCCTTCGTCATAAACAACCGATGCTGTATTACCGATTTTTTTATCGCTGTTTGCCGGCATAAAATAACGAAGTCCATCTTCAAAATCATAAGAGAATGTATATTTTGAATAGGGATCTCTTTTTTCCTGTGCCGCTTTCAGAATCTTCTCGTCTGCCGCTTTAATTACTGAATAGTCCGCACGTGATTTCAGGGTATTTAGCGCCTTTTCTAAATTTATAATTTTTTCTTCCATTAAGGGAAGATATTTCTTTTCAGTTGTTGATAAATTATTATACTCTGTGCGGATATTTTGTATCGCTGTTTCATCTGTTGCGGCAACAAAACTAGAGGCAGGAATTAAATCTAAAATGGATTTGAATTTATTTACAAACCTTTGTGCAATAATGTATTCTGGTGCATCTGAAAAGGTGATTTGTATATCGTCTACCATAGCGCTTTCCGTACCGGTAAACCCAATCCTTGCACACCATGTATCCAATAAAGTAATCTTGCCGCTTTTAAAGTTACCTAAAAGTAGTTCGTCGTCTGGCGTTTGTATTTTAATTGTCAAAGAAACCTGCGTGAGGGTGTAGACAAAAGAGAAACTGATCCAACCGTCACCATATGATACATCCTCTGTCGTATGATAATCAAAATAAATCGCTGACTTCGTAGTCACCGTTCCGCCATCGCATAAGACCGGCTGAACTGCAATACCTTTGTTCGTGCGGTAGAATCTAAATCCATTCCAAGTATCAGCATCTAAATAATCATAAATAACAGTCGTATCGGTTCCGCTATTTACATACACCTTTCCGCTGAAGGTGGATAATTGACGAGTGCCGTCTAACAAGCTGCTCTTTAACATAACCGGATTTGAGGTTTCCGCATTCAGTTGCATCACATTATTCGAAGCATTAATCAAATTTCCATTTGAGTTTCCTGTAACAGAAAAGTTTGAACCGGCTGTAATATAGCGAAATCCGGCTTCTCCTGATTCAAATGTAATTGATTCATCAAGACTTAAATTTTTTTCCTGTTCTTCAATCAACGCAAGTATCTTGCTGTATGCCTGTTGCAGTTTACTTAAGTTTTCAGATGAAACATTAGTTTTTTCTTCTGTTGAAAGCACTTCATAATCTGCGTAAAGAGCCTTTACCGAATCTTCATCGGAAATCGTAATCTCATCTACAGCTTTAAACTCGCTAATTTTTTTATCAATATAAATTCCATAATTTGATAGGTCATACTCAAGTGTTAGTGTTTGTATACCTGCTAAAGTTGCTCCGCGATTATAAAAACCACCTAAACCGAAAGTTGGTTTTGTGAAGTAAGCTGTTTTTTTATTCTTTAGACCGGAAAGAACCGTATGATTTATTTTTCCGGTTGAAGTATATGTAACAGTTACAGCCGTATCGGCCTGTGTTGCATTTGCAGTTGTTGAGCAGGATATAGTAAGCACAAGCGTGATAGAATAATTTACATCACCGTTTTTATCTAATGTACTCGTAACCTTATAGTTCAATTTCTGGGATTCAAGTGACATATAGGTTATCGAAGCCAATTTTGCCGCATCATCGGCACTGATTGTCGGCGCAGCAATCCTTTCACCGGTATTACACACCGAATAAGCATTTGTATCATCAACGATCATTGTTGCATAAGACAAAAGTGGGGCACTACCAGGTCTATTATCATCACCAGTATTATTTGGACTATACAAATGATATATCGCCGCCAGCTTGTTGCCATCTTCGTCTGCCGCAACGGGGACAATCAATCCTCCGGACTGTGTGCTTTCCGTCGTCTTCCATGCATCGTAACTCATATAACCGGTTCCGCTTATTCCCTTAATAGTAGAAGACGCATTTGCAGAATCAGGCGTAAATCCAAGAATATATTTACCGTTATATTTTTTGCTCATGTCGGACGACAACGCAAAGAAAATACCCTTGGATCCCTCTCCGGTATTATAGGCAGGTGTACCGTATTCGAGCACAATTCCCGTTGTATTAGAGATGCTATCTACATAATTGCAATTATTTTTAACGTGCGTTTGTGCATTTTCAGTATAAAAATTACTATCCGTAAAATCATAAGTAATGCTTTCCTCTGGCAATGTATAGGAGGCATTAGCCTTGAAACCGTTCATAGGTAGCAAACTTGAAATTACGATTGCAGCACTAAGTATCGCCGCTACCCATTTTTTCTTGCGTAACATAAACCTTCCTCCTTTCATTTATTTATTAGTTGCTTCCCAGTTAGTTACATAAGAGGGTATCGGGTCATTCCAATTGCCGCCGATTTTATTATCATATTCTCCACCGAATATATCCTCCATCTCTGTAACTATGATGTCATCAATATATACAGAGGTTTCTTTTGTGGCAACACCTACATTACCAAAAGAGAAAACATACTTGCCAATCTCGGTTTTTCCGGGTAAGGTTCCGTCATCTGCATATGAAATTATTTCAACGCCATCCCAATATACCTTTATGATATTATCAAAAACTTTAACAGAAAATGTATGCCATTTACCGTCTCCAAGACAGGTGTAATCCTCATCATCAAAGAATATTCGTAAATTAACCGTCTCGCCAAGAAGTGTGCCTGTTTCTTCTATACCGTTTTTAGTGAAACTTCGTTTATATAGTGAAATCTTGTACCCCTCTTCAATTTGGGCTGAATATGCACACACGCCATAAAATTCAACTGCAGTATGCCGAGCCATCAAACGGAATGTATTCGAGGCACTTTGCGGATCGGGATTGCAATTTTCTGTGAACTGTACCCGAGCACTTACCTCATAATCTGACCAATCTTTATCACCAAAGAAGTTTTCACTATCAATAAAGTTTTTATACCATACGCGGTTTCCTTCCTGATTTTCGATTGTACCGTTCTCCTTGCCCTCAATCTCTCCCGAACTAAAGGTATTTCGATAAAGCATATCCTTAGTTTCAGGCAAGTCTTCTTCAACATATTCAGATTCAACCGAATCAGAACTAGTGGATGAATTGGATGAAGATTCATCACTCGATGAATCCGGAGTCCAAGAGCCATAGCCCTTAACTTTTAAATTAGAAAATTCACCAGTGGTAAATGCGTTCTCATCCACAGAATGTGCGGCAAGACCAACATAAACAGGGCCACTACCGTTCATTCCGACGGGATATCTAAATTTGCTAACATTTTCTGAACTGCCGGATTTAAAATACATTGTCACGGTATTACCTTGAAGCCGCATCTTCAGCATACAGGGGAAAGTAAGACTTATACCCGCCCACTGTACAGCAGTTGAACCACCGGTTTTACTTCGATAAACCGTTACTACTTCAGAGCCACGCAAATGTAGAAACACTTCGGCAGCATCAGCCTGAAGACCTGTGCGAAACATCAATCCGATAGATGCATTCATATGTGGATTATCATTTGAAGAAGATGCAGGCCCATCAACCGTAACCTCTGCCTCCACATAATCATTTGTGGAAGTAGAACGCTGTGATACGTTGTATTGTTTATAAGCAAAAGAAATGTCATCAGCAGAATACCATGCAACAAAAGCATTAGACTTTAATGTATACTGCCCATTCCCCTGTTTTAATTCGGTTGTAGGAACATAAGCAGGCACGCCATTACTTACCTCAGTGGCGGAATTGATCGTAATCGCTGTCAGTTCTGGATTAGTTTCTTCAAATTCTTCTGCTTTGATTGAAAAACCGGTGACAGAACCTAAAATCAATACCACACACAAGAGAATTATACTGATACACACATACTTTTTTCTTGATATCAATAATCCCATAGCCCTTCATCCTCCTCACTAATAAAATTCACTTCAGTTAATCTTTTCTTAAAATAATAATGATAGAATATCTGCAAAGCTATAAACATAAGAACGGAAACCAACATTAAAGGAAATAAAACCAGAATAACCATACCTACCGAACGACTAGCTAATTGCATCAACAAATTACTGCCTTTGTTCTTTATTATCGTATTGGTTTTTATGATAGTTTCCGGATCGCTTACAATTACAGTTGTTTCTTCTTTTTCAGGGCTAGACTCAGGTTCAAGGGCCTCTGCATAACTCAATAATTCATCAAGCTTATTGTATTCTTCCGATAATAACTTTTGAACATTGGCATCTAACATTTTATACACTTCAATAGCTATTGTTAAATCCGCAACCTCATCATAAGTAACATCCTTTTTATTAATAGAAATCAAATACGAAAAATTGCGTCGGAATTTTGCTGCTGCAACTTCATTAACGTCCTCTTCTTTGCCTGTTGCCATTTTTAGTTCTTCGGCTTTTTCCAACAGGCTTTTTAATACCGTCTTTTCGCCTGACAAATATTCTTCAACATATGGATTAACGGATAAAAGTGTATTAAGCGTCTCTATTGCGGCACTCAAACCATTATAATGCTCGGCTTGCACACTTTCCGGATCCATGGAAATCCAGTCTTTATATTCTTGTTTGAAATCTGATGCATACTGTTGCGCTTCTGCCTTGGTCTGTTGTTCTCTTTCCGCTGTGGCTTTTTGGTCCTTCAGCAAATTAATCTGAGCCAACAAAGCCTTTAGCTTTTTATTGTAATCAAATATTGCATATTTTACATCTACATCCAAGGACTGGAAATCCGCATAACATTTTTCTACCGACTGCGAATGATCAATTTCTACAGTTGTAACCGTTAAATCAAGCACATCTTTCCATTTTGTTATAAAAGCATCTATTTTATCCTGCAAAACTTTATTATTTGCCTCTATCTTTAATCGGTCATATGTTTCGCGCGCCTCAACCAATACATTATAGTTGCTTACCTGTGATTTTTGAGATTCGTCAAGTAGAGCATAAGCAGATGCCGCAATAGTTATACGATTTAGAGAATCTGCATCATAAGCGACGGTACCTATTTCGTTAATTTTATCGATAACCTGCTGTACCTCAGGTAAAATTTCAGCTCCGGAAAGTGAAATTTCCACAGAATTTTCATAAGTACCGAACGGTATATCCTTCCATTCCACCTGGCCACCATTGATTGCATGCGTATAGAACGCATTAAATTTGACCTTTATCTCAGTCTTGCTGCCGGAATATCCGTTGTTTACCTTTAATTTAAAGGTAAACAGAATAGCCCCACTTGACATACTGATTTCATCGCCGTACCATGCCGCATTGATCTGAGAATCAGAATATTGATACACCTCCGCATTGCTCGCAAGTGCTGACAGACCGTACACCTCACTGCCTTTAACATAAGAAACCGCTTGCGCATCACAAAAAATGCTGAAAGAATACCCAGAAAAAGCAATAGACTTTTTATCAGAAGAAGCGAACTGAACCTTGACTGTAATCTCGCCATTATCTGCTGTTTGCGTAAGCAGAGTAAAGTTGACGCTTTGTGCAGCAAAAACTGTGAGACTTACGGAAAATAAGACAGCGAATATAAGGAACCATGCCAATACGCTTTTAAGTAAGCGAATTCTCAATATAAACATCTCCTTTATTGCTATTTTTTAACATATTCGTCCATTTGCTTTTTAATATCGCTAATAACCTTTGATTTACCGGCAGTTTCAAGTTTTGCTTGGTATTCTTCATATAAAGTATTATATTTACTGCCTTCCACTCCGCATATAAGGCGGTTTTCATACTCCGCGATTACTGTAGCTATATTAGAACGCTCAATTTTAACATTTAAAATATTAGGTCTAAAGCCATAATACTTCGTTTGATATGTACTCTTCATACGAGTAAGATAATTCATAGCATAATCTGACTGACCCTCTAAAATATTGGCGGTACGGTATGTTAAATAAACATTGCCAAGCACCCAATGGGGAACTCCGTAACTGGTATCAGCAGAAGGCTGAATTACATATTCATCGCTTTGGATTTCATCTCCATTAAGTGTGTAATGATATACACCATATTGTTCTGCATCGTCACTATTCTTCTCGAAACCGTAAACCAACAGATTTAAAAGATCATTTCCCTCTGTACCCTTTTCACTGCGCAATAAATCAATAAGTTGAATTGCCTCTTGTGCATGCTTAGTGGTAAAAGGAATGGCAGTATAAGAAGCCTCGCTTCCAATCGAACTAATACCACAAAAAGCTTGACTTAAATCCTTGGGATTTATGTTAATATAATACTGTTCTATATCTCCGTATGAATCACGGACCTCGGTTACACCTTTTTCATCAGCTCCAAACCACATACCTTTGGAATGAGCTGTTAAAACGGATAATCTCGATCCACCGGACCCTCCGCTAACCAAAACATTTTTAGAAATGTATCCTTTTTGATACCACTTAGTCGCATACTCCAACCACAGTTTAAAAGCTTTGGTATCTGTGAAATCTACAAGCTCGGCATTTTCATTAAAAACTTCATAACAAAGATTAGTACTTTTATCTACAAAATCATAGCCACGCTGAGCGACAAATTTATACAAATTAATTGGATCGATTGAATTAGTAATCATATCAGTATCTGCCATATCAGCATCAAATACCGTTTGTAAAAACTTATCAATAACTTCATACACTTCTCTGGTTGTTATCGGAGAAGCCCAGCACGCTTTAGTAAAAGCATCGACATCAAAGCAAGGCATTAAATCTGCTGGAATTTTAAGTATAGGTGTTTCAGCAATAATTGGCTGCTCATTAGGAATTGCATAAAGCTTGCCCTCAACGGTTGCGCTTTCATAAGCATTTTTATAAGTTTGCTGTTCCTTATAAATATTGGGAGTATCTTTTTCGTTTATATATTCATCAAGTTCTAAGTAGGAACCATTGGCAATCTCTACCGCCAAATCATAACTGTAACCCGTCCACGCAATATCATACACCTCACCAGCAGCCATTTTTTGTGACCACGTTGAGGGATCTACACTAACAAATTCAATATTTACTCCAGGCAAAAACTTCTGCAACTTTTCATTAAAGCTTTTCAACACCTTATCTGTATCACGCTGTTTGGAATACGATATCATCTGTGCCCATTTTAAGGTTACCTTGCCGCCATCTGAATTACCACATGCCGACATACCCAACACCATTACTAAAATCAACAACAATGAACTGATTTTTTTTAACATAAATGAAACCTCCCTGTATTAACCTTTTACCGAACCTACGGCGACTCCTTTGGAAAAGTGCCGTTGAGCATACGGAAAAACAATAAAAATAGGTATAATAGAAATAACACACATAGCATAACGCATTGTCACAATTGGAATCTCTGTGTTCATGGAAGAACCCATCATAGAATATGCCTGTTTTAACAGCGTTGCATTATCTAAAATTCTCTGCATAACATGCTGTACTGACATCCATCTTTCATCTGAAATATACATAAGTGATGTGGTAAAATTATTCCAATGACTAATCATAGCCAATACATATTGTATAGCAAAAATTGCCTTTGCCATTGGAACAACAATATACCATATAGTTTGTAATTCTGAAGCACCGTCAATTCGTGCCGATTCTATCAAGGAATGTGATATTCCCTTAAAGAAAGTTCGGTAAAGTATGATATTCCACGCACCAACCAAGCCAGTTAAAAAATAAATCAACGGATTATTATTTAAGTGATATACCGTTGTATTTATAACATATGTAGGTATTGTACCGGCACTAATAATCATTGTAAGAATCAAATACCAATTAATAGGCGTCCGCCACCGGAAGTCATCCTGTGCCAACGCATAGGCGATCAACGCCTGTACTATGCAGGCTGTTATCGGTGCAACTATGGCAACAAATGCCGTGAAAACAATTGAACGAAAAAAACTCGAAAAATCCGAAAAAATCATTTTATATGCTGTTAAATCTATGATTTTTGGAATTATCTTAAAGCCGTAATCAGTAATTTGTGTTTCATTTGAAATTGATACACTAATAATAATTAAAAATGGGAGAATGAACGATACAGTCAAAATTGCAAAAACAATATGTACCATCGTTTGGAAACCTAAATATCTTTTCTTCATTTCTATCCCCCTAAAACATTGCCTTGTTAGGATCAATTTTTTTAATAATTGCATTTGTTACAATAATCAGTACTAAACCAACCGCGCTCTGGAAAAGTCCAACAGCGGAACCTGAACCTATGTTTCCGCCGATAAGGCCACGATACACATAGGTAGATATAACATCTGTGGCAGGATAAAGCGCTCCGGAATTCATGGGAACCTGATAATATAAATCAAAACTTGAAGAAAGTATGGATCCCATCTTTGAAATAACAACCATAGATGCCATTGGCAACAGTTCAGGTACAGAAACATACCAAATTTGTTTCCATTTACCTGCACCGTCCAATTCTGCTGCTTCAAAAAGGCTTTTGTCAATACTTAATAAAGCTGCATAATAATAAAGCGCTGCCATACCGATATCTCGCCAGATGTGAACAATCATTAATATAATTGGCCAGTATTTTGCTTCATTGTACCAATTTACGCTTTCAATATTAAAACTATTTAATATTTGATTTAGTAAGCCCAATTCTGGGTTTAGTAACAAATAAACTATATATGTAATTGCTGTAAAGGATATAAAACTGGGAATAAGCATAGAAGTTTGATATAGTTTATTTAATCTTTTTGAGGTAACCTCATAAAGTAAAAGCGCTACGATCATTCCGCCGATCAAATTGATCAAAAACATAGATGCAAGTGAATAACCAATTGTATTGCGCAATATGCGTACTCCATCAACTGATTTAAAAAGAAATTTAAAATTATCAAATCCTACCCATGAACTACCGAAAATACCATCCCGATAGTTGTAGTCTTTAAAGGCGATCACTATGCCGCTTAATGGAACATAATGAAATAATAAGAGCACAATAATTGCCGGCAATGAAAGGCATAAATAGATCAAATCTCTTTTTAACCGTTGTTTTTTTGACGACCTTTTTAACAAAGTGTTATTAACCATTTTTTCACTACTTTCAAACATCTGTTTTTTTTGCTTTCACATTACTCCTGATTACAAACACGACGGTAATGACAGCAAAAATGAATGTGATAAGTAACAAAGTTGCTACTATAATAATTAGGACAGTATCTTTCATACTGAGAGTGGCAACCGTATTGTTTATATCTGTTTTTACGGTATATGTGCTGTTGTCCTGTTCAATTTCAGAATTGATTTCAGTATTCTCTCCAACACCTTGATTTGTATCTGTTATCCCATTAGATTGATTTGTTGTCCCATTAGATTGATCTATTGTTACTTTTTCATCCACAACACCAAGTTCACTAAGTTTGGTTACAGGATGTACATTTTTGAGCTGAGGATAATCTCCATCAGTTACCACCCACGCGTTCAAGCCTTTAAAGGCTGCATTAATCGTTGCCATATCTGCAGCGGCAAAGCCGACTTGTAACCCACCCGGTTCATTTGTTATATAGTTATTGTTAGTTACACGTTTATTTGTTTGAGCCTTTTTTCTTCCCTCTATTTTACAGAGTGTATAACAATTTGAGGTCGCTTTAACTATTTCAGGTTGTGTTCCACCGCCATGTACATCTGTACCACCAAAGCATCCGGAGGTTTCCGTCTTAACTATGCCGTCAGCCCAACAGTTTGTAACGGTTTTTTCTGCCAAACCGCCAATAAACGCTCCTGCATGAGTTACACCACCGCTGAAAGTGCCTTTATAAAAACAGCTATCAACTGTAACATCTTCTTCAATTGCACCTGCTAATCCACCGCTTCCCCAGGTGCCGGTACAGGTTACATCAACATAGGAATACGAATTCTTAATTTTTCCGCTTGCTAAAGAACCAACCAGACCGCCTACGCTGTTTGAAGCAGAAACCAATTTACCAGTAACACCGCATCCGACAATATTAACCTCTCTACCGCCACCAAGTAAAGAACCTGTACTTTGGTGAGCAACAGGATTTACTGTCCAGTCCGAATTCATACCATAAAGACCTTGCACATTACTGTATACATCTACATCTAAAAGAACGATATTCTCGAAACTTGCACCTTCAGCAGAACCAAATAAGCCAACCATCCATCCCATAGAACCATCTTTTTTAAATCCAGAAAAATTTTCTGCGTGGGTACAGCCTGTAGCATTTAAGTGAATCTTCAGGTTAGTTATTGCATAAAGCGGAACACCTTTTTTATCAGTATCGCATACAAAAGAACCTGTAAATTTATTTGCCGGAGTTCCGATTGATACAAAATTACCAAATTCCTTCATATCAATATTTGCACCCAGCTTATAATGCGCATTCATTTTTTCACGAATACCATTAAGTTGTTCCGGTGTGGTTACAATGTATGGATCCTTTTTCGTTCCTTTGCCTGTATAACTTACAGCCGAAGCAGATAAAATCGGTAAAAAAGTTGCAAGCATAATAAAGAGTAACATAAAAACTCCAATGGCTTTGCGAGCTATATTCATTTGCTTTCTTTTCATAACAATTCTCCTTCTCTATTGTTACTTACTACATCTTCAATAGTTTCTTGCGATAACTCATTAATTTTTATTTGTTTGTGTAACATTGTGATTATGGTTATTATACTACCAGATAACATAACAAGAATAATCAACCCTAATAATACAATCAGAACCTTTTCCGCCGTATTCATACTCATCATGCTGTCATCTGTCAAGGTTTGATCATATTTTTCATCTTCACTTTGTACAGATACAGTTTGCGTTTGCTGAGAGTTTTCTTCTGCTACAACGGTATAACCTAAGGCTATACTGATAAAAATCCAAAGTGTTATAAAAAGTGTAGCAAAGAGTTTTACCTTTCTATGAAACATAATTTTTTCCAATACACTCACCTTCCTTATTCCCCAGCCATTCGTTTAAAAATCACAGAATTTGTAACCATCAAAAATTAAATTCTATAGATTATTATGACCCTAATTGAAGTATACACAATTTTTCTATATTTTTCTTCAACTAAGAACGCCTTTTTTTACACTGTGGTGATATTATAATATTTAAAATTTGGGCAATTTTCCAATTTTTTATAAAATATTGATTATACTATTAGGAATTTTAATCAATTTTTGAACTGTTTTTAATTATTTTTTATATTTAGGTATTCAAATTTATTGACGAAACAATAAAAGTTATGTTATGATTTCCTAAAGGACGCTTGAAAGAAGGAGTACGCAATGCCTGAAAAAAATAAATCATATAATTCGAAAAATTATTTAAGAGGATGTGACTTTCTTTGTTATTATTGGGATATAATTGACGATGACTCTCCTTTTCACAGCCATTTAGACTACTATGAATTCATCATTACAATAGATAGTGTTTTTCATCACAATAACGGTATTACCGAAATTATCCCCCCAAACAACATTCTTTTTGTGCGTCCTAAGGATTACCATGCATTAACTAAATTCAATAATAACTCTGTAAAGGTTTTATATTTAGGTATTGTTGAATCTGCAATAGAAGATACTTTTAATTTTATAGGAGATAATAATTTTAAAAACTTACTTCTAACTCATAACACCACTCCGCATATACAGCTTTCAAACTCTGAATTGGAGAAAACATTACAAATAATCAAACCGCTAATTAATCCGCAATACTCATCATTTAATAATTCTTGCTATTATAAATTTACGCTTATAAAACTTTTTGAATATTTTTATAAAAATTTTAATAATGCCGATACACCTATTCCGAATTGGTTACATGAAATCTGTGTAAAAATGCATCTTGTAGAAAATTTCTCTCAGGGATTTTCCAAAATGGTAGAATTATCAAACTGCTCACGGGGGCATTTATGTCGTTGTATGAAAAAATATTACAATACAAATCCAACTGATTACATAAACGATATAAGGTTATCTTATATAGCTAATCAATTAACTGTAAGCAATCAAAGTATTGCACAGATTTGTTTTGAGGCAGGATTCAACAACGTTGGATATATGTATAGGCTTTTCAAAGAAAAATATGGTATAACACCTTCAAAATACAAACGTACCAACGCTATAAAACACGTAGTAAAAATACATCCCCATTAATTATTAAATAAAAAGTTCTGCATTGAAAATATACAATGCAGAACTTTTTTACTGTTTATTCAATTTAAATGTCCCGTTTTACAAAGAACAGCAACTACTGTTATTAAAACGAACAAAATCCATTCCATAAAATTTCCTCATAACATAAAAATCAGATTATTATATGATTATTGACCTATATTATATATTTCTTTACCATTCAATATTTCGTGCATAAATCTCTCGTACTGCTATACCGGTCCATCAAATAACACTTGCAGTAATAATTGTTCTAATTCTGATTTTTTTAGTTTATGTACATAATATATAACCTCATATTCTAACTCTTCCTGTCGTTGTTCTTCTTCCTTTTGATACTTAACAACATCCTCATAATACTTCTTTGCTTCATTTGGGTATGCCGCAAAATACAAAGCTATCATATGTTTACAGATGATTCTTTTACCGTCAGAGTGAGGACAGTTACATTTTGATTTACAAGGATGCTCTAAATTTATAAAAACATCATAATGTTTTTGACCGCTTCCACGCACCATACCTTTATTTCCGTAGGACTTTACTTAAAATATGTAATAACATATTTTTCATTAAAATATTCATATCCTCGCCAAACTGATTTATAACTTGCTAAATCTAATAATCCCATATATTTCATCAATTACAATAAATACTGCCATTCTCTACGGTTATAGAGTATTCGGAAAATATGTACTGTTTTTCCCATTTCGTCAACAACATAAAAAGCAGTATAATTTTCAACCGGTATTCTGCGAACACCCATAGAACGATAAGGCACCTCGTTAACAACAACATACCTAAATGGCATTTTATTTAAAGTTAATATTTCTTTCTTAATTGAACCGTAAATTTTAAACGCAATGTTAGGCTCGTGAAGCGTATCGCTAATATACGATAAAATACCGACTAAATCATTCTCCGCTGTTTCTTCAATAACAATTTTATATTCCGTCAAACCCGAACTTCCTCTCTATATCAGAAAATACATCGCTTGCCGGACGGTTATTGCCGTTTTTAACTGAAAACAATCCTTCATCTAACAGTGTATGCAGTTCTGCCTTGCCACAAAGTCTTTCGTATTCTGCGTTTGAGAGAACAACTAAATCTCCTGTTCCGTTTTTAGTAATGAACACAGGCTCGTTAAACCGATTGCAAAAATCAGATATTTCGTTATATTTATTTCTCAAATCAGAGCTGGGTCTAATTGCTGCCATAAAATTACCTCCTATAATTTTTCTATGCATATTTTATCATAATATTGATATATCGTCAACTCTTTTAAGATAATAAGCATTAAAATTTATGTATGGGCACATATTAAATGTGCCGGGCGGAAGATAGACGATCTTCTAACGAAATTTCGCCGAGTTCATTGCGACGTCTTTTTCCGTATTTTGAGATTATAGCAAGATTCATCTTATCGTGCTCACGCTTTGTTATAACACCATTCTTAAAAAGATAATCATTATAATAAAGCAATCTAAGCTCTCTTGTCATAATCTCAACTTCGAGCTTATTATCTTTTTTCATATATTTTCCTTTCTACTCACTAGTAGTATGGACGTTTTTTATTTGCTTTACTCAAAACATATAACATATAAATTCTCCTTACAGGCGGTGACGGTTGCCACCGCCGTTTGCTTACTTTTCTTCCTAATTGTCCCTATATATCAATCCTACAGATTTTCGTCAGCAGGATATTGTAGTCAATTTAAATTCTTCCTTCATAATTTTGATTAATAGCTTACTTTTTCTGCGGCTTATCAGCCAAGTAAATTCTTGTCACTTCGGTTCTGTGTTACAATTGAAACCAAGGCTGTTCAAACATAAGCGCTTAATAATTTTTGGCTTAATTATTACTTTTTTAAATTACTTTGTTGTTTCGTATAATTTATTTAATACATCAATTGCAATTTTTCTTTTAAGTATAGCCATATCAATTATTTTGGTTAAAAATATTTTTCTCGTATTCCTTGGTCGCAAAGAGATAAAAAGACAAATGGAAACCTATATTTTAGAGAACTACGATAAAATAGGGATTGACAATTTTCAAACAGCACTCCTAGAAAACGATAATATATATAAAACTACATATCTTCAAGAAAATTTGCAAGTGGTCCAAAAAATCTTTGAGAAAGAGAGCAATTCATCATCTGTCGATAATAAATCCGAGTTGCTTTCTAAAATAGAGACGATTATATCTGATACTTTTATTAGAATATACCAAAAGAATAATTCAGAAACTTTAATAACGATATTAAATTATATAAGCGAACTTTACGAAATTGCAAACTCCAAAGAGGAACCCGTTCCCTTATCAATTTGGGATAATATTTCGCGAGAGTATTTTAAATCTTTAAGTTTACTTTCCGAGGAACAATTATACAACAGCACTTTTTTCCTACCAATTTTAGATATGTACAACGGGGAAATAATTAGTTACAACATCAGCGGAAGACCAGTGTTAAATCAAGTGCTAAAAATGCTTGATTCTGCATTTGAAAAGATACCGAATAATACAGGTTTAATTTTTCATTCAGACCAAGGTTGGCAATACCAACATAAGAAACACCAAAAGAAACTATTGGATAAAGGCATTATTCAAAGCATGTCAAGAAAAGGCAATTGCTTAGATAATTCAATTATGGAAAACTTCTTTGGTCTGTTGAAATCAGAGTTGTTTTATCTAAGAAAGTTTGAATCAATGGACGAATTCAAGCTTGAATTAGAAAAATACATAGATTACTATAATAATAAAAGAATCAAGAGCAAACTAAAAGGACTGAGTCCTGTTCAATACAGGATTCAATCCTCGTTAGTTGCCTAATTAAATTTTTGTCTAACTTTTTGGGGTCAGTACAGCGAGGGGCGGTTATTTCTTTTTTGTTATGTTAATAACAAGTGCGATAATTGCTACAACAAGTGAACCGAAAAGGAACAAAGTCTCGTAAGTAACCATTGGCACCCCTCCTTTCATTTAGGAGGGAAAAGTGCCCCTCCTTAGTAAAGAAGGGCTAACCGCCTACCGTTATGGTAGCCTCTAAGGGTGCGAAGCACCGTTAATATAATACAACTTTCGACACTATTTGTCAATCGCGCATTAGGGCTTCAAAGCCACTGATGACGGTACTTTCCCTAATGCCACTCAACACAACTTTACATATCTCTACATAACTTTTAGAAAAATAATTTAAAAATTTTTAGATATGATGAAAGCGCCGTGCAAACTGCACGGCGCTTGATCTTTTAGTCTATCATAGTGACTTTTCTTTGCAAATTTCTTTGTGAAAATTGGCGTAGTAGTTGGCGTAGTGGCGTGGTTTTTCGAAGATATAAACCACCAAAAACCCGCATAACTACTGGGTTTCTTTGAACGATATTAGTCCAAAGGCTTCATTGTGGGGAACAATATTACTTCTCGAATAGAATCCGAGCCTGTAAGAAGCATTACTGCTCTATCAATACCGATGCCCATACCGCCTGTGGGAGGCATACCGTATTCCATAGCGGTTAAGAAATCCTCATCGAGCATCTCTGCCTCATCATCGCCGCGCTCTCTCAGCTCTAACTGCTTCTCAAAGCGTTCACGCTGAACAATTGGGTCATTAAGCTCTGAATATGCGTTTGCAAGCTCGCTGTGACAAATAAAGAGCTCAAAGCGCTCGGTAAGACGGGGATCCTCAGGGGAAGCCTTGGTTAAGGGCGAAACCTCAACAGGATACATTGTTATAAATGTAGGCTGAATAAGCTTCTCTTCTACCCTCTGGTCGAAACAAGCATATAAAGCGTTGCCCCATGTCTTATCTGCTGTTTCTGCAAGCTCAACACCGATTTTTTCTGCAGCCGCAACAGCTTCCGCATCATCAGTTATAGCGCCGAAATCAATTCCTGCATACTCCTTAACGGCATCAACCATAGTAAGTCTGCGCCAACCGGGAGTAAGGTCTATCTTTTCACCAAGCCACTCTACCTCATAAGTACCCAAAATTTCCTTTGCGGCACCCGAGATAATACCCTCAGCAATATCCATCATATCATGGAAATCAGCATATGCCTGATAAAGCTCAACTGTTGTGAATTCAGGATTATGCTTAGGATCCATACCCTCATTACGGAAAATACGGCCTATTTCATAAACACGGTCCATACCGCCTACGATAAGACGCTTCAAGGGAAGCTCGGTTGCTATACGCATATACATAGGGATATTAAGGGTGTTATGGTGTGTTATAAAGGGACGGGCAGCAGCGCCACCTACTATTGTATTAAGTACGGGAGTTTCAACCTCAATATAGTTCATATTATCAAGATATGAACGCATGTACTTTATAAACTGTGAACGGATAACAAAATTACGCTTAACGCCCTCGTTCATAATAAGGTCAACATATCTTTGACGGAAACGAAGGTCATTATTAGTAAGACCGTGGAACTTTTCAGGCAAAGGAAGAAGGGACTTTGAAAGAAGCTTTATTGCCTTTGCGTGAACCGATATCTCCCCTGTCTGAGTCTTGAAAACAAAGCCCTCAACACCGATGATATCACCGATATCCCACTTTTTAAAGCCTGCGTAAACATCCTCTCCAACATCATCACGGCGAACATAAAGCTGAATTTTACCCGTTGAATCGGAAAGGCCGACAAAGCTTGCCTTACCCATTATTCTGCGGGCAACTATTCTGCCTGCTATTTTAACATCCTTGCCCTCTAACTCTTCAAAGTTTTCCTTAATATTCTTTGAATCGTTATCAAAATCAAACTTTGTTATAACAAAGGGATCATTACCCGATTCCTTTAAAGCCGCAAGCTTTTCACGGCGAACACGCAGTATTTCATTTAAATCCTGCACTTCGTTATTATTTACATTATTCTGTGCCATTTATTTTCCATCCTTCCGGAAGAATGTTTTTACTTCTTAGAAATTCCAACTATCTTAAGCTTAAACTCGCCGCCGGGAGCCTCAACGATAACCTCATCGCCAACCTTTTTACCCATAAGGGCTTTACCAACGGGAGATTCGTCGGAAATCTTTCCTGCTCTGGGGTCAGCCTCGGTTGAACCTACGATGCGATACTCACTTTCCTCGTCATACTCAGCATCATAAACCTTTACGGTAACGCCCACAACAACGCTCTTTGCAGCGCCTTTAACATCACTTATTATTTCAACATTTTTAAGCATAGCCTCGATTTCAACTATACGTGCTTCGATTTTAGCCTGCTCGTTTTTAGCTTCATCATATTCGCTGTTCTCAGAAAGGTCGCCATAACCTCTGGCAACCTTGATTTTTTCGGCAATATCTGCTCTGCCGACTGTCTTTAAATGCTCAAGCTCATCCTTTAATTTTTTTAATCCATCGTCTGTTAATTTAACCGTTTTTGCCATAACAAAAACCACCTTTTTAATATTTATTATGAAAAACGCCATATAAAGATAATTATATATATAAAACCTTATTATGTCAAGGTTCATTGTTTTAATATAACCCGACTTTTAAGATTTATCACACATAAAACAACTGCCTTCGAAAAACGAAGACAGCCGCAAACCTTATAAAACCTTTACTTTGCCTCTTTAAGAGCCATTTCAAGCCATGTAAAACCGAAATCCAAAGCATCAAACATAGTAGATTTTACGGTTTTCTTTACTACCCTATCCTTTGCGGGAAGCTCGGTATCGCTTTTAAGCAGCTGCACCGAAACCTCACTTGCTGATTCGATATCATTTTCCTTACTGTAAGCCAAGATTTCGAATCTTACTACATAAGGCTCAGCCATATTTCCGTAGTAAATTTCGTTGCCCTTTCTTACCAAGGGCTTGCCTTTATATTCTAAAAATTTGTTATCAGCCATTTTTTCACCTTCTGTAAAAATACTCATCTTATAAAGTATAAACTAAACTTTCCGATATGTCAAGAATTGAGTGGTGCGTATATTTTATCGTATATTTTATCAAATACGGCAAAAACTATTCTAAAAACATCGAAAAGAAAGTGAAATTATGAAAACCAATAAAAAAACATACAAAAAAATGACCGAAAAAGCATCTCCGAATTCCCCTAAGATAAAGGATTTTATTTTAGCTTATGTTGTTGGTGGACTTATATGCATTATAGGTCAGCTTTTTTTGGAACTTTACACCACTATGGGACTCCCCGAAAAGGCAGTCAAAGCCGCTGTTCCCGTAACCATTATTTTCATTGCCGCTCTCCTTACAGGACTTCGCCTTTTCGATAAAATTGCAAAGCATGCAGGCGCAGGTACCCTTGTTCCCATAACAGGCTTTTCAAATGCGGTTGTTTCCCCTGCTATTGAATTTAAATACGAGGGGTTTGTATTAGGGCTTGGCGCTAATATGTTTAAAATAGCAGGACCGGTTATTGTTTACGGCACAGTAGCGAGTGTAATCTATGGAATTATTTATTGGCTAATGAAAATGTTTTAATAAGCAAAAAGCAGATGCACTTTGTGCATCTGCTTTATATTTTACTCCTACAATATTGCAAGGGAGTTTTCCCTGTTTCATTTTTGAAGGTTCTGATAAAATGACTGGTATTAACAAATCCGCTCAGCACCGCCGTTTCGTTAACGCTTTTTCCCGACATTAAAAGCTCCTTTATCAACTATTCGGATACCGTTGGGGATACAAGAGGTTCTTCCCTATACTTTGATAAAAACGGAAAATTACGCAAAGGACTTGAAGAGCTTTTCCGCTTCAGCGAGGAAAATGAGAGCTTTCGTTCCAAAATTCAGGAAACCTACAAAAGTGGTGATACCTTCTGTTGCAGTTGGCGTGATGTTCGTCCTATCCCCGATGACGACGATTTCTTTGAAAACATATGGAGAAGTTACAGAGAAAATAAGAATATATATTGATAAAACAATTTATATTTTACACTCCATTAAAAAAACGAGGTGATTTCACCTCGTTTTTTATTATTATTTTATATTTTCATACATTTTCTTTACAGCGAAATATGCCGCTTTAGGCTTTCTGTATTCATTAAGAATACCTTTGTATTCCAAAAGTCCGAAGGAATTATTAAAGCAAGAAGGAACATACATTTTTTCTCCCTTTTCGGGGAAATTTAAAAACCATTTCTCCTTTTCGCCTTTTGATTCCTCATCGGTACAAAATTGCCAGAATCCGTTTAGAGAAACTGTATTCCTCTTATTGTACTGTTCAAATAATCTTGACATAAATCTAACCTATCATTTCTTTTACATTTCCAAAGGAAACCTTTTGAACCAATTTTTCTGCGCTTTCGGCGTCATATTCGCCGTTTTCTACCCATTTGCCTACCATATTGCAGAGTATTCTGCGGAAATAATCGTGGCGCGCATAGGAAAGGAAGCTACGGCTATCGGTAAGCATTCCGTAGAAAGAACCGAGGGATGAGTTTTCACAAATAACCTGAATTTCGTGCTCAATTCCACGGCGATGGTCACAGAACCACCACGCCGCTCCACAACAAACATTGGGGAATGCACTGGTTATTGTTCCAATCTGTTCTGCATTTGAGGGGTTAAGGGTATAAACAATAGTCTTGGGTAAACCACTGTTTTCATTAATTGCATCAAGCATCTTAAAGAGACTTGGTCCGTCAACAGCGTTACCAACACAGTCAACACCGCAGTCAAGACCTAAATGCTTATAAAGCTTTGTGTTTATATTACGGTCAGAAGCTAAATGCCACTGCATAACAAGATTTCTTTCCTTATAAAGCTTTCCGAGGAAAAGATACATATTTCCTATAAAGCCTATATACTCTTCTTCGGTTACCTTTTCCCTCTTTAATATCTTTTCAAAGGTTTTATCAGCTTTTTTATCTGTAGCAACATAGTTCGGGAAATAAACAAGACCTGTATCTGTAACCTTACAGCCCATCTCTACAAAGAAATCAAGGCGGTTTTCTACTGCCTTTTTGAAGCTCTCTAAATCATTTATTTCAACACCTGAGGTTGAGGATAGTTTTTCAAGATATTCAGGATAAGTATCCTTCATAGTAAGGAGTAGGTTATCCACTCTGAATGAAGGTAAAACTTTAACAGAGAAGCTCTTATCCTCAGCTATTTTCTTATGCCATTCAAGACTATCGATAACATCATCGGTAGTACAAATTCCTTCAACCTTTGCCTTAGCAATCAGCTTTCTTGGAGACATAGCGGTTGACTTGATATATGCATTAGCCTTTTCCCATATCATTTCGGCAGTTGATGACTTTAAAGGTGTATCAATACCGAAATAAAGGCTTAATTCCATATGAGACCAATGGTACAAGGGATTTTCGGGAGACATCTCTAAAGCGGATGCATATGCTATAAACTTATCGTGCCAAGAGGTTTCCTTACCTGTTATCATTTCCTCGGGGATTCTGACAGTTCTCATAAGACGCCACTTATAATGGTCGCCTCCAAGCCAAATTTCACCGATATTATCAAAGGGCTTATCCTCGAAAATCATCTGAGGAGAAAGATGACAATGATAATCGATAATC
>JAFPAV010000040.1 GCA_017390725.1 Clostridia bacterium | reverse complement strand
TGGATGTATAGGTCTTATAAAGTCGGTTGATAATTTTGATATAACCCAGAATGTCCGTTTTTCAACCTATGCAGTTCCTATGATAATAGGTGAGATAAGAAGGTACCTCCGGGATAACAGCTCTATTAGGGTAAGCCGCTCAATAAAGGATACAGCTTATAAGGCTATGCAGGTAAAGGAAAGACTAATGGCAAAAAATCAAACCGAGCCTACCGTCAGCGAAATTGCAAACGAACTGGGTATTCCCTGCGAGGATGTGGTTATTGCCCTTGAAAGCATTGTAAGCCCTGTTTCGATTTACGACCCTATTTACTCTGACGGGGGAGATACTATTTTTGTATTGGACCAATTAGGAGACAATAACGATGATAATAATTGGCTTGATGAAATATCCCTTAAAGAATCAATAAAAAACTTAAGCGAAAGGGAAAAAACTATACTTTCTTTAAGATTTATGCAGGGGAAAACCCAGATGGAGGTATCGGAAGAAATCGGCATTTCACAGGCTCAGGTTTCACGGCTTGAAAAGGGAGCAATAGATAAAATAAAAAATTAAAACTTTTTGAAAAAAAGGGTTGACTTTCGGAAACGTGTATGATATACTATCAAAGTCGTCTGAGGATGACAGTTGGTGTTGATTGCGGTGAGGGTCCACCCGTTCCCATTCCGAACACGGAAGTTAAGCTCACTTGCGCTGAAGATACTTGGCGGGAAGCTGCCCGGGAAAATAAGTAGATGCCAACACAAAAGCACACGATTTCGTGTGCTTTTTATTCTTTATATTTAAAAACCTGAGGTTAAAACCTCAGGTTTTTTCTATACTATTTTATTCTGAACATTACCCTCAATAAAGCCTTTAAGATTATCGGCAACAATTCCGATAAGTCTTTCTCTCGTTGTAAGAGGTGCCCAGGCTGTGTGGGGTGTTATGGTAATGTTTTTAGCTTTTATAAGCACACAGCTCTCAAGCATAGGCTCAGTTTCCAATACATCAATAGCAGCGCCCGAAAGCTTTTCTGTTTCAAGTGCATCGAAAAGTGCTTTTTCATCCACAACGCCGCCACGGGAGGTGTTAATAAAGAAAGCACCGTCCTTGCATTTTGCAAAGCTTTCCTTATTCATAAGCTTTTCACTTTCTTTATTTAGCGGACAGTGCATAGTGATGATATCCGAACCCGAAAGCAGTTCATCGAAGGAAACAAATTTTTTGCCCGGACGTTTAGTTCTTGTGTAAACTAACACTCTAATACCAAAAGCCTCTGCCGCTTTTTCAACCGCTTTACCAATGCTGCCGTAGCCTACTATACCTATGGTTTTACCGTATATTTCATCGGTGGGGAAAACGATAGGGGAGAAAACGGCAGATTGTTTCCATCCGCCTTTTTTTACAAAATTATCGTATACGGAAACCTTAGTATAATGAGAAAGAATATATGCGAAAACCTGCTGAGCTACTGCGTTGGTTGAATAACTGCCTGCATTGCAAACTGTAATTCCTTTTTCGGCGGCAGTGCTAATATCAATATTATTGTAGCCCGTTGCAAAAAGACCGATATATTTAAGCTTTTTTGCCCTTTCAATTACCAGCTTATCAATAACTGTTTTATTGCATATAACTGCATCATAATCGGGAATAATATCTAATAATTCTTCCCTTGATATCAGCTCATATTCGGTAACATCGCCAAAGTTTTTTAAGATATCAAGACTGATATCTCCTTTAAATCTTACTGTGGAGCAATCGGTTAAGAGAATTTTCATTCCTTCTTAGTCACCTTTCTTTTGGTGCCGTCCGGCTCAAGGATATAGGTGTTTTCAAGCTGAGAAACAAGACTGCGCTTGTAAGAATCGATATATTCTCTGCGAAGAATGGCTTGTTCTTGCTTTTCCTCTTCGGTGAGACTTTCACTTTTCTGCTTGCGAGCAAGCTCGTTTATGCGGTCAATTTTTTCCTGTGTCATATTAAATCTCGTTTCTGCCCTCAAGTGCACGGGCTAAGGTGAATTCATCAGCATATTCAAGGTCACCGCCAACAGGAATACCGTAAGCAAGGCGTGTTACCTTAATACCTAATGGTTTAATCATTCTTGAAAGATAGCTTGCGGTGGCTTCACCCTCAACCGTTGGGTTGGTTGCCATAATTATTTCTTTAACATTACTGTCCGAAAGTCTTGCCATAAGCTCTTTAACTCTCAGTTGGTCAGGACCTATTCCGTCAAGGGGAGAAATAACACCGTGAAGCACGTGATAGGTTCCGTTAAACTCTCTTGTTCGCTCGAAAGCCATAACATCCTTAGGCTCTGATACAACGCAAATAACCGAGCGGTCTCGCTGAGAATCGGCACAGATAGAGCATAACTCCATATCGGTAAGGGACTGACAGCATTTGCAGAAATGAATTTTACTTTTTGCATTAATAAGAGCCTCGGCAAAGCGTTTTGCCCTTTCGGGAGGTTGCTCTATTATATTAAGGGCCAGTCTTTGAGCGGTTTTTTTACCGATTCCGGGTAATCTTTCAAACTGGGCTATAAGTTCATTTAAAGGAGCAATGTTATAAGCCATTAAAACAGTCCCGGCATATTAAGCCCGCCTGTTATGGCGCCCATTTCTTCCTCGGCTGTTTTTGCCGCATTTGATATAGCCTCATTAACGGCAACGGTTATAAGATCCTCAAGCATTTCAACATCATCGGGGTCAACTGCATCGGGATTGATTTTTAAAAGCTTTATGTTGTGCTTTCCGTCTACTGTAACCTCAATCATACCGCCACCCGAAGAAGCAGTATATTCTCTTTGCTCAAGGTCTTCCTGTAATGCAGCCATATCCTCCTGCATTTTCTGAGCCTGTTTGAGCATTTGATTCATATTTCCCGGTCCACCGGAATTAGGTATTCTTACTTTCATTTTGATTACTCCTATTAGTTTAATTCTAAGTTTTTAAGCTTGCCTGCAAGCTTTGCCAGGGGATCCTCGGATTCCTCATGTACTGCGGCATTGTAAGGGCCTAAACGATATGTTCCGCCTAATATGCTTTGGGCGGCATTTCTTATATGGTCTTTATAATTTGCCGAGCTGTTAATCATGGAACGGAATTGACTGTTAGGTGCATCTATCAGTAGATAATCTCCCTTGATATAAGCCTTAGAGCCGTTTAAAACTCCCGCTATAAGGGGGCTTGATTTTTGTAAAAGCTGAACGATTTCATCCCATTCGTCAACCTGAGATATAGCAGATGAGTTATTTTTCTTTTCTTCCGATTTTGGAGTTTCCTCCGGGATAGCTATAGGGGGCTCATCTTCGGACTCGATAGGAGGAATATCTTCCTCTTGTGCTATAATTTCAGTCTCTTTCTTTTCTTCCTTGATTTCCGTTTTTTCTACAGACGGGGAGGACATAGATAAGATTTTACTTTCAAGCATAGAAATTCTTTTTTCAAGGGAATCAATATCACCCGAAAGAGAAGGATTGCAAAGCTTGATAACAGCCATCTCCATTACTGAACGACGGTTGCCGCTTTGCATCGGTGCAGCAGAGCTTTGAAGCACCGAAAGGGTTCTCATAATGTCTTTAATATCATAATCGGCAGCCTGTTTTTCAAGGATTTTAAGCTGCGAAGATGTGCAGACTATGGGCTTTTTATCGGAACGTACTGTTTTGATTATCAAAAGATTTCTGTAATGCAATGTAAGCTCACTTAATAATCTGAGCATATCAACCGAGGAATTATGAAGCTCATCAAGAAGAAGCAATGCCTTTTCGCAATCCTGATTTTTAATGCTTTCGGCAAGGCTGTTAAGGTATTCATTACCCGCCATTGCGCAAACGCTTGAAACGGTATTTTCATCAATATTACTGCTGCCGGAGGCACATAAATCGAGAATTGAAAGAGCATCTCTCATTCCGCCGTCTGCCGCAGAAGCAATAAGTGTTGCGGCATCATCGGTAACGGTAAGATTTTCCTTATCGGCTATATATTTGATTCTTTCGCAAATTTTTTCCGGTTCTATTCGTTTAAAATCAAAACGCTGACAACGGGAAAGAATAGTACTTGGAAGCTTATGCACTTCGGTTGTAGCAAGAATAAATATAACGTGAGCAGGTGGTTCTTCAAGGGTTTTAAGAAGGGCATTAAATGCATTTATGGTTAGCATATGAACCTCATCTATTATATAAACCCTGTATTTTGAAGATGTAGGAGTGAAGGAAATCTGATCCCTGAGGTCTCGGATGTTATCAACATTATTGTTGGAAGCGGCATCGATTTCAACGATATCGGTGTTTTCACCCTCATCGGTTAATTTACAGGCTTCACATTCAAGACAGGGGTCACCATTAACAGGATGAAGGCAGTTGACAGCCCTTGCTAAAATTTTAGCGCAACTGGTTTTACCCGTTCCTCTGGTCCCCGTAAACAGATAGGCATGGACCGTTTTATTTGTAGCTAACTCGTTTTTTAGAGTTTCGGTTATATGCTCCTGACCTATAACATCGGAAAAGGTTTTGGGGCGATATTTTCGGTAAAGTGCCTGATAAGCCATTTTTTCACCTCGTAATTAAAAAACTTGCGTACCCAAGTGTACGAATGAGCCGATTTACTGCGGCGCACAGGAAAAACTACTTAATGCTGCTCGGTTCCCCGCCTGACATGGTTCGTAGCGTCCCGTCGCACAGGACCCGCCCATTCGCACACTTCGGCACGCAATGGTCTTTACTTATTATAATATAGAAATAAAAAATTTACAATAGGAAAATATATAAATTGTTGAAAATCATTTATTGATTTGGTATAATTAAAAAAGTATAACTATGCTGGAAAGGAAGAAAAGCTATGCCTAACCTAAAAACGATTGATTTAATAGAATTTGCCGGAACTGTTTCAGAGAAGCTCCTTAGTTCCTTTGAGTACCCTTATGAAGTATTGCCTCATATAGGTGATTATATTAAGGAAATAGGTCCTAAGCTGGATAAAAGAGTATACCAGCAAAAGGGTGAAAATATCTGGATAGCAAAAACCGCAAAAATTGCCGATAGTGCCAGTATAACCGGTCCTTGTATAATAGGAGAGAATACGGAAGTCAGACACTGTGCGTTTATCCGTGGCAATGCTCTTGTTGGAAATGATTGCGTTGTTGGAAATTCAACCGAGCTTAAAAACGTTGTTCTTGTAGGAAAGGTTCAGGTGCCTCATTATAACTATGTGGGCGATTCCATTTTAGGCTATGGCTCGCATATGGGCGCAGGCTCTATAACCTCTAACGTTAAATCGGATAAAACCCTCGTAACCATTAAAACTGAGGATACCAAAATTGATACGGGACTTAAAAAATTCGGTGCAATACTTGGTGACTATGTTGAGGTTGGTTGCGGTAGTGTGCTGAATCCCGGAACCGTTGTGGGAAAGAAAAGCAATATTTATCCCCTCTCAATGGTTAGGGGTTATATTCCTTCTGACAGCATTTATAAGAATGCCGGAGAGGTCGTAAAAAAGATTTATGTATAATGAAAAATGGGATATAATCGATGAAAAGGGAAATCCCACCGGTAAGGTAACCCTTCGTGGTCGGGCAATTCTGCGGAGCGGTGAATATCATCTTGTTGTTCATATCTGGATTGTATCGGATGATGGAAAAATTCTTCTTCAAAAGCGTTCAGAAAGTAAGAAATTGATGCCCGGTGAATGGGCGGCAACCGGCGGAGCTGCCGTTTCGGGTGAGGATTCATTTACCGCCGCTTCAAGAGAACTTTTTGAGGAATTAGGTATCGCTTCCAATGAAAACACCCTTAAAAAATTAACACGTATTAAAAGAAGAAATTCCTTGCTTGATGTATGGGCGATAAATATCAATACTCCTGCCGATGAGCTTACCTTGCAGAAAAGCGAGGTAGCACAGGCAAAATGGGTAACAAAGCAGGAGCTTGGAGGTATGATAAAAAACGGTCAGTTTCATAACTACGGTAAGGAATACTTTGAAAGGGTATTTTCAAAGCTGGATGAATTCCGCACTGCAGTAGTTTAATCAAGGTATTAACAGGAGAAAAGTATGAGTTTAAAAATAGAGGGACTGAGTTGCCCTGTATGCCACGCCTATCTGTTTGAGGAGGATGATGTGGTTTTTTGTCCCGAATGTGGGGCGCCTCATCACAGAGAATGTTATAGCGCAGTAGGACACTGCGCCTTAGCTGGGCTTCACGGAACCGATAAGCAGTATGATAGGGAAGAGCAATTTAAAAAAGCTACTATCAGGGCACAGCAGGGAGCGCCTAAAACCGAGCCCTTTGTTTCTTCGGGAAATGAGGGAACAAGAAGCTGCGGTATGTGTCATGAGAGATACGATATAACCCTTAACGCCTGTCCTAACTGCGGAGCTCCAAATATGGAGAAGTTTGGCGAAGGCTTTGATGGTTTTGATTTCCTTGGCGGAATACCTGCCGATTACGATATCGGCGAGGGTGTAACTGCCGATGAAGCTAAAAAATTCGTTATAACCAACACCCATAGATACATCCCCAAATTTGCCTGTTTAAGCAAAATGAGTAAGGCTTCCTGGAATTGGATGGCTTTTCTGTTCCCGGGAGGATGGCTTTTAGCAAGAAAGATGTATAAAGCAGGGGTTATAATCAGCGTTATTCTTGTTGCTGCAGCAATATTGGTAATGCCGCTCAGCAGTTTGCTTTATGATCTTACCCCCGTTGAAACGGTGCAGTATGCTGATATGATGCAGTATGTTTATGATATTTTGCCAAAAATTGATTCAGGCGTTTTAATAGCGGCAGTAATCGGTATGATAGCCGAAGCCGTTTTAAGATTTGTTTTAGCCATATTCGGTGATTATTTCTATAAAGGATATGCTGTAAGCTCTATAAAAGAAATTAAGGAAAAAAGTGAAGATAAGGATTATGATTTCCGTAAAAAGGGCGGAGTTAATATTGTTGCTATGATGGTGGGTATTTTAGCACTGAATTATCTTCCTATGATAATAATGAGTTTGGTGATATAAATGGATAAAAGAATATGTCATGAATGTGGAACTGAAAATGAAAAGGAATATTTATACTGTAAAAACTGCGGCGCAGATTTAAGCAAATTGGAGGATACTTATTCCGAAGCTAACAGTGGTTATACCGCTTCCGATTTTGGTGGTAATTACGCCGATGAAAAAAATAAGGTTGATGATTTTATCGCTGATAATATTGATGGTATTCCTATGGAACAAATAGGTCTTTATGTAGGCAAAAAATCTGACTATTATTGCCGTAAATTTAGTAAAATGGAGCTTACTCAAAGTAAGATATCCTGGCATTGGCCTGCCGCTGTTTTAGGACTTGCTCTTGGCCCCTTTGGCTCGGCTATATGGTGTTTTTACAGAAAAATGTACAAGGTTGCATTTGTTCTGGTAGCGATAGGAGTTTTACTCGCCGGAATTACCAGTGCAGTTACATATGACAGTGCTACAGCGGCCATAGAGGGAATTATAAATGCAAGTAAATCCACCTCTGTAGAGCAAATGCTGGAGGCAATTGAGAATATTGCAAGTAATGGTGGTGTTAGTGCAACTGTAGCAGAATACATAAACGATTTTGCAGGTACGGTTACTGCTATTGTTATGGGTATGTTCGCAAACTGGTTTTACAGGTGCAGTTGTGTTGACAGAATAAGAAAATATCAGCAATCAGGGCTTGACCAAAGATATTATAAGCTTGGTCTTTCGGCTGTAGGCGGCACGTCGGGAGGTATGCTTGCTGTAGGAATTTTAATTAAGATAACGGTTGAAAATCTGCTTTCCGGAGCAGTTTTGTTGATATATTTATTAAACAGATAAAGGAGAAATTAAAATGAAAATCAGAAAAGCGATAATCCCCGCAGCGGGACTAGGAACAAGAGTTTTGCCGGCAACAAAGGCTATGCCTAAGGAAATGCTTCCTATAGTTGATAAGCCGGCAATTCAGTATATTGTTGAGGAGGCTGCTAAGGCAGGAATCACCGATGTACTTATTATCACAAACCGTGGCAAAGAGGTAATTGAAAATCATTTTGATCATTCTCTTGAAATAGAACACGCCCTCGAAAGAAAGGGTAACACCGAAATGCTTGCAAAGGTTCAAGGAGCCGCAAATATATGCAACGTTTATTATCTTCGTCAGAAGGAAACCCGTGGTCTTGGAGATGCAGTTTTACGTGCCAGAAACTTTGTTGGAGATGAGCCCTTTGCAGTGCTTTACGGCGATGATGTTATAATCGGCGAGGTTCCTGCAATCGGTGAAATGATTGAGGCTTATGAGAAATACGGCAAGAGTGTTGTAGGCATAAAAGAGGTATCTGATGAGCTTCTCGTTAAATACAGCTCTTTAAAGGTAGAGAAAAAAGAGGATAAGGTATACGCTGTAAGTGATATGATAGAAAAACCTGCACTCTCGGAAAAATTCTCTAATTTTTCGGTTCTTGGTCGCTGTGTTCTCAGCAATGAGATATTTGATATTCTTGAAAAAACACCCCTCGGTGCAGGAAATGAGCTTCAGCTTACCGATGCTATGAAGCAAATCGCCGTGGAAAAGGGCATGATAGGTGTTGATTTCAGCGGAACAAGATATGATATGGGTAATAAATTCGGAATACTTAAGGCGAATATTGAGGTAGGCCTTAATCATCCCGAGGTTAAGGATGAGCTTAAGGAATACATTAAGGATTTAGCAAATAAAATATGATAAAAAAGTATTCATCCATATTTTTTGACCTTGACGATACTCTTCTTGATTTTAAAGCTGCAGAAAAGGCGGCGGTTAAAAAGGTACTGGAAAGAAATGGACTTCCCTGTAGCGAAGAGGCGGTTAAAAATTATTCTCTAATAAACCAAAGCTATTGGGAGAGATTTGAAAGGGGAGAAATTCCTAAAACTGCGATTTTTGCAGGCAGATTTCAGTCCTTTTTAGAGCTTTACGGTGAAAAGGGAGACCCTGAGAAAATCTCAAAGGAATATAGCTGTGGACTTTCTTTAGAGCATCAGACTGTTGAAGGAGCCCACGATATAGTAAAGCTTTTAAAAAGCCGAGGCTATAAAGTTTATGCTACAACCAACGGATTATCTTCAACCCAGTATCGCCGAATTAAAGAATCGGGATTAGGAGAGCTTTTTGACGGTGTTTTCGTATCAGAGGATGCGGGACATCAGAAGCCCGAAAAGGAATATTTTGATTATGTTATTTCAAATATCCCTGAAAAGGACAAAGGAAAAATGCTTATAATCGGAGATTCGCCAAGCTCTGATATTCTTGGAGGAATCAATTCGGGAATTGATGTTTGTTGGTATAATCCCAGAGGCAAAAAAACTGAATATGAGATTAAGTATGAGGTTAAAAAATTATCTGAAATAGATAGCATACTTAAATAAAACAATTCCCTTTTGGAAATAATATATTAGCCAAAAGGGAGTTTTTTATGAATATTAAATTTAAAAGCATAAAGTTAAGTGAAATAGTGGTATTTTTAGTGGGTGTAATAATATCGCCTGTTTATTTGCTGTTAATAAATAACCCCATTTTAATACCCGATTTGCTTTTATTTATAAAGCCCAACGTAAGTGGTGCCATACATCTGTTTTTTCAGCTTATATTCTGCGAATTGGTGCTTTTAGTTATAGGGCGCTCATATAAAAATACGAATAATCAATTAAAGGTATTTTTTACGGTATTAACTTGGTTATTTCTTATCTTTTATATAACAAAATCAGGTTGGATAATAAACGAAGCGGCTATTGTTACCGCCCTTTCATTTATTGTCGGTAGTTGTGCCCAGGGTATAAAAATAAGGATTTCTTTAATTCGAGTATTGCTTTTAGCCTTAGTGCAGATAGTACAAATAATCATAATTTGGTAAAAATTTATTTTTTGTTCATATAATTGAATTAAAAATGTTAAAATATGTGATTAAAATTATAATATCAAAATCCGTATGAATGGGGATAGATTTATGGAAAATAAAAACGATTTTTCGTCTGATGGCTTTTATACTAAAAAAAGCGATGAAATAATTCAGGATAAAGCAGAGCCTTCAGACAACAGTTATTATTCAAGCTCATATAGCTCATATACACCTAATTATAATAACGGTAATAATTATTATACTGCGCCTAAAAAATTAAAGAAAAAATATGGCGCAGGGGTAGTTGTTTTATCGGCGGTTTTAGCTGCTGTTATAGGAGCTGCAAGCTCGATGATTGCCATGCCTTATATTTTTAAGGCTCAAAACACCGACAACGGAACTGTACTAACACCTAATAACGTTAGTATCAATATTGATGAAACTGCAGAATCGGTGGTTGAAGCCGTTGCTACAAAGGTAACGCCAAGCGTTGTGGGAATTCGAACAACCACATCGGTTATAAGCTTTTTTGGTGGAGGGAACGAGCAAACAGGAGAGGGAAGCGGAGTAGTTTATTCCTCAGACGGATATATAATAACCAACTATCACGTTATTGCTGATGCTATTTCTTCAAACGGATCTAAAATAGAGGTATACCTTGATAAGGAAACGGATGAGCCTTATACTGCGGCGGTTGTTGGCTATAATATTTCCACCGATCTTGCGGTTATCAAGATAAATGTTAAGGGACTTACCGCCGCCGAAATAGGTGATGCAGATTCGCTAAAGGTTGGACAGTATGTTATAACTGTGGGAAATCCAGGCGGACTTGAATTTATGGATAGCGTTACCTACGGTGTTATAAGCGGTCTCGACCGTGTTGTTTCAAGCAATTCAGATGTTGAGCTTATTCAGACCGATGCCGCCATTAACCCAGGTAACTCAGGCGGAGCCCTTGTTAATGTTAAGGGACAGCTCGTGGGTATAAACAGTTCAAAAATAGTTTCCGAGGAATACGAGGGAATGGGATTTGCTATACCTATTGATAAGGTTATCGAGGTTTGTGATGATATAATATCCAAGGAAAACGACCCTGAACCCTATGTTGGAATTACCGTTAGTGAAAAATATAGTTCTCAGGTGCTTTCCTTTTATGGTTATCCATCGGGAGCGGTTGTGCTAAGCGTTGCTGATGGAAGCCCTGCCGATATTGCAGGAATAAGGAGAGGCGATATCGTAACGGAATTTGACGGAACTAAGATATCCGAATATGAAATGCTAGACCAGTTAATAGAGCAATGCAGCCCCGGAGAAAAGGTTGAAGCAAAGATTTACCGAGGCGGCAATTATTATACCACTACAGTTACAATAGGTTCTAACAATTAAAAGAAAACCCCCGAAATTCGGGGGTTTTAATTTTACATCATTTTTCTTTTAAGGTCGTTCAGAAGCTGGGGATATAGCTGACAGCTCATGCCACCATCCAAAATCAACTCTGCTCCGGTAACGTTTTTAGAAGCATCTGAGCCAAAGAAGAAGGCGGCATTGGCGATATCCTCAAAATCGGATATATCGCCTATAGGGGTAAGGGTGCCGTTAACTATTTGTTTACTGCCCATTTGAACCCAACGCTCGGTTTTTATAGTTCCGGGTAACACAACATTACAGCGTATACCATAAGGTCCCAAATCAACGGCTAACGCCTTAGAGAAGGAGTTAATTCCGCCCTTTGATGCTGAATATGCAGCTCGGTTAGGTATAGCTCTATAAGCCGTATTAGAACTGATGAAAACCACAGAGCCTTTTTTATGCCTTTTTTAGTTTTCTTATTATCAGAACCGGAACAAACATTACGGCGAAAACTATTGCCATAAGAGGGGGAATTCCTAAAAGGTGACATCCCCAGTTTTCGCCAAACCAGTAAAGGGGATTACCGGGGTCGGCATACATAAGAAACATAAAATTAGTATCAAAGAAAATATTGAATATATAAATCGGTAGGGCAAGGATAAGTAAAAATGCAAGACAATGTAAAAAGCTTTTAGCTTTAGGTATAATATCTCCTCCCGAAAGACACATAATCGGATATGTAATCAAAAGAATGTGTACGGTAAAGCTGTGAATATGCATAAAATTGCCTAAAGGAAGGGCTGCCCAAGAGGGGAATAGGAGAGCCAGCGCCGCCCCCGGTATGCCTATAAAATAAAGAAAATTATCAAGCATCTTAGAGGGTTTAAAGGCATGGATAGCAATAAGAATAATATTTATACTGCATAGATGAAGGGGGAGATAAGAGGGCAGATAGTTTCCGCCGATAATCAGCATTATAACCTTGAAAAGCTCATCAGCAATAAGTAAAAAAGCAAATATTTTTCGTATTTTGCTGCGTTTGACTTCATCGGATTTGATATAAATTATACAAGATATCAAGGCGAAAATCGCAAATCCCAAAAGCCAGAGCAAATGAGTTATATCATAATGAGTAAATCCTACACCCTCGGGTATAGTTTCCGTTGTATGCAAAAAATATTTCATATTATTTATCCTTTATTTTAAAAATAAAGGCTGGCGAATTTCGCCAGCCTATCAAACATTTTAATCGATATTAATATGCAATACCCTGAGCTATCATAGCCTCAGCAACCTTTTCGAAGCCTGCAATGTTTGCACCTGCAATCAGGTCACCCTCCATACCGTACTTCTTAGCTGCATCCCAGGAATTCTTATAGATATCCTTCATAATCTGGTGAAGCTTAGCATCAACCTCTTCAGCAGTCCAGCTGTAACGCATAGAGTTCTGGCTCATTTCAAGACCGGAAACAGCAACGCCGCCGGCATTAACTGCCTTAGAAGGAGCGATAACAACCTTGTTTTCCTTAAGGTAAGCAACAGCCTCATCGGTAGTGGGCATATTAGCAACCTCAACATAGTATTTAACACCGTTAGCTACGATGTTCTTAGCATCTTCAAGACCAACCTCGTTCTGGGTAGCGCAAGGCATAACAACGTCAACCTTAACCTCCCAAGGTCTCTTGCCCTCGAAATAGGGAACACCGAACTTATCGGCATAATCCTTAACCTTATCGTGACCGGAAGCACGCATTTCAAGTAAGAAGTTAATCTTTTCTTCTGTGCAGATGCCTTCTTCGTCGTATATGTAACCGTCAGGTCCGGAAACAGTAACTACCTTACCGCCAAGCTCGTTAACCTTCTTAACAGTACCCCAAGCAACGTTACCGAAGCCGGATACAGCAAAGGTTTTGCCCTTAATATCCTCACCGAAGGTTTTAAGCATTTCAACTGCATAGTAAACAGCGCCGAAGCCTGTTGCCTCGGGACGGATAAGAGAACCGCCGAAGGAACGGCCCTTACCTGTGAGAACGCCTGTGAATTCGTTGCGGAGTCTCTTATACTGACCGTAAAGATAACCAACCTCACGTGCGCCAACACCGATATCACCTGCAGGTACGTCAGTATCAGCACCGATGTGCTTGGAAAGCTCGGTCATAAAGCTCTGGCAGAAACGCATAATCTCTCCGTCACTACGGCCTCTGGGGTCAAAGTCAGAACCACCCTTACCGCCGCCCATTGGGAGACTTGTAAGACTGTTTTTGAAGGTCTGCTCAAAGCCTAAGAACTTCATAATGGAAGCGTTAACGGATGGATGGAAGCGAAGACCGCCCTTGTAAGGTCCGATAGCAGAGTTGAACTGAACTCTGTAACCACGGTTAACCTGAACGGTGCCGTTATCGTCAACCCAAGAAACACGGAAAGAAATCATACGCTCGGGCTCAACCATACGCTCGATAACGCCGTTCTTTTCGAATTTATCATCCTGCATAACAACCGGCTCTAATGATTCAAGAACATCACGAACTGCCTGTAAGAACTCATTTTCACCGGGATTTCTTGCTTCAACTGAAGCATAAACTCTCTGTAAATACTCTGATTTAAACATAATATATATTCCTCCTTTAAATCACTATAGAAAAAGTTTACTACTATTTTTATTTTAAGTCAATAAAAAAATTGAAAAAATTTTCGAATTTTGCGATTTTTTTATATTACCACAATCACAAATATGCGCAAAGTAAAAAATTTATGCATTTTTACCCATATTGCAAGAAATTGAAAAATGTGTTAATATGTATCAGAAGATTAAAAACCACCTTTTCGGAGGCTTTATTATAAATGAAGATAGGAAATATTGAGTTTGAAGGCTTTGCCGCATTGGCTCCTATGGCGGGTGTTGCGGATAGGGCTATGAGGGAAATATGCCGCCACTTCGGTGCGGCATATACAATAGGGGAGCTTACAAGTGCCAAGGGAGTAAGTCTCGGAGATAAAAAATCCGCTTCGCTTCTCACCTTCGGTGAAAATGAAAAGCCTGCGGCTTCACAGCTTTTCGGCTCGGAGCCTCATGTTATGGCCGAGGCGGCTATAGAGGCACTTAAATTCTCTCCCGATTTTATAGATATTAATATGGGCTGTCCCGCTCCCAAGGTTGCAGGAAACGGGGGAGGAAGTGCTCTTATGAAGAATCCGCTTTTAGCGGCGGATATTGTAAGAGTCGTTGTAAAAGCAGTTAATGTTCCCGTAACCGTTAAAATGAGAACGGGGTGGGATGAGGATAATATTAACGCTATCGAGCTTGCAAAACGATGTGAGGATGCTGGGGCATCCGCTATAACTGTTCACGGAAGAACGAGAAAGCAGATGTATGCTCCCGGTATTGACTATAAAACTATAGCCGATGTAAAGTCGGCAGTGTCAGTTCCCGTTATTGCCAACGGAGATATAGGTGACGGAAAAAGCGCTAAATATATGTATGATGCAACGGGATGCGATTTTGTTATGGTGGGCAGAGCCGCCCAGGGTAATCCCTTTGTTTTCAGTGAAATAAACGCATATATGAAGGGTGAGGAATATGAATATCCGAGCCTTGAAAAAAGATTCCGAATTATGCTTGAGCAGATTAGACTTATGCATATTTATAAGGATGAGCATAATGCGATTCTTGAATCCCGTAAGCATACCGCTTGGTATATGAAGGGGATAGAGGGAGCGGCAACGCTGAGAAGAATGTGCGGTGAAATCAAGTGTATGGCGGATATTGAGATAATTTGCCAAAAAGCACTTGAATGGAACAGCAGTTTGTGATAAAATTTAAGGGTATAAAAAATTAAAGAGGGTTTATTTATGTCAGGACATTCCAAATGGAACAATATTAAACGCAAGAAGGAAAAAACCGATGCTGCAAGAGCTAAGATTTTCACCAAGGTTGGAAGAGAAATTGCCGTTATAGTTAAAACAGGCGGCGCCAATCCTAACGAAAACAGTAAGCTTAAGGATGCTATTGCAAAGGCAAAGGCAGCAAATGTTCCTAATGAAAATATTGAGCGTATCATAAAAAAGGCCGCAGGTGATACCGAGGCTAACAACTATGAGGAGCTTATATACGAGGGTTACGGCCCTAACGGTATAGCCGTTGTTGTGGAAACTCTTACTGATAACCGCAACAGAACCGCAGGAGAAATGCGTCATTACTTTGATAAGTGCGGCGGTAATCTCGGTCAGTCAGGCTCGGTTATGTTTATGTTTGACCGTAAGGGTATAATCGAAATCGAAGCCGAGGGCAAGGATGAGGATACCGTTATGGAGGCTGCCTTAGAGGCAGGAGCTGAGGATTTCAGTTTTGACGGTGATGTTTTCGAAATCGTTACCGAGCCTAATGATTTAGGTGCTGTACGTGATGCTTTGGAGGAAAAGGGATATGAATTCCTCTTAGCCGAGGTGCAGTATGTTCCTCAGACTATGACTGCACTTGATGATGAAGAATCTATAACAAAGATGGAAAAGCTTATCGATATGCTTGAAGAGAACGATGATGTTCAGAATATCTGGCACAACTGGGATATGCCTGAAGAATAAATTAAAAAAAGAGTCTTGCAAGACTCTTTTTTTTATATCAGATACAATCCCGATTCAAGGATTACGATTTTATTATCATCAACACAAAGATATTGATAAACGGGTTCTTCGAAGCTTTCGTAATCTAAAACATCATAGGTGTTAAGATTAACCTGAATAAGCTTGTTTGAGCCTGAATTACTTATGAAAGCACAATCACCCTCAATAAAAATATCTTTCGGTGAATTAAAGGGACCTTTCTTATTGCCAAGACGGATTTCAGCCCTCATAGTATTGAGGTTAAATTTAACAAGAACATTATGCTGAGCATAGGTTGCCCATAAAGCGTTGTTGTGAAGCTTAATATCGGTAGGTGCCGCACCTCTGTATAGTAGGTCTCCCGACCATATTTCCGAAGCATCAAGGTCTAAAAGCTTTGCCTTACCGTCAGGATAAAGCAGAAAAACCTTTCCGTTTGGAAGCAGTAAGGATTTAACCGTTATATAATTTTCAAAATGCTCGGTAACCGATTTATAATTACTGCCGAATTTAGTAAGCAAATATATATTTTTAGCAATATCGGTATACTGTCCCCCCGTAAAGGAAATCATCTTATAAGCAACGATAACCTTATTGTTAACATCGTCCTTTTTATATGAAAATATAATTCCGTTGGTTATGGGAAGTATTTCGTAAATTTCACCTGAATGGATTTGTTTCATTCTTTTTTCCTCTTAATTTATTTTTAAAGTACCGCCCGAAAGCATTTTTTGAGCCGCCAAAAGAATTCCTGCCTTAGCGCTGTGGAAATTAAGACCACCCTGCATCCAAGCTGCATAGGGCTCTCTAAGGGGAGCATCGGCAGAAAGCTCGATTGATGCGCCTAAGGTAAATGCACCTGCCGCCATTATAACCTTATCGGTATAACCCGGCATATCCCAGGGCTCGGGAACAACAAAGGAATCTACGGGAGCACCCGACTGCATACCCTGACAAAAGGCAACAAGGGAAGCCTCGTCTCCAAGGGTGAGACACTGTATAATATCGCCCCGTATTTCATCACCTTTAGGAGTTACCTCATAGCCTAAAAGCTCAAAAAGGGTTGCGGCATAAACTGCGGTTTTAACCGCTTCGCCGACAGTATGGGGAGCGGCAAAAAGTCCCATATAAAGCTCACGGCTGTGACCTAATGAGGCCCCAACCTCTCTGCCAACACCTGGGCAGGTCATCCTTGCGGCGCACTTTTCCACAAGCTCGTGTGTTCCTGCTATATAACCTCCCGTGGGGGCAATTCCACCGCCTGGGTTTTTAATCAATGAACCTGCAACCAAATCGGCTCCAACCTCGCAGGGCTCTTTTTTCTGAACAAATTCGCCGTAGCAGTTATCAACCATTATGTAGGTGTCGGGTGAAGCAGATTTTATAGCTTTGCATAGAACCTCAATATCTTCAATGGTTAGGCTTGGTCTTAGACTATAGCCTCTTGAACGCTGAATATATGCAAGTTTATATTTTTTATTTGTAAGCTCTTTTTTTATGGCTTCTATATCGGGTGTACCGTCAGCTTTTAATGCTATCTCATTGTATTTAACTCCGAAATCTGCAAGGGAGCCATCGGTAACCTCGTCAATACCAAAAACGCCCGTTATGGTATCATAAGGTCTTCCGGTAACGCATAAAACACTGTCACCGGGACGGAGAATACCAAAAAGCGCAACGGTGAGGGTATGTGTTCCCGAAGCGAAGCTGTGGCGCATAAGGGCATCCTCTGCGCCCATACATTCCGCCATAACCTTTTCTAAAACATCTCTGCCTCGGTCGTCATATCCGTAACCTGTGGACCCCGCCATCGAAGCCTCGCTAACTCCGTTTCTTATAAAGGATGACAGCACTTTCAACTGATTAAATTCAGCAATATCATCGATTAATTTAAACTGCTCGGTGCACTTTTCGAGTGCTTTAGCGTTAAACTTGAGAAGTCTTTCATCAATATTAAAAAAGTTTGTTATATTCATTTGTTTTTCACCCAATATCCTGCTTTATATAAAAATTTAAATCCGTTTTTTTCGTAAAAGGGTTTTACCCTTTCTCTGCAACAAACGAGGAAATCCTTACCATCATTTTTGCTTAAAATAGCCTTTAATGCTATACTTCCGTATCCTTTTTCGTGACTTGCTATTCCGTTCATAATTGAAAAATTACCTGTATTAAAGGAAATCGCGGCGCATTTGCCCGAAATACCGAAATATTTTGCAAAACCCAAATTCAGTCTTCTGCAATAATCAACTGCAAAATAAGGGTATTCGGGTAAGGATAGCCCGTCCACATCAAGTAGGGAATAAAGCTCCTTGCTTGAAAGTTCATCACCCGTTATATCACTAAAGTTTTCCGCTTTTATGCCGTAAATATATATTTCTTCATCGGGAATTCTGTCAATAGCCTTAAGTGTATTTAAATCGCTGAAAATACAACAGGGAGAGATAACATCGATAAATTCCTTTAACTCTTCGGTATCGGAATTTTGATTATAAATTATCATATTGCCGTCGGTAAAGGAAATTAATGCATCATTTTCATTCTGCTGCCAGAATAAAACGCTGTTATCATCCTTATAGCTATCAAACAAACAACCGATTTTTATAAGCTCGGCACAGGGAATATCTACAGGGTTTAGATCCTTTGTAAGTGTAATCATACAGCTTCGCCGCAAATCTTATTTATTAGATGCTTAGCAAGGGCAAGGGCAGAGTTAATATCATTAATATCTGCAACCGAGGATGCAGAGTGGATATATCGGCAGGGAACAGAAACAGCCACAGTACGCACACCCGATTTATTAAGGTGAACAGCACCTGAGTTATTTCCGCCGCTAACAGCCCTTTTAACCTGACATTTAATGCCGCTTGTAAGTGCCAAATTATAATATTCTCTGTCATAAACAGTAGCTCCGTCCATAAAGGAAACGGCGGCGCCGTCACCCAAAGCACAAACCTGTTTATCGCTTGAAACATCGGCAATATCGGCGGCGGTTGTACCTTCGAGAATTATAGCTGAATCGGGGTCAATAGAGAAAGCGGATACCTTAGCTCCTCTAAGACCAACCTCTTCCTGTACAGAAAAGCTTCCGTAAAAATCATATTCGCTTTCCTGTTTTATAAGCTGGATTAAAATGGCACAACCTATGCGGTCATCCAAAGCCTTAGATGTAATTTTATCGTTGCAGCTTAAAAATTCACTGCAGATAACGGCTCTATCTCCAAGGGAGACGGTTTTTAAAGCTTCTTCTTTATCCTTTGCGCCGATATCAATATAAAGGTTATCGGCTTTAGGTAGTTTTTTAGCCTCATCACCGCTTGTTAAGTGAATAGGCTTTCCACCTATAACCCCGTAGGTTTTCCCATTTATAAGAACTCTGCGAGAGAGGAGAACGGCGGTATCAATTCCTCCCACCGTTTTAAACTTTAAAAAGCCTTTATCGGTAACAGAGCTTATAATAAGTCCAACCTCATCCATATGAGCATCTATCATAAGCTTTCTGGTGGGTGTTTTTTTACCCTTTTTAAAGGCTATTATATTACCTAAATTATCGGTTTTTAATTCACAAAAGTATTTTATTTCATTTATTATAAAATTTCTTACTGCTGTTTCATCGCCCGATGTGGCGTCAAGGGTGCATAATTGTCTTAAAATATCAACCATTGCTTACACCTCCCGAAAGAATATACTGCTCCAGTATATCGCAGATGCTTTCAATATCTTTTATATCAAGCAGCTCAACATCGGTGTGCATATTGCGAAGGGGAATAGAAACAAGACCTGTTTTAACACCGTTTTGGGTTGTGGATATAACATCCCCGTCTGTCCCTGTTTTTCCGCCCATAATTTCGGCTTGATGAAGGATACCTTTTTCCTTTGCAATATTAAAAAGCTTATCGGAAATTTCACGGCATAAAACAGGGGATACGCCTATCATAGCGCCACCCGAAATATTACCGCATTCATCGGGGGAAATATCGGGTCCGTCACCAAAGGAAACGTCTATTGCAACAGCCTCATCGGGATTAACCTCAAAGCTTGCAATTTTACTGCCTCTGAGCCCCAATTCCTCCCAATCACAAAGCACAAAGCTAACACTAACGGGAAGCTTCTTACGAGAAAGTCTCTCGGCTAACTCTAAAAGACAAACTACACCCGCTCTGTCATCAAAGGATTTACCTGTAACAATAGTTCCGTTAAGTGCGGTTGCTTTCTGGCGGTAGGTAACATAGTCACCAACGCTGATAATATCCTTAGCACTGCTTCCAAGACAGGTATCAAGCTTTAATTCGCCAATATCGGTATATTCCTTTTCGCCCGATGAAAGATGGGGAGGGGTGCTGCAGAAAACAGCAGGTATTTTCTCCTTGCCATGAACGGTAACCACTCTTGCAGGTAGTGTTCTCAGGTCAATTCCTCCGCATTTAGCAACGGTGAGAAAACCCTTATCGTCAACATCTGTAACGACAAAGGCAACCTCGTCAAGATGGGCATCAAGCATAATTGTATAATCACTTTCGCCCTTTATTTTACCTATAACCGTAAGATTATCCTTCCTTTCGGTTTCGGCGTATTTCGAAAGTATATCAAATGCAATATCCGAGGCCTCGTGAAGATTCCCAACATTTACTGCATTTGAAAGTGAAAATAGTGTTTCTTTAATGTTCATCAGAGTTTATTTACCAATTCCTTAAAATAATTTCCTCTAGCCACAAAGTTAGGAAATGCATCAAAGCTGGCGCAGGCGGGAGAAAGGGTTACTATATCGCCCTTTACGGCATCCTTGTGGGCCGCAAGTACTGCCGCTTCTAAATCTTCAACTCGGATAATTTCAGGGGAGCCGTTATATCCCTCGTATTCGGTCAAAGTCTTTTCTATTTTTTCGGCGGTATGACCGCAAAGATATAGCTTTTTAACCTTTTTTACAAGATAGGGCGCTAAAGGCTCAAAGGGGATATGCTTATCATAGCCGCCTGCTATAAGCATAACCTTTTGATTAAAGGCTTTTAGTCCTGCAATGGTTCTTGTGGGGCTTGATGCTATTGAATCGTTAAAATACTTAACCCCGTTTATCTCTTTTACGAATTCAATACGGTGTTCAACTCCGGCAAATTCCTTTGCAACCTTGTTTATAGTATCTGTGCCCACATAACCCCAAACGGCAGCGATAGCGGCCAGATAGTTTGCAACATTATGGTCACCTAAAATGGTGATATCATCTCTGTGTAAAACGGGAACATCAATTCCTCTGTATGCCATATGGAGAGTACCGTCACTATCAAGCCAGGCTCCGTTCTTAATGGGACCTTCCATACTAAAGCTCAAGCTCTGACCACGCACATATCTGCGGAAATCCTTGGTTATATCGTTATCAACATTAAGTACTGTTCTTGAAAAAGCATTCTGATGCAAAAGAACATTTTTCTTAGCCTCAACATATTCATCCATATCCTTATGGACATCCAGATGATTAGGCGCAACGTTGGTAACAACCGCAATATCGGGGCTCTTTCTCATAGAAATAAGCTGAAATGAGGAAAGCTCAACAACAACAAAGTCATCGGCTGTGATATTTTCTATTTCGGGCAATAGGGGTTTACCAATATTACCGCCAACAAATACCTTCTTACCCTCTGCTTCAAGCATCTTTGCTATAAGGGTTGTTGTGGTGGTTTTACCGTCAGAGCCGGTTACGGCAAAAATTGTAGCAGGGCAAAGGTCGAAAAACACCTCCATCTCGCTTGTTACCGCAATACCTCTTTTTCTTGCCGATTCAAGTTCAGGCAGATTAAAGCTCATTCCGGGAGTGCGGAAGATTATATCCACCTCAAGATTTTTGAGATAATCGTCACCCAGTCTCAGTTCAGCTCCGGCAGCTTCAAGCTTATCCGCCATTTCGCCTATAAGCTCACGGCTTCGCTTGTCGCAAGCAAAAACCCTTGCTCCCTTTGAAAGAAAATCGAGAATTAAGGGAGTATTACTAACGCCAATACCACACATAGCGATTTTTTTACCCTTTATATGTTCAAAAAATTGTTTGCAGTCCATCTAAATGCCCCCAATTTACATAATTATACTTATATATTATACTTCGTAAAGGTACAAATATCAATACTATACGAGTAAAGTTTTCATTTTTTACCAAATTCTAACGCCGTCAATATGGATGAAGCGTATCGTTTCGTAATTATAGGTAAAAAGCGGACGGTCCAATGCGTCAAAAGTATGAGCCGCTACCTGAATAAAGGGGGATACTGCTGTAATAACGGGGGAATGATAAAAACCACGGTCATTGGCCCCCAGTTGAATTATATCACCTATTTCTGCATCTTTTTCGGGTACTATGTGCCCAAAAGGGCCTATTGATTTATTATTAGTAAGAAAGTTGTAAAGATATTCAACGCCGCTCCAAGACGGTGTACGGTCAGAGGAGGAGTTATAGTACCAACCTAAAATCGGTTTGTAATTCATAATTTTTGCTCCTGCAAAAAGGCATTGAGAAGCAAAGTTGGTGCAATCTCCTCCAACATTTTCAAAATCATAATAAGCAGGATTTCTACCAAGAGCCCAACGACGAGCATAATTTACGGCAGCGGCTCTGTCAAAGGATATAATTTTCATATATTTTCCTCCCTTTTTATTATGCTATGCTGTAAAGATTTGGATTGTACAAAAGACTTATTTAAGGAAATTTCGTGTTATAGGTAATTATTAATAAAAAAATTATATAAATTTTTTAATTTTTTGTGTTTACATATTGAGAAAAAAGTGTTATTATTATATGCGTATGAGTTTGTTTTCAGAATAAGAAACCTAAGACTCACAAATTATTATTTTAGGAGGAGAATTTTCAATGGCCAGAAAATTCAAAACGATGGACGGAAATAATGCTGCTGCTCACGTATCCTATGCGTTTACTGAAGTAGCCGGTATTTATCCGATTACACCTTCCAGTCCTATGGCAGACTATGTTGATCAGTGGTCGGCTCAGGGCTTGAAAAACATTTTCGGCACAACCGTTAAGGTTTCCGAAATGCAGTCCGAAGCAGGTGCTGCAGGTACAGTTCACGGTTCATTAGCAGCCGGTGCTTTAACCACCACCTACACAGCTTCTCAGGGACTTTTACTTATGATCCCCAATATGTACAAGATTGCAGGTGAGCTTTTACCCTGCGTGTTCCACGTATCGGCACGCTGCGTTGCTTCTCACGCTCTTAACATATTCGGTGACCATTCCGACGTATATGCTTGCCGTCAGACCGGTTTTGCTATGCTCGCTGAAACAAATACTCAGGAAGTTATGGACCTTGGCGCAGTTGCTCACCTTGCAGCTATCAAGGGACGTGTTCCTTTCCTTAATTTCTTTGATGGTTTCCGCACCTCCCATGAGATTCAGAAGATTCAGGTTTGGGATTTTGAAGACCTTAAAGAAATGTGCGATATGGATGCTGTTGAGGCATTCCGTAAGCGTGCGCTCAATCCTGAGCGTCCCGTAATGCGTGGTTCTCACGAAAACGGAGATATCTTCTTCCAGCACCGTGAGGCTTGCAACAAGTATTATGATGCAGTTCCCGCTATCGTTGAGGAGTATATGGATAAGGTTAATGCCAAGCTCGGCACCGACTATAAGCTCTTTAACTACTACGGCGCTGCTGATGCAGAGCGTGTAATCGTAGCAATGGGCTCTATCTGTGACGTTGCAGAAGAGGTTATTGATTATCTTACCGCAAAGGGTGAGAAGGTTGGTCTTATCAAGGTTCGCCTTTACCGTCCTTTCTCTGCTGAAAAGTTGGTTGAAGCTATTCCTTCTACCGTTAAGAAGATTGCTGTTCTTGACAGAACTAAGGAGCCCGGTTCTCTCGGTGAGCCTTTGTATCTTGATGTTGTAACTGCACTTGCAGCTACAGGTAGAAAGATTGATAAGGTTATCGGCGGACGTTATGGTCTTGGTTCTAAGGATACTCCTCCTTCAAGCATCTTTGCTATTTACAATGAGCTTGCTAAGGATGAGCCTAAGGCACAGTTCACCATCGGTATCAAGGATGACGTTACAGGTCTTTCTCTCGATGAAGAGGCTGCTCCTAACACTGCAGCTGAAGGCACTATCGAGTGTAAGTTCTGGGGTCTCGGCGGTGACGGTACTGTTGGCGCTAATAAGGACTCCATCAAGATTATCGGTGACCATACCGACAAGTATGTTCAGGCTTACTTCCAGTATGACTCTAAGAAGACTGGTGGTATAACAATATCCCACCTTCGTTTCGGCGATAAGCCCATCAAGAGTCCTTACTATATAAATAAGGCTGACTTCGTTGCCTGTCACAACCCCTCTTATGTAATCAAGGGTTACAAGATGGTTAACGACGTTAAGCCCGGCGGTGTATTCCTTATCAACTGCCAGTGGTCAGACGAAGAGCTCGATAAGCACCTTGCAGCAGATGCAAAGAGATATATTGGTAAGAACAACATTCAGCTTT
>JAFPAV010000001.1 GCA_017390725.1 Clostridia bacterium | reverse complement strand
CCTGAAGGGATTCGAACCCCCGTTCTTCAGAATCGGAATCTGCTGCGTTATCCAGCTGCGCCACAGGCGGATATTAAGACGGACTTAAAAGTCCGTCTTTTTTATTTTTCATAACCGTTAGGGTTGTTTTTCTGCCAACGCCAAGAGTCCTCACACATTTCTTCAATTCCTCTTGTGGCTCTCCAACCAAGCAGTTGGGCCGCTTTATCGGCATTGGCATAAACCTCATCCGGATCGCCAGGACGGCGAGGATCTATAATATAAGGTACTTGCACGTCTGAAGCCTTTACGAATGCATCTCGAAGCTGCAAAACACTTGTGCCGTTACCTGTGCCTAAATTTATAGCCTCACAACCCTTGTTTCCAAGCGCCCATTCAATAGCCTTAACATGGCCTATAGCAAGGTCTACAACGTGAATATAATCCCTTACTCCCGTTCCGTCAACCGTTTTATAGTCATTACCGAAAACATGGAGCTTTTCAAGTTTACCTACCGCAACCTGAGAAATATACGGCATAAGATTGTTGGGGATTCCTTTGGGGTCCTCACCTATCGTTCCGCTCTTATGAGCTCCGATGGGATTGAAATACCGAAGTAAGGCAATGCTCCACTCACTGTCCGCAACATAAAGGTCACGAAGCATTTCCTCTATAAACAGCTTTGTTCTGCCGTAAGGATTTATAGCTCCCGTTGGCATACCCTCCTTAAGAGGCATTTCGGTTGCAACACCGTAAACCGTTGCAGAGGAAGAGAAAACTAACTTCTTTACACCGAATTCAGTCATAACCTCAATAAGGGCAATCGTGCTTATAAGGTTATTATTATAATACATCATAGGCTCTCTTACCGATTCACCCACAGCCTTCAAGCCCGCAAAATGAATTACAGCCTCAATTTTATTTTCGGTGAATATCTTTCTAAGAGCATCCTTATCTCTTACATCATTTTCATAAAACTTAACAGCCTTACCCGTTATAGCCTCTACCCTTTTTAAGGATTCCTTGCTGCTATTATCAAGATTATCTATAACTATAACATCATATCCTGCATTCTGCATTTCAATACAGGTATGACTGCCTATATATCCTGCTCCGCCTGTTACTAAAACTGACATAAAATCGCTCCGTTCGGTTTATAATATAGCCTATATATTATATTATATTATTTAATGTTTATCTTTTCAAGTATATTACTTTAAAATCTTTTTATACCCTTTTCCATACTGCAAAGCCCGTGAAACACGGCTTAAGGTTGCCGAGGAAATATCGGTTGCTTCTATTATACGGTTATAGGTTTTACCCTCAAGCAGTAATCTTGCAGCAGCGATGCGCTGCGCCATTTTTTCTATTTCCTTATCGGTACACATATCCCGAAGCAACGCTTCACATTCCTTTTCATCCTTAATGGATGATATAACGCCGAACAAATCGGCTAACATTTCACCATTTACCTTTGAATTTCGCATTTTATTAAATCTCCTCTAAGGATTTACTTAAAAAGCTTCTTGTTTTTTCGGATTTTGGGTTTTCGAAGATTTCCTGTGGAGTTCCCATCTCCTCAATAACACCGTCTGCCATAAAGATAACCTTATCCGAAACATTTTTTGCGAATTCCATTTCGTGGGTTACAACAATCATGGTGCTGTCCTTGCTCTTAAGTCCCTTGATTACCTTTAAAACCTCACCGGTAAGCTCGGGGTCCAAAGCAGAGGTTGGCTCATCGAAGCAAAGTATATCAGGCTTTAGTGCCAGCGCCCTCGCAATTGCAACACGTTGCTGCTGACCGCCCGAAAGCTGACAGGGATAGCTTTCGGTCTTCTCGGTAAGCCCTACCCTTTCAATAAGCTGCTTTGCATGAATTTCGTTATTTTCGGGAGTATCCATTTTAAGCAAATTCGGAGCAAGAGTTATATTCTCTAAAACATTATACTGAGGGAAAAGATTAAAGGACTGAAAAACAAGACCGAAATGCAGTCTGTTCTTTCTTATTTCCGAATCACTCAAGTTCTTTTTTACCGCACCGTCATAAATAACCTTATCGCCTATGGCAATTGTGCCGTTTTCGGCGAATTCGAGGAAATTAAGACAGCGAAGCAGTGTTGTTTTACCGCTGCCCGAGGAGCCTATTATGGATAAAACCTCACCCTTTTCCAGTGAAAAGCTGATGCCCTTTAAAACCTCGGTTTTACCGAAGCTTTTCTTTATATTATTTACCTGTAAAACTGACATTAACCTTTCACCCCCTAATTAAAGTAACTCATTTTCTTTTCTATGTAACCGAAAAGAAGGGTTAAAACACCGCAGAAAATGAGGAAATATGCGCCGGTATAGAATAAGGGCCAAATTATACCCTTGCCGGCAAATCTCTCGGCGGCGAGTAATATTTCACCCACTGCTATTACCCTTGCAAGAGAGGTATCCTTAACCAAGGTTATTATTTCGTTGGACATAGGCGGAATTATTCTCTTTATAACCTGCAAAAGCACAATTTTAGAGAATATCTGGGATTTGGTGAGTCCCAACACCTGACCTGCCTCATACTGTCCCTTAGGTATGCTCTCAATTCCGCCACGGAAAATTTCAGAAAAATAGCAGGCATAATTAATAACAAAGGCTATAAGCGCCGCTAACATTCTGTTTCGCATAGGCATATTGAAAACTAATCCCGGAACATATAAAACAACGAAAAGCTGAAGCATAAGAGGTGTACCCCTTATGCACCATACGAATATTTTCATTAAATAGCTCAACGGCTTGAATTTAGACATTGAGCAAAAGCTGATAATCAAACCCAGTGGGATAGAAAAAAGCAGGGTTTCAAAAAACAACCTGCAATTTTCTAAAAATCCCACAGCAAGGTCCAATGTAACCTGCTGAAAAGACATTATATTAACCTCTTAAAATTTTTTATTATTTAGATTTAACAATCTTAACCTGCTTATTCTGCATATAGGGAATAGAGATGCTCATATTTTTTTCTCTTTCCTCGGTAATTGTCATACCGTTCCAGATACAGTCAATATTCTTAGCAGCAAGCTCGGTTTCCTTAGCAGCCCAGCTTATCTCCTGGAACTTAGCCTCAACGCCGAGTTTCTCACAAACAGCCTTAGCAAACTCGGTTTCGAAGCCTACCAGCTCGCCATCTTCATTCTCATAGTTCATAGGAGCAAAATAGGTTATACCGATAATAAGAGTTCCCTTATCCATAACATATTTATAATCGGAATCGCTTTCGGCTTCTGCAAAAGCATTGGTTTCCTTATCACCTAAAAGTATACCGTCAAGCTTATAGTTTTTAGCGATTTCTTCAAGCTTACCATCTTTTTTGAGCTCTCTGATGATTTCGTTAATCTTAGCAGTAAGGTCAGAGCCCTTTCTGAAAGCAATACCGTATTCCTCTTCGGAATATCCGTCACCCTCAACAACAAGGTCTTCATAGTCTGTACCCTCACCGATAGAACCAATGGACATAACATAGTCAACAACAGCAGCGTCAGCAGTTCCTGCGCTTACTTCCATTAATGCTTTAGCCTGAGTATCAACTGCATTGTAGGTATAATCCTTAAAATCTTCTTCGGTTGTTGCAACGCCTTCACCTGCAGATTCCTTTTCTGCTACGATGATTTTTTCAGCTTCGCCGCAGCCTGCAAATGCAAATACCATAATCAAACATAAAACAATTGCCAATAATTTTTTCATAATTATCTCTCCTAAAAAAATTTATGTATATATTATACTTTATCAAACTAAAGTTGTAAAGTGTTTTTTAATATTTTTTTAAACAATACTAAATAATGGCTTTTTTATAAATAAATTATCTACATATTGATATGTATTTCTTGACTTAAAGGCAATATAATGATAAAATTACTATGATATCTTATATAATGGTATCAATATGTAATTGATCTTGCCTTGGCTAGTTGGAGTATTATGCTTTGGCTATGGCGAAGCTTCGGCAAGTTCGACTTTATCACGGGAGAAAACACGGCTCCCGTTTCCAATTTTTTTATTTGGACAATTCCGTGATTTTATATAGGAGGTGCTTTATGCCACCAGTAGTTCAATATGCCATTTTCGGCGTTGTTGCTTTGGTGCTTGCAATTATAGGCTTTGTGCTTGGCTCAGCTTACAGACGTAAATCTGCTGAAGCTGCCATCGGCTCGGCTGAAGACGAAGCAAGACGTATTTTAAACGACGCAATGAAAACGGCAGAAACAAGAAAAAAAGAAGCTCTAATAGAAGCAAAAGAAGAAATCCACCAGCTCCGTCAGGAAACCGAAAAGGACCTGCGTGAGCGCAGAAGTGAGGTTCAGCGTCAGGAACATCGAATTCAGCAAAAAGAGGAATCTCTTGACCGCAAGATAGATAATCTTGAAGCAAAAGAAGAAAAGCTTGCTGCCCGTTCCAAAGAAATTGATGCCCGAATTGAAGAATGTGACCGCATTAAGCAAAGCCAGATGGACTTGCTTGAAAAAATTTCCGGTTTCACTAAAGAACAGGCAAAGATGCATCTTTTAGAGATGCTTGACGGTGAGCTCACCCACGAAAAGGCTCTTAAAATTATGGAGCACGAACAGCAGACACGAGAAGATGCTGACAAGATTGCAAAGAACATTATTGTTCAGGCAATTCAGCGTTGCGCTGCTGACCATTCCTCCGAAGTAACCGTATCGGTTGTTGCTCTCCCCAATGACGAAATGAAGGGACGCATAATCGGACGTGAGGGTAGAAATATCCGTGCTTTGGAAACCGCCACCGGAGTTGACCTTATCATCGACGATACTCCCGAAGCAATTACCGTTTCGAGCTTTGACCCTGTAAGACGCGAAATTGCAAGGGTTGCCCTTGAAAAGCTTATTCTTGATGGCAGAATACATCCTGCAAGAATTGAAGAAACCGTTGCCAAGGCAACCGCTGAGGTTGAGGCTATAATCAAGCAGGAAGGCGAGCATGCTATGGTTGATGCAGGTATTCACAGTCTGCATCCCGAAATTATCAAGCTCCTTGGTAAGCTTCATTACCGCACAAGCTACGGTCAGAATGTACTTAACCATTCTCTTGAGGTTTGCCACATATCCGGTCTT
>JAFPAV010000039.1 GCA_017390725.1 Clostridia bacterium | reverse complement strand
GATTTACACAGTCTGCTATAGACGGTATGAATACTAAACTCGATACTGCAAAAGCGGTTGTTGCAGAAGCCGATTGCTCAAATGCAGATACAGTATCGGCAGCTTATGATACATTAAAATCAGCATTCGAGAGTTTCCTTGTAGGGAAAAAAGCTATAAAGACGGTACAGTTAGCAAGTGATACACATATCTGTAAGACAGATGATTATGTTTATAATGGCAGTACCACAACCGAAGAAGAAAAATTCCTAAAGCGTTTAACTGAAACTAAAAACGGTGAATTAGGATTTAATGTTGATACCTACCTTAATGCAGGTGATCTCAGTCAATCTTCGGGTACGATAGCACAGCAGCAGGCATTTGCTTACTATGAAAATTATTTGCCTGATAATACGCTTGTTGTTCAGGCAATGGGTAATCATGACTTAAAGTACGGTAATGGCGGTGATACAAGCGGTTTACATGACGAAGAAGGATTTATTGATAATCTTAAAAAATATGTAGATGCTTCTAATAAATACAACCAGTCCCTTGCTGGAGAAGACGGAAAGATTTCAACTGCATATTACTATGCTACTGACGGAGATATTCATTATATAGCCCTTACTTCTTTAGGCCAAATGAAAGATGCTGAGCTTAACTGGCTTAAGGGTGTTATGAAAGAAATCGTTAAGGACGGTAAGCCGATATTCATTGTAGATCACTGTGGACCTGATTATTATGATTATAATGAGTTTGCTCCTCGTACTAAAGAGGTTATCGAGGTTATTGACTACAGTCAGGTTTATTACTTCTACGGTCATAATCATTTGAGCTTCGGTAATAAGACGGCATACACAGGCTATTCAACCCATGCGAAGAACGCTACTTTCTTTAATCTCCCCCCATCAGGTAAGGCAGACAGCAAGCAAGGATATGAGAATTCCGCATACTACTATCTGTTCTACTATGAAGACCAAATGGTTTTAAGAGCAAGAGATTCTATGACAAATGAATGGATAACCGAGTTTGATATCGAGCTTGATATCGACTTAGGCGCTCAGATTCTTAAATCAGGAAACTCAATCATAGCAGATATTGCAAACGATACTCTAAGCGTTAATTCTACAAATGCAGACACAGTTAAGGCTAATGCCAATGCCGCTTTAACTGCGTATAATAATGCGGATGCAGATACTCAGGCAGAGGTTGACTCTTTAATGGGTATTGATGTAGATGATAAGCTTACATACACAGTTAAGTATGCAGATGTCGTTAAAGCTGTAGTTAAGCCCAGCCTTTTAGGTACACAGCTTAAAAAGGTAACCGATGTTAATGCGGTTGATTTCCGCTATGCTATAGAGTATATTGCCGGCACAGAAAGCTCTGACTACAGCATTGCCGGATACGGTGCAGTAGTTGTTCCTAATCAGGTAAGAACAGATAAAGCAGCAGATATTACTACCTCTGTTAAGGTTGAAGAAGGCAAAGAAGATTATATAAGCAATGTTTATGTAACTGCTGATACTGTAAAGGTTGATAGTAACAACCGTTATTATGTAGCTGTTACCGGTTCAAAGGGCAAGCTTGGAACATTATTCGATTGCAGACCTTATATAATCTATAAGGATAGCGAAGGCACAGAATATATTGTTTATGCCGAAAATGAAAAGTCGTCTACGGATGGTACTAATGTAACAAACGGTCAGGCAAGCACCTGTTGTCTCTTCGTGACAAAGACTCTGGCACAAAGAATGGTAAATACTTTGGGTGAAAGCTGCGTATTTACCGATATGGGAGAGAGCTACGATACCTTAGCAGAAATGCAGACTGCTATCGATAAGATAGGTCAGAAAGGTGACAGCAAGCCAACCACTGATGACAGAGCGGCATATTTTAAGTTTATTTATCTTAACAATTCGGCTTATGAAGCTGCAAAAGGAGATACAAACAATGAAAATGTATAAAAACCCTATTTTATATATTAAGGATTATTATGAGCTTGAATATCAGATTTGTACTGCTTCATATGGATATGAACTTCCCACTGATGGCAAAACCGAAGATTTGGAAGAAGAATATTAAGCTATGAAAAAGATAATTGTTTTTATAACTATTATTTGTGTTGTTTTTGCTCTTGCCGCGTGTAAGAACAGCAAGAAAAACACAAGCAGCGAAAGGGAGGAGATAACCTCCTCCCAAAGCTCGCAAAGTGAAAACACTTCATCAGCCTTGAATTCCAAGGCTGATGAGGCAACTGAAAGCAAAACCGATATAGACACTCAGCCTGACGGAACGGTAGTTCAGATTCAGGACGGCTCTGAAGCTTCCGAACAAGCTTCGGGCAGTAATAATGTGGGTTCTTCTTCGCAAATTTCTTCATCAAAAGAAGAAGCTACAGACTCAGCTCCTGAAAGTTCAAGCAGTAAGCAAGATAGTAAAAGCGATTATTACAACGAAATAGTCTAAATCGAAATGCCCGTGTGTTATTATTTATAGTACACGGGCAAGTTTATTATTTAAAAGGTGATTTTTATGCGAATTTATGAACAGTTTGAAACAACAAGTGAAAACAGGTTGAAACCGAGAAGCTATTATATACCTGAGGGTGTTTCGGAGTATAAGCTTTTAAACGGTGAATGGCGGTTTGCATTTTTTAACAGGGATATAGATGTACCTGAAGATATCGAAAAGTGGGACAGTATACCTGTTCCGTCCTGCTGGCAGCTTCAGGGATACGAAAATCCTAATTATATAAGCAGCCATTATCCGTTTTCTATAGACCCTCCGTATGTACCGGATGATAATCCCTGCGGAGTTTATGAAAGAGAATTCAGCTTAGAGAAAAAATGGGGCAGAGTATACTTCGTTTTTGAAGGAGTTTGCTCTTGTGCCTTTCTATATATAAACGGTAAATATGTTGGATTTACACAGGGCAGCCATCTGCAAGCAGAGTTTGATATAACAGACTTTGTGAATGAGGGCAGCAATACAGTAAGAGCAAAGGTTTTAAAATGGTGTGTAGGCAGTTATATTGAAGATCAGGATATGTTTCGCTATAACGGAATTTTCAGGGATTGCTATATTCTTCAAAGACCTGAAGACCATATAACCGATATTGAAATGATACCTAATGATAAAACCATAGATATTTCATTAAAGGGAAGCGCTAAAGTACGTATTTATGATAATAAAAAGCTGTTAACAGAAGAAAATTTTGAAAACAGGTATTCTTTTTCACCTGAAAATCCTATTTCTTGGAATGCGGAAAAACCGTATCTTTATACAGTTGAGCTTGAAAGAAACGGCGAAATAATCAGGCTTAAAGCAGGGCTTAGAAAGATAACCGTATCTGAAAATTTCGAGCTGCTGATAAACGGTGTTGCAGTAAAATTACACGGTGTTAACCACCACGATACAAGCGAATTTCGGGGGTGGTGTCAAACCGACGAAGAATTAAGATATGACCTTGAGCTTATTAAAGAGCTTAATATGAACTGTGTCAGAACATCACATTATCCGCCCACACCGAAATTTCTTGATATGTGCGACGAAATAGGACTTTATGTTGTGCTTGAAAACGATATTGAAACGCATGGATTTAGTTTGGCAGGGGAACCGTCAGACGGACATTGGCCCGCGGGAAGACCTGAATGGCGCAAGGAATTTTTAGAGCGTATGGAGCGCTCATTAGAGGTGAATAAAAATCATCCGGCGGTAATTATGTGGTCTGTAGGAAATGAAAGCTGTCAGGGAATAAACACAACCTTTATGAGCGAGTGGCTGAAACAGCGGGACCCCTCAAGACTTTCTCATAACGAGGGCGCATGGCGCGGTGATTTCAGCGGATATGATGTATATTCAAGGATGTATTCCTTGATAGAAGAAAACGAGGAACTGGCAGTGGACGATGCAATAGACAGACCTATATTTGAATGTGAATACAGCCATGCTATGGGTAACAGTCCCGGAGATGTATGGGATTATAACGAATCCTTTGATAAATATCCCAAGCTCATAGGCGGATGTATCTGGGAATGGGCAGACCATGTTGTAAATGAAAACGGTGTTCGCAAATACGGAGGAGATTTTAAAGGTGAGCTTATTCATGACGGCAATTTTTGCTGTGACGGTCTTGTTTTTGCTGACCGCACCTTTAAGGCGGGAACATTAGAGGCAAAAGCGGCATATCAGCCGATGAAAACAGCTTTTAAAAACGGTGTTTTATCAGTATATAACCGATATGACTTTACCGACCTTTCGGAATGTGAGTTTTTATATACAATAGAGGCTGACGGAAAGGCCTTAATCTCCAAAGAAGTAAGGGTTTTTGCACCGCCGCATACAACTGCTGAAATTTCTGTAGATTACAAAGAAATAAAATGCAAATACGGCGCATACCTTAACTGCTTTTTAAAGAAGGACGGAATTATTCGCGCTCAGACACAGCATAAGCTGCCGTGTGTTATAGAAGAAAAAGAAACTGTTGAAAATGCGAGGCTGACAGAGGATGAACAAAATATATACATCAAAGGCTTAGATTTCACCTATACTTTCTCCAAGCATTACGGTGCGTTTACAAGTATGGTTATAAACGGCGAAGAACAGCTGGAGGATAAAATGCGTCTATCCGTTTTTCGTGCTCCAACAGATAACGATAACGGCAATATTTCACAAAAATGGTATGAGCAGCGGTTGGATATACTTTTTTCTAAGATATATAAGTGCAGTATCGAAAACAACAGGATAATCGTTTCGGGTGCTATAGGCGGAATAGCTCATTTGCCGTTATTTAAGTATTCCTTGGAAATTTCCGCCTTTTCAAACGGCAAATTAGATTTCGTTTTGCGGGGCAGAGTGAATAACAAGGCAGTTTGGCTTCCGAGACTTGGCTTTGAGTTAGAGCTACCTTTAAAGTCAAATTCTTTTTCGTATTTCGGCAGAGGTCCCATAGAAAACTACTGCGATATGCATCATGCGGCGCCTGTGGGTATGTATGAGAGTACGGCGGAGAATGAATATGTAAATTATGTGCGTCCTCAGGAGCATGGAAATCATACCGAAACAAAAATGCTGAAGATTGGTAATCTCGAATTTAACTCTGAGCAAGGATTTGAGTTTAATGTGTCTGAATATAGTATTTCTGCATTAACTAAGGCTCAGCATACGGATGAGCTTGTTAAGGACGGTAAAATACATCTAAGATTGGATTACAAGGTGTCCGGTATAGGCTCAGCCTCCTGCGGACCGGCGTTGAATGAAAAATACAGGCTTTCCGAAAAGGAGATTTTATTCGGGTTCTCTATGATGAAAAATGCAAAAGAAATTTTTCACCCCTGAGCCATCCTGTAAAGTATCTGCAACTGAAAAACTTCGCATCTGTAGCGACCATATTTGTTCCCACGGACAGATTTGAAACACGTGGAAACAGTGAAAATAAGATGCGTAAAGATGAAGTTTTTCGGAATAAAAACCACTATATGTAGTATAAATGCTTAGAAAGTAACTATATATATGCGTTCGGGACGCAGAGGCCGTGGGTTCATCACTCTTGCGGTACCCGACTCTGCGCACGCTTGGGGTGCGGCGCAATCGTCGACCGCTGCGCTTCCTTTTGCTCGCTGAATCACCCACCGGGTGCGCTCGCAACGTCACCCGTCACCTCGACCATTCCCAAATCTAACCTTTTTGGTTCGGTTTGGGATTTTCTTTTTTAAATGCTTTGTGCGGTGTGAAAAAGGTGTACAAACCCCGGGAATATTGTCGATTATTTTATTGACAATATATGTTATTTATGGTAAGATATTAATATAGTTTTTTAAACAATAAGGAGGTCGCTTTATGAAGGCTTTAGAAGAAAAGATTCTCAAAGAGGGAACCGTTCTTCCCGGCAACATTCTGAAAGTGGCTTCTTTTTTAAATCATAAGCTTGATGTTGACTTTATAATGGAAATGGGCAAGGAAATTGCCCGTATTTTTGCGGATGAAAAAATAACTAAAATATTAACTGTTGAAACTTCGGGAATCGCAATAGCAATGGGCGCTGCCGCTGCTATGCATGTTCCCGTTGTTTTTGCTAAAAAGCATAAATCCGGAAATCTTTCGGGGCAAATGTATAAAACCGTTGTTCATTCATATACCCATGGGGTTGATTACACTATAGTTGTAAGCTGTGAATTTTTGGATGAAAACGATAAGATTTTAATTGTGGATGATTTTCTTGCTAACGGTAAGGCCCTTAACGGTCTTATCGATATTGTGGGACAAGCAGGGGCTACGGTTGTTGGCTGTTCCTGTGCTATTGAAAAGGGCTTTCAGGGCGGAGGAGATGCCTTGCGTGAGCAGGGAATCCGTGTTGAATCACTTGCAATAGTTGAACAGATGAGCGATGATTCGCTCACATTTCGCAGTATGTAATTAAACTTTACATAAAAATAAAAAAAGAGGAGATTTTTAAAATGAAAAAGTTACTCGCAATCCTTTTAGCAGTAGCGATGCTCGTTCTTTGCTTCGCTGGCTGCGGTGCCGCAGGCGGAGAAGAAAAGTCTGACTTAAAGGTTGGCTTTATCTTCCTTCACGATGAGCAGTCAACCTACGACAAGAACTTCATGGATGCAGCAAAGGCTGCTTGTGAAGCTATGAACGTAGATTATGCTCAGAAGACTCAGATTCCTGAATCCAAGGACTGCTATGATGCAGCTGTTGAACTTATTGAGGTTGACGGTTGTGACATCATCTTCGCAGACAGCTTTGGTCACGAATCCTTCCTTATCGATGCTGCTAAGAAGTATCCTGATGTACAGTTCTGCCATGCAACCGGTACTCAGGCTCACACTGCAGGCGTTAAGAACTTCCACAATGCTTTCGCTTCTATCTACGAGGGTCGTTACCTCGCAGGTGTTGCTGCAGGTATGAAGCTCAACGAGATGATTAAAGACGGCAAAATCACTGCTGACAAGGCTAAGATGGGTTATGTTGGCGCATTCACTTTCGCAGAGGTTATGTCCGGTTACACCTCTTTCTATCTCGGCGCTAAGTCTGTTTGCCCCTCAGTTACAATGGATGTTAAGTTTACAGGTTCTTGGTATGATGAGCAGAAGGAAAAGGAAGCAGCTCAGGCTCTTATCAGCGGCGGTTGCGTTCTTATAAGCCAGCACGCTGACTCTATGGGCGCTCCTACTGCTTGTGAAACTGCAGGCGTTCCCAACGTTTCCTACAACGGTTCTACTGTTGCTGCTTGCCCCAACACCTTCATCGTTTCTTCAAGAATCGACTGGACTCCTTACTTCAAGTATATGATTGAATGCGTTCAGAACGGTAAAGAAATCGACACTGACTGGACAGGTACTATTGAGACCGGTTCCGTTGTTCTTACCGACATCAACGAGAAGGCTGCTGCTGAAGGCACTGCTGAAAAGATTGCCGATGTTAAGGCTAAGCTTCTTGACGGTTCTATCAACGTATTTGATACCGCTAACTTCACAGTAGGCGGCAAGGCAGTTGAAAGCTATCTTGCTGATGTTGATACCGATGCTAACTTCGAAAAGGATACCGAAGCTATCGAGAACGGAGTATTCTATGAATCAAAGCACCGTTCAGCTCCTTATTTCGATGTTGAAATTGATGGCATCACTCTTCTTGACAGAAATTACGGCTGATAAATTAATTTCAGATTGAGGCGAGGGGGACTCCCTCGCCTTAAACTAATTTTGAAGAAAGTGCTATAAGTGTTTTTAACACTTTCTTGAGAATTTTTTTAACGGAGGTTTATCGTGGCTAAACAACCTGCTATAGAACTCAAAAACATAACCAAGGTATTTGGTAAGGTCGTTGCCAATAAGGATGTTAATCTTACGGCTTATCGCGGTGAGATTCTTTCTATTTTAGGCGAAAACGGCAGTGGAAAGACTACCCTTATGAATATGATATCGGGAATTTATTTTCCCGATGAAGGCCAGATTTTTATTGATGGCCAGGAGGCTGTTATAACCTCTCCTAAGGATGCTTTTTCCTATAAAATTGGTATGATACATCAACACTTTAAGCTTGTTGATGTTTTCAGTGCTGCAGAAAATATTGTCCTTGGTTTAAACGAAGGAAAGTATAATCTTAATGCTTCCGCCGAAAAAATTAAGGAAATCAGTGAGCAATACGGATTTGAGCTTGACCCTGCAAAGAAAATCTACACCATGTCGGTTTCAGAGAAGCAGACGGTGGAAATTATAAAGGTTCTTTACAGAGGTGCCGATATTCTCATTCTCGATGAGCCTACGGCAGTTCTTACTCCTCAGGAAACCGAAAAGCTATTCAATATTTTGCGCCGTATGCGTGATGACGGTAAGTGTATTATCATTATCACCCATAAGCTCCATGAGGTTTTATCCCTTTCGGATAGAGTTTCTGTTTTGCGCAAGGGTGAATATGTGGGAACTGTGGAAACAGCTAAGACCAGTGAAGCCGAGCTTACCGAAATGATGGTAGGCAAAAAGGTTTCTCTTAATATTGATAGAAGTGAGCCTGAAAACGTTCAGGATAGATTGGTAATTGAGGACCTTGAATGTATAAACCGTGAGGGTGTAAAAATTCTTGATGATATAACCTTTACTGCCCGTTCGGGTGAAATTCTCGGTATTGCCGGTATTGCAGGTTCAGGACAGCGTGAGCTGCTGGAAGCTATTGCAGGTCTTCAGCAGGTGCAGTACGGAGAGATTATTTACAATGATCCCAAAACAGGCGAAAAGGAAGATTTACGCAACAAAACTCCTATGCAGATAAGAGAATTAGGCGTTAGACTTTCCTTTGTCCCAGAGGATAGACTTGGTATGGGACTTGTAGGCAATATGGATATTGTTGATAATATGATGCTCAGGAGCTACCGCAAGGGCAAATCTATGTTCCTTGAGCGCAAGGCTCCTAAGGATTTGGCTATGCATATTATTGATGACCTTGAGGTTGTAACACCTGGTGCAACAACCCCCGTAAGAAGACTTTCGGGCGGTAATGTTCAGAAGGTGCTTGTAGGCCGTGAAATCGCCGCTTCGCCTACAGTATTAATGGCGGCATATCCCGTAAGAGGTCTTGATATTAACTCCTCGTATCTTATTTATAATCTTCTCAACGAACAGAAGAAAAAAGGTGTTGCCGTTATATTTGTCGGAGAAGACCTTGATGTTCTCACCGAGCTTTGTGATAGAATTATGGTAATAGGCTCGGGAAGAATAACCGGAATTGTTGACGGAAGAACAACAACAAAAGAAGAAATCGGTCTTCTTATGACGAAATCCAAGCAGCAAGGAGATGATTGTAATGGCTAAAAAGGAAGCAGTTAAAACTGTGCGTGAACCGCTTTTCCACGTTGTTAAGCGTGATGATTTGCCCTGGTGGAAGGCTTGGCTTATCCGTGTGGCAACAATTGTAATTGCAATTTTCCTTGTGGGAATTTTATCGGTTGTGGTTACGGGTCAAAGCTTCGGCGGAACCTATCAGATAATGTTCTCGGGTGTTTTCGGCCGTCTTTTTGAAGGCCATACAACCATGCTTTGGAAATATTTGCAGGAGATAGTAATCCTTTTATCATTAGCTCTTGCCTTAACCCCTGCATTTAAAATGAAATTCTGGAACTGCGGCGCTGAGGGACAGGCCCTAATGGGCGGCCTTGCTTCAATAATCTGTATGATTGAGCTGGGGGATAAGCTTTCATATCCCGTGCTGCTTGCAGTTATAACAATTACAAGTATTTTTGCAGGTGCACTCTGGGGAGTAATACCCGCTATATTCAAGGCTGCATTTAATACAAATGAAACCTTGTTCACCCTTATGATGAACTATATTGCAACCCAGATAATAGCATATTACGTTTATATAAAGGGCGGTGGCTCAAACGTTATCAATCCTGTTTCTGCAGGTAACTTCCCCTCGGTTGGCGGAAATGATTATTTTGTTAATATTATGATTGTTTCGGTTATTACCGTTGTTATGTATATTTACCTTAAATACAGCAAACAGGGCTACGAAATTTCGGTAGTTGGCGAAAGTCAGAATACAGCTCGTTATATCGGAATTAACGTTAAAAAGGTTATTATCCGCACTATGATTATTTCGGGTGCTTTATGCGGTATTACCGGTATGCTTCTCGTAGCAGGTAAGGACCATAGCATCAATATAAACAGTGTTGGCGGTCAGGGCTTTACTGCAATTCTTATGTCCTGGCTCGGTCAGTTCAATCCCTTTATAATGGTTGTTATGACGGCTATTGTGGTATTTCTTCGCTTAGGTGTTGCAAAGGTTGCCGATACAGCATTACTAAATTCCTCCTTCTCCGAAATAATGGTAGGTATTGTAATTCTTATGCTGGTTGGCTGTGAATTCTTTATTCACTATTCAATTAAATTTAAGCACAAAAAGGAGGCAGCAGCATGATTATTCAATTTATTTGTCGAGCTATACTCCTTGGTGTGCCCCTTCTTTACGGTTCAACGGGTGAAATAGTAACCGAAAAATCAGGTCACCTTAACCTCGGTATACCGGGTATAATGTATGTTGGCGCTATAAGCGGCGTTGTTGGCTCCTTCCTTTATGAAAATTCCTGCGGAAATGATATAGCCAATATGAGTCCGCTTCTTGCAGTGCTTATTCCCTTATTGTGTGCCATTGTGGGCGCAACTCTTATGGGACTTATTTACAGCTTTTTAACCGTTACGCTTCACGCTAATCAGAACGTAACCGGTCTTGCTCTCACAACGCTTGGAATAGGCTTGGGTAACTTCCTCGGTGCATCTCTTATAAACATTACAAAGAGTGAATTGCCCTCCATTGCTCTTACCAAAACAAGCTCATTTTTTGCAGCAAAGCTTCCCTTCGCCGATAAGCTTGGTTGGTTTGGAGACTTATTCCTTTCGCACGACTTTTTAACATATTTTGCAATTATAATTGCTATTGTTGTTTCTTTCGTGCTTAACCGCACCCGTGTGGGCTTAAATCTTCGTTCTGTGGGAGAAAATCCTGCAACTGCAGATGCGGCGGGTATTAATGTTACTAAATATAAGTATGTTGCAACCTGTATAGGAAGTGCTATCGCAGGTCTTGGCGGATTGCAGTATGTTATGGCTTATGCCAACGGCGTTTGGTCAAACAACGCTTTTGGCGACCGTGGATGGATGGCTATAGCCCTTGTTATTTTTGCATTGTGGAAGCCCTCCGTTGCAATTCTCGGCTCCTTCCTTTTCGGAGCATTATGTAATGCAAACAACTATATTCAAGGTCTTGGAACAGAAACACAGGAGCTATTCAAGATGTTGCCTTATGTTGTAACAATCGTTGTTCTTATTATTACGAGCATGCGTAAAAAGAGAGAACATCAGCCTCCTCAGAGTCTTGGACTTGCATATTTCAGAGAAGAAAGATAAAACTTTAAAAAGCACCGATTATAAAAATCGGTGCTTTTTTATGCTATGTGTAATATTTCGACATAAAACACCACAAAAATTGGGGGATATACCGCTGGAAAATCTTGACGAAACCACAATATATAGTATATAATATATAATGAATATTTTTGTTTCTAAGGAGTAGTGTAATGGCTAAGGTTAACACCGAATACGGTAACGAAAGTATAAGTCAGCTTAAGGGCGCCGATAGGGTGCGAAAGCGCCCGGGAGTTATCTTCGGCTCGGATGGGCTTGACGGTTGCGAGCATTCCGTATTTGAAATTATCTCCAACTCAATAGATGAGGCACGAGAGGGCTACGGTAAAAAAATTGTTGTAACAAAATATACCGATGGCTCTATTGAGGTGCAGGATTTCGGTAGAGGCGCCCCCGTTGACTTCAATAATAAGGAACAGCGCTTTAACTGGGAGCTGCTTTACTGCGAATTGTATGCAGGTGGTAAATATGATACTAATGACGGCGCTAATTACGAATATTCCGTAGGTCTTAACGGTTTGGGTCTTTGCTCAACCCAGTATGCTTCCGAGTATATGGATGTTGAGATTAAGCGTGACGGCTTTAAATATAACCTTCATTTTGAAAAGGGCTACAATGTAGGCGGACTTAAAAAGGAGCCCTATTCAGGCAGAGATACGGGAACTAAAACCCGTTGGAAGCCCGATATAGATGTATTTACCGATATAAATATCCCAACGGAATATTTTATTGATACATTAAAGCGACAGGCTATTGTTAATGACGGTCTTTTGTTTATTTTCCGTGAACAGCAAGGAAATCGACTTGTTGAAAAGGAAATTGTTTATAACAACGGTATCAAGGATTATGTTGAGGAAACTGTAGGAGAAGAAAAGCTTACCTCGGTGCAGGTATGGAATACCGAGCGCAAGGGTCGTGACCGTGAGGACAAGCCTGAGTACAAGGTTAAAATCAATGCGGCGCTTACCTTTAGTAACCGTCATTTACTCAAGGAATATTACCATAACTCAAGCTGGCTTGAGCACGGCGGTGTTCCCGAAAAGGCGGTACGAAGCGCCTTTGTTGCTCAGATAGATTCATATATCAAGCAGACTAATAAATACAAGAGTAACGAAAGTAAGATAACCTTCTCGGATGTGGAGGAATGTCTTGTTCTTGTTATTTCTTCTTTCTCAACCATCACCTCCTATGAAAATCAGACCAAAAAAGCTATAACCAACCGCTTTATATATGAAGCTATGGTGGACTTCTTCCGCCATCAGTTAGAGGTTTATTTCATAGAGAATAAGGCTGAGGCTGATAAGATAGCCGAACAGGTGCTTATAAATAAGCGTAGCCGTGAGCGAAGTGAAAGGGAAAGAATAAATCTTAAGAAAACTCTGCAAACCAGTAATTCTATGGTGGATAGGGTGCAAAAGTTTGTTGATTGCCGTTCCAAGGATATGGCACTCAGAGAACTCTTTATAGTTGAGGGTGACTCGGCTTTAGGCTCTTGTAAGCTTGCCCGAAATGCAGAATTTCAGGCTATAATCCCCGTAAGAGGTAAAATCCTCAACTGCCTAAAGGCAGATTACGAAAGGGTATTCAAGAGTGATATCATAACCGACCTTATAAAGGTTCTCGGTTGCGGAGTTGAGGTTAAGTCCAAGGCTAATAAGGGACTTACCACCTTTGATATCAATAATCTTCGTTGGAATAAGGTTATAATATGTACCGATGCGGATGTGGACGGTTTCCAGATAAGAACCCTTATACTTACTATGATTTACCGTCTTATGCCCACCCTTATTTATGAGGGTAAGGTGTAT
>JAFPAV010000038.1 GCA_017390725.1 Clostridia bacterium | reverse complement strand
TTGAAAGCGGCCGAATATAGCCTTACCGAACGGGGGGATCGCTCAACCGGTTGGGCAACAGCACATCGCTTTAACGCATGGGCAAGGTTGAAAAACGGACACTTTAAAGGTCTTGTGGCACGCGGCGGCTTTGTTTTTGATACAAAATGGGAAAACGGCAAGCTAACTGAATTTAAAGTATATTCCAAAGCTGATAATATCTGCCGCATAAGACTAACAAAGCAACCATTGAATTCACCGGACGAATCTTCTTATTCAAACGGTGTTTTAACCTTTAATGCTGTAGCAAAGAGAACATATTATTTTTCATTTAATTAGCAAAGGAGAACTTGATTATGATTTATGGAACATCCACAGCCTCTTATCAAATAGAGGGCGCTGCTTTTGAGGACGGAAAAGGATTATCTGTATGGGATGTTTTTTGCGAAAGGCCCAACGTTATTAAAAATTCAGACACAGGAAATGTTTCCTGCGACCATTATCATAAATACAAGGAAGATATCAAGCTATTATCAGAATTGGGAGTAACCTCATATAGATTTTCAATAAGTTGGCCGAGAATTTTACCAAACGGAATCGGTGAGGTAAATCCTAAAGGTATAAATTTTTATAATAATCTTATAAATGAGCTTCTCAAATATAACATTGAGCCTTGTGTTACACTTTTTCATTGGGACTATCCTTATGAGCTTGATAAGCAAGGCGGTTGGCTTAATGATAAAAGCTCTGATTGGTTTGAATATTATACTGAGGTTGTTGCCAAAAACTTCGGCGATCGGGTAAAAATGTTTATAACCTTTAATGAGCCGCAGGTTTTTATTGGACACGGACATGCAACAGGACATCACGCACCGGGCAAACGGCTTTCTATGAGAGAATTAGCTGCCTGCTCGTTCAATGTTCTTTTATCCCACGGCAAGGCTGTTAAAAAGCTTAGGGAATTAATACCTGATTGCAAGGTTGGATATACCTCTGCAACCACCCCTGCCATTCCTGTAAATTCCACGGAAAAAAATATTGATGCTGCATATAAAGAATTCTTTTCTTTTAATAAGTATTATTGGTTTTGGAACACGGCATGGTGGTGCGATCCGGTTTTCAAAGGAACATTTCCTGAGTCTGCCGAATTTTCAGAGATTTCAAAATTCCTTCCAAAAAATTACAATGACTATCTTAAAATAATATATCAGCCGCTTGATTTTTGCGGAATAAACTGCTACAACGGCAATTATTATGACATTGATAAAAACGGTAATGCTGTTTGTGTTCCTCATTCTTCAAACGCATCAAAAACGGCTATTGGCTGGCCGGTAACGCCTGATGCCCTTTATTGGGTAACAAAACTTATGTATGAAAGATATAAATTACCCATAATTATAACCGAGAACGGTATGGCCTGCCATGATACAGTTTCTCTTGATGGCTGTGTACACGATTTTGACCGTATTGATTTCTTAAACCGTTATTTATTGGGAGTTGAAAAAGCCAAATCGGAAGGAATTGATATCATAGGATATTATACTTGGTCTTTTATGGATAATTTCGAATGGGAAGAAGGATATCAATACCGTTTCGGCCTTACTTACATAAATTACGAAACAGGTGAACGTATAAAAAAGGATTCTTTCCTGTGGTATAAAAAATATATAAATAAATACATTTGAACATTAACAAATAAAATAAAAAGCACATCTTGAGGCACACTCCGTAAGGAAGTGTGCCTCAAGCTATATTCGTGCTCCGCACGAGCGATATATCTTGCGATATGCGGTAAAACCGCGCGATATACGGCTTCACCGTGCGAAAAAGCACGAATATAATATCGTAAAAGCCAAAGGCTTTTATATCGCTTTTGCCTTTTGGAAAAAATATCGCTACAAACGACAGTTTGCAATATCGCTTTACGCACCGAAAAATCAATCGTTTATTTTCGGCAAGTATTCACCTTTCTCAAAGTATGTAAACCCACTATGACACTTTCAATTTTAGAAAGTGTCTTTTTTGATTAACATAGAAAAACGGAGACAACTTCTTTACGAAGTGTCTCCGTTGGATGTGCTTTTTATTTTGTGCTATATTTTTTACAATTTCATACCGCCGTCAACGACAAGGTCTATACCGTTTATATATCTTCCTTCTTCGCTGCAAAGAAGTAATGCACTGCCGGCGCAGTCTTTTGCTTCACCCGCAAAGCCACAAGGTATTCCGGCATATACTTGCTTTGCATAATTTTCATCGCTTAAAGCTTGCTCATTTCTTGGTGTTGCAATAACACCGGGAGCAAGATTATTCACGGTTATTCCAAAGGGGGCAAGCTGCTTTGCAAGGTTAGTTACCATATTCATCTGTGCCGCCTTACTTGCCGCATATACGAGCATATCCTTATGAGGCTTATACTGCTGCACACTGCCAACAGTTACTATTCTTCCCCATCCGTTTTTCTTCATAGCGGGAGCATATTTTTGAATAAGCAATAGTGAGGAACGGAAATTTGTGTTCATCTGAGTTTCATACTCTTCACCTGTTATTTCGTCCCACGCCTTACGGTACTGAACAGATGCATTAAGCACTAACATATCAACATCGCCCGTTACTTCATAAAGTTTTTCGGCACAGTCGCTATCCGTAAGATTGCAAACCACAGGGATAGCTCTTTCACCTAAAGCATCGCTTACCTTTTTGCACTTCTCAAAGCTTGTTGCACCGTTGATATAAACCGTTGCACCCGCCTCATAAAGTGCCTTTGCTATTGCCTCACCTATTCCCTGGGTTGAGCCCGTTACCAATGCCTTTTTACCTGTTAAATCAAACATATATGCCACCTCTTATAATGCAGTCTGAGTATCGTTGGGGTCGCCATTACGAGCAAGGTCATATTCCTTAGACCAATCAAGGTCGCGGTATTCCTCGCCTCTTGGGTCTGTTTTAATCCATTCAACCAACATATCCAGCATTTCTTCGCTCCAAGTATTGCGGTCAATCTGTGCAGTAGTAAACTTGCCCTGACAAATCATTTCAAAACCGAAATCATCTTTAACGTGAGTTTTCGCAGCACCCTCAACAACATCGGCAACCAGGTGGCTCGGTATAAACAGTACACCACCGCCTGCACCAAATACAATATCACCGGGAAGACAAACTGCACCGCCGAAATTTGTGATATCATTCCAATCCTTCATAACAAATTCACGGATTGGTGTGGGGTCGATACCTCTGTAATAAACCTGAACATCGGGCACCTTTTTCATCTGTTCTATATCACGAATGCCTCCCCAAACAACAGCGCCGCCTGTTTTTGTATGCTTTTGAAGTGCGGTTGTAAGATTACCGCCTAAAAATGTGCCCTTATAAATTTTATCGTACATATCGCAAACAACAACATCACGCTCATAAAGGTGGTCTATAACCCATTGATTGTAATTGCCCTGAAGTCCGTCTTCGGCACCCCTTGCAAACTGAACATCATGCAAATCAGGACGTGTAGGACAATAGGTACAAGTAACAGCACGGCCCACAAGCTTTCTGTCATCGTTATGTAATGTGTGCATCGGGTTTTCTCCGCCACCTACAAACTGATGCTCATAACCAAGCACGAATATCGGCTTCCAAACCTCTTCAAGCGTCATTCCGTAAAGTGCATCAAGATATTTATCCTCTACCTTCGGTCTGCCGTCGGGTAAACGCTCACCTTTCCAAAGAGGTGTTAATGCTATAATACTTTCTCTATCGTTAAAATGCATTTAAATCAACTCCAAATTCTATCGTTTGAAAATTCCTTATTCCATTCATCTGTGGGCTCAAAATAACCGGGGATATCGGGGTTTATATGCTGCTTAATAACTTCTTCATTAAGGTCATCGAAACCAAGTCCCGGTTTTTCGGGTACTTTGATAAATCCGTTTTCAAATAGCGGATTTTTAATTCCTGTTACAATATCTGCCCACCAAGGAACATCAACCGAATGGAATTCGAGAGCTAATACATTATGCATTGCAGCAGCCGTATGAACAGCGGCAAGACAAGCAACCGGGCTTTCTGCCATATGTATTGCAGTTGCAACACCGTATTCATCAGCAAGGTCGCCTATCTTTTTAAGCTCCAATGCGCCGCCGCAGGTTAAAATATCGGGGTGAATCACAGATACTCCCCCTGCTTTCATAAGGGTTTCAAAGCCCTCTTTGAGGTAAATATCTTCGCCTGTGCATACAGGGATAGTGGTGCTGTTTTTAAGACGAACGTACTGGTCGGTATACATCCAAGGAACCATGTCCTCAATCCAAGCAAGGTTGTACGGCTCCATTCTCCTTGCAAACCGGATGCAATCTTCAACACAGATATGACCAAAATGGTCGATTGCAAGGGGAACTTCGTAACCGATAACCTCTCTTACCTCTTTTACATAGTTTTCAAGATAATCAAGTCCCTTTTCGGTAAGGTGGATACCTGTATGAGGATGTGCAGTGGTAACAATAGAATAACTCTTTTGGTGCTTAACCATATCCGAAGTAACACTGCCGCCTTGAACATTAAGAATATGGGAAGCATATTTTTTCATATCATCAATAAAACCTAAAGGCGCATTAAGTGTGCCCGGCTCATCGAGAAGTAAGCCTATACCAAGGTCCATCTTTAAAAAGGTAAAGCCCATATCCATTCTCTTCTTGAGTGCTAGTCCCATATCGTGTCCCGTATGCTTACCGTCAACATCGGTATCGCAGTAAACACGAACTTCATCACGGAATTTTCCGCCCAAAAGCTGATACAATGGCACACCATATGCCTTACCTGCTAAGTCCCAAAGAGCAATTTCAATACCCGAAACTCCACCGCCCTGACGGGAGGGGCCGCCGAACTGCTTTATTTTTCGGAATATTTTATCTACATTGCAAGGGTTCTCTCCTATAATTCTGCTCTTAAGCATAAGTGCATAGGTCTTAGAAGATGCATCTCTTACTTCACCGAAGCCGCTGATACCCTGATTTGTATCAATTCGAAGTATTGTACATCTCTTAGGTGCGCCGTCAATATCCACAAAGCGCATATCCGTAATTTTTAAATCTGTTGGGTTGGAACAATAATTCATAAAATTTTCTCCTTCCGGTTGACTTGCAACATTTTATAGTATATTATAATTATATTACTATTGAATATGCAAAATCATCAAATATATTACGGAAAATAAAAACTATATTACGATTTGAGGCTATTATATGATTAATTCCATTGGAGAAATACTTTTACAAAACGGAAATCCGCTTCTTAAAATGTGGAGTATCCATATAGACACGCGTATCCGCCCGTTTATAAACCATTCCCACACCCGTTTTGAAATCACCGTTGTTGATAGCGGTTCGGGTGAATATACAACCGAAAATGCAGTTTATCCCATGGAACCGGGAGATGTTTTTATTTTTTCTTCAAGTGAGGTGCACTGTATTACGAAAACCGGAAAGGACGGACTTTCCATTACCAATTTGCATTTTGAGCCGAGATATCTCAGTGAAGCTTTTTCAGAAAACTCTTCGGACAGTTATATTGATTTCTGTTTTTCCCATTCAACCCAGTTTAGTAATAGAATTCCGGCTAAAAAGGCAGAGATTCTGCGTAATCACCACAGGATAATCAAGGAAGAATTTCTGAACAAGAATGATAGGTTTTCTTTGGCTGTAAGAGCACATCTTCATTTAATTCTTATTGATCTCTTGCGAAACCATAATTACAGTGCCCCCACAGATATACATAAAGTTAATTTTGATATTATATCAGTTTACGATTATATCGAACAGCATCTTAGTGATAAGCTCACTTTAAACAGTATAGCATCAATTGCAGGATTAAGTCCCAATTATTTCAGTAATATTTTCAAAAAATTAAACAGCATATCTCTTTGGGATTATATCACAGCAAGGCGCATTGAAAAAGCCACTCGCCTTATCTGCTCTAAAAAGCAAAATTTATCTATGCTTGATATTGCCTTGCAATGCGGTTTTAACAATACGGTTAACTTTAATAAAGCATTTAAAAAACATAGAGGTATTACACCCAGTGAGTTGCGCAAAAATCCAAAACTTCTTTTGCATTAACCTTTAAATTAAAAAAGCAATACTATTGCGCCGAGCATTGCCCTTCCCTCACTCCTTATTTGCAGAAGTTTGAAATATAAGCAATTTGTGTTTATCAGCGATTTAATACTTATTACAAAATAAAGCACGACGGAATGCAGTGTAAAATTAAAAGTCCTCCTTGTCTAAAAGAGGGGACCGTGTTAACGGTGGGAGGATGCCTATTATTTTTGCAAAATTTGGTTTTTGTATCCCTCCGTCTTTTACTGCGCAAAATCCACCTCCCTTTAGGCAAGGTAGGCAGAGCACAACTAATTTTTTTGTTCATCGATTAACCTTTTTTGAACCACGCGATAGTCGCGTGGTTTTCGTTATACAAACGAAAAGACGGCGATTAATCGCCGTCTTAATTTATTATTATAAACCTAAAATCTCATCCACGGTTTCTTGAACTATTGCTATATTCCTTTACTTAATTTCATAAGTCCAACCGAAGGTATCCTCAATTTTGCCCCACTGAATACCTGTTAAGGTATCATAAAGGCTCTGGGTTACCTCACCTATTTCGCCGTTGTTGATAACAAACTTTTCACCCTTATAAAGAAGCTCACCGATGGGGGAAACAACAGCTGCTGTTCCGCAACCCCAAGCCTCTTTAAGAGTACCGTTATGAAGAGCCTCGCCCAGCTCATCAATGCTAAGCAATCTCTCGCTTACGGTATAGCCCTCGCCCTTAAGTACTTCTATACAGGATTTACGGGTAATACCGGGGAGAATTGAGCCAGAAAGCATAGGAGTTACGATTTCATCGCCGATTTTGAACATAACGTTCATGGCGCCAACCTCTTCGATATACTTTCTCTCAACGCCGTCAAGCCAGAGTACCTGAGAATAACCCTGTTTTTCAGCCTTTTCACCTGCTCTGTTACTTGCGGCATAGTTACCGCCGCACTTAGCATAGCCTGTGCCGCCTCTTACGGCTCTTACATCCTCAGATTCAATCATAATCTTAACGGGGTTAATACCCTCTTTATAATAGCTGCCAACGGGGGAAGCAATTATAACAAACTTTGCATTATGAACGGCGTGAACACCCAAGGTTTCATCATTACCGAACATAAAGGGACGAAGATAAAGGGATGTTCCCTCAGCCGAAGGAGTCCAATCCTGCTCTACCGATACAAAGGTTTCTAAAATCTTCATTGCATCCTCTTCGGGAATCTGTGGCAGACAAAGTCTTTCAGCAGAATTATTCATTCTGCGGATATTCTCGATAGGACGGAAAAGCTGAACCTTACCGTCCTTACGGCGATAGGCCTTAAGTCCCTCAAAAATCTCGGAGCCGTAATGCAGAACGGTTGAAGCGGGATGCAGAGAAATATTCTCAAATGGAACTATTCTTGCATCATACCAACCCTTATCTGCGGAATAATCCATAATAAACATATGGTCGGTAAAAATTTTGCCGAAGCCTAAGGTAGAGCTATCGGGCTTTGCCTTAGGAGCTGTTGTTTTTTCTATTCTGATATCTATCATACTAACCTCTCCTTTAAATCTGAAAATACTTAATTCTCAATAGCGAGTTTCATCGCATTAAGGTTTACATCCAACATATCTGCTCTCTTAGCAGAAATAACCTTTTTGAGTGCAGTAACAACGCTTTCCTCTTGGAAATCATTAAGTGCATCCAAAACCTTACCTACAATTATCATATTGGCAAGAGTAGGAGTTTTATTATCACTTGCAAGCTTGGTTGCAGGAATATAATAAACCTTAACATCATCACGCTTAACCTTGCGCTCAATAAGGGTTGAATCAACGAATATTATACCGCCGGGTACTACTGCATCCTCATATCTATCAAGAGAAGGAAGATTCATAGCAACTAAAACATCCGGGTTTGAAACAATAGGAGAGCCAACGGGTGTATCACTGATGATAACACCGCAGCTTGCTGTTCCTCCACGCATTTCGGGGCCGTAGGAAGGAAGCCAGCTTACCTGCTTACCGTCAAGCAGTCCCTTATATGCCAAGAACTTACCTGCAAAAAGTATACCCTGACCGCCAAATCCGGCAAATAAAAAGCTTGTTGTTTTCATTTTATTCTACCTCCTTGGCGCTTCTATCCTTATAAACACCCAAAGGATAGTGAGGAATCATCTTTTCATCTATCCATTCAAGTGCCTTTTCGGGAGTGAGTCCCCAGTTAGTGGGACAGCTTGAAATAACCTCAACAAGAGAGAAGCCCTTGCCCTCTACTTGGTTCTGGAATGCCTTTTTGATAGCCTTTTTAGCATTCTTAACATTCTTTACATTGTTAACTGCAACACGCTCGATATACTCAGGACCATCAAGAGTTGCCAACATTTCGCTTACTCTGATAGGGAAACCGCAGTGGTTAACGTCTCTACCGTAGGGCGAGGTTTGGGTTACCTGACCGGGAAGGGAGGTTGGAGCCATCTGTCCGCCGGTCATACCGTAAATCGCATTGTTAATGAAGATAACGGTTATATTCTCGTTTCTTGCGGCGGAGTGAACGGTTTCTGCCATACCGATGGAGGCAAGGTCACCGTCACCCTGATATGTAAATACTATATGACCTTCGGGGTTAGCACGCTTAACACCTGTTGCAACAGCGGGTGCTCTACCGTGAGCCGCCTCTATCATATCACAGTTAAAATAGTTGTAAGCCATTACCGAGCAACCAACGGGAGCTATACCGATGGTTTTACCCTCAATGCCTAATTCATCTATAACCTCAGCTACCAGACGGTGAACAATACCGTGGGTACAGCCGGGGCAGTAATGCATAGGTACATCTGCCAATGCATGGGGTTTATCAAATACTACCATTATTTTGCACCTCCGTTAGCTGCTTCCTTAATGCTCTCTAAAACCTGCTGGGGAGAAGGAATCATTCCTCCTGCACGGTTGCAAAGGGTTACGGGAGCCTTACATCCGGTTGCCAGCTTAACATCCTCTATCATCTGGCCCATAGAAAGCTCAACACTTATAAACTGCTTACATTTCTCTGCAGCAGCCTCAAAGGGCTTCTTAGGGAAGGGCCAAAGGGTTATAGGTCTTATCATACCAACCTTAATACCCTGCTTTCTTGCCTCAACTATTGCATTTTTAGCAACACGAGCGGCAATACCGAAGGCAGCGATGCAAATTTCTGCATCCTCCATCATATATTCCTCAAACATTGCCTCTTCTTCCTCGATAGTCTTATACTTCTCGTAACGGGCAAAGTTCAACTGCTCAAGCTCCTCAGGAACAAGGGAAAGAGAATTGGTTATATTGTGGAATCTCTCCATCTTGGTACCTGTTGTTGCCCAAGGCTTCTCAGGCATAGGCTTAATATCGTAATCAAGAGATACAGGCTCCATCATCTGACCCATTGTACCGTCAGCAAGAACCATAGAGGTCATACGGTATTTATCCGCAAGCTCAAAGCCCTTAACGGTAAGGTCTGCCATCTCCTGAACGGAGGAAGGAGCGAGAACTATCATATGGAAGTCACCGTGAGCGGCGCCCTTGGTTGCCTGGAAATAGTCCGACTGAGAGGGCTGAATACCGCCAAGACCGGGGCCTCCACGCTGTACATTTATAATAAGTGAGGGCAAATCTGCGCCTGCAAGATAGGAAAGTCCCTCACCCTTTAAGGATATACCGGGGCTTGAAGAGGAGGTCATAACTCTAAGACCTGTTGAAGCGACACCGTAAACCATATTTATAGCCGCAATTTCACTTTCAGCCTGCAAGAAGCAACCACCGATTTTAGGCATTCTCTTTGCCATATAAGCGGCAATTTCTGTTTGAGGGGTTATGGGATATCCGAAGTAATGTCTGCAGCCTGCGATGATAGCCGCTTCTGCAATGGCTTCGTTACCCTTCATTAAAACCTTATCTGCCATTTTTTACACTACCTTTCTACCTTGATTATGCAATCGGGACACATTGTTGCGCAGAAAGCACAACCGATACAGTCCTGCTCGTTTACTGCCTCAACGGGATGATGTCCCTTCTTGTTGATTTTATCTTCCGCTAACTGCAAAACCTTTTTAGGACAAACATTAACGCAAAGTCCGCAGCCTTTACAGTTATCGGTTTTAAATGTTAATTTAGCCATATCAAACACTCCCATTTATTTGATTTTATCCTGCAGCTTTAGGGGGAAAAGGTTTTCTACCTTACCCTCAAGGCTGTTATATAATTTTTCGTTAACCGTTGTTAAAAAAACGGGTAATCCGCAGGCGGCAGAAACTTTATCTGCATAGGAAAGAGAATCTAATATATCCTGTGCTGTGGTTTCTTCACCTAAATTCGAGTTATTTACAATACCTGTAAACCTTATTCCTGCGGCAGACTCTATCTCCCTCATAACCTCAACCGTTGAAGCGGCATCACAGGTTAAGGGTCTGAATCGGTTGACTACGAGAAGCATCTCATAATCCTTCTCCTCAAGTATTTTCGGAGCTAATCTGCCGAGGGCTAAAGCCCCACGGTCATCCCCACCCACATCTATGACGCACATCATGGATTTATCATCGGTTAAGGCATACATTTCGGCGGGTAAAGCCGGAATATCAACATTGCTTCCTGCATATTCGGAGCAAATAAGCCTTATATCTCTTTTTGAGAATTCCTCGGCGCTGTCCTTAGTGCGAAAATAAGGGTTTACAATATCAAGGTCGGCTATGGCAACATTTTTATGACTGTTTTTAAGGTCAAATGCCATATTAACCGCAATATTTGTTTTGCCGCTGCCGTAATGGCCGCAAAGCAGTGTTATTCTTTTATATCTCATAGCTTATTTCTCTGGATTTTACCGCTAACCGTCTTAGGAAGACTATCCTTAAATACCACAATTCTCGGATATTTATAAGGAGCGGTTTTTTCCTTAACATAATTCTGAATTTCTTTCTTTAATTCCTCGGTGGGCTCGGTGCCGTTTACAAGAACGATACTCGCCTTAACAACCTGACCTCTTACCTCATCAGGAGCGGCGGAAACACCGCATTCGAGAACATAAGGAAGCTCCATAATAACGCTTTCTATCTCAAAGGGTCCTATGCGGTAGCCCGAGGACTTAATAACATCGTCCACTCTGCCCACATACCAATAGAAGCCATCCTCATCACGCCAAGCAGTATCTCCTGTGTGATAATATCCGTCACACCAAACCTCTTTGGTTTTTTCCTCGTCACCGTAATATCCAACGGCAAGACCGCAGGGCGTACCGTTCTTGATATTGATAACGATTTCACCCGTTTCACCTGCGGGAACTGAGTTACCCTCACTGTCAACAATATCAACATCGTATATAGGTGCAGGCTTACCCATTGAGCCTATCTTATGGGGCTCACCTATCATATTACCGATTATCATCGTGCTCTCGGTCTGACCGAAGCCTTCGAGAATCTGCAATCCCGTAATCTTTTCAAACTGACGGTAAACCTCAGGGTTAAGGGCTTCGCCCGCCGTTGTCATATGCTGAACAGAGGAGAAATCATACTTCGAAATATCCTGCTTTATGAGCATACGAAGCATAGTGGGCGGTGCGCAGAAGGTTGTTATCTTATACTTTGCAAACATGGGAAGAATTTCCGATGCATCAAAGCGGTCAAAATCATAAACAAAGGTGGCGGCTTCGCACAGCCACTGACCGTAAAGCTTGCCCCACATTGCCTTTGCCCATCCCGTATCCGAAATGGTAAAATGCAATCCCTCGGGGTCAACACAATGCCAATATTTAGCGGTATGGAAATGACCTAAAGGATATTTATAATTATGGGTTGCAATTTTGGGATATCCGGAAGTTCCTGAGGTGAAATACATAAGCATTGTTTCATCGCCGCAGGGGGAATCCTCTGTACGGTTATAATGGGTGCTGTAAAGGGTGTATTCCTCATCGAAATTACGCCAACCCTCACGGCTTTCCCCAACAATAATCTTATTAACAAGGGTAGGACAAGTTTTAGCCGCAATATCAACCTGATTTGCAGTGTCCCCATCACCTGTGCAGACAATGGCATTAACCCCTGCCGACTGAAAACGATACTCAAAATCGTGAGCAACCAACTGATTTGTTGCAGGAATTGCTATAGCTCCAAGCTTATTTAAACCTAACATACAGAACCAGAATTGGTAATGTCTTTTAAGGACCAGCATTACCTTATCGCCCTTTTTGATACCCAAGGATTTAAAATAGTTAGCGCACTGAGCGGAAGCCTTTTTCATATCCTTAAAGGTGAAACGGCGTTCCTTAAGCTGCTTATCTATATGAAGCATTGCAAGCTTTTCGGGCTTTTTATCAGCAAGGGCATCAACCAAATCAAAGGCAAAATTAAACCTTTCGGTGTTCTTGAACTTGATTTCGGTAGGTGTGCCGTTTTCGTTTTTGGTTATATCTATAAAGTTACGATAAATTCTGTCCTTCGTATCGGCGACAATCTTCTTAGGCTTAGCTATATCACGCTTAACAGCAGTATGGGTAAGCTCAGAAATATCCTCGCCTGTGGGATTTAAAACTATTGCATAGAACAAACAGTCCTTCCCTTCAACCGCTATCATACCGTGGGGTGTTGAGCTATCGTAATAGATAGTATCTCCGGGGCCTAAAACCTCGGTATGCTCACCAACCTGAACCTTGAGATAACCCTCAATAACGATATCAAACTCCTGACCTGCGTGGGTTGTAAGCTCAATATCCTTATGCTGAGCGGCTTCATCATAAACACTATGTACATATAAAGGCTCTGCAATTCTCTTGCGGAAGGCCGAAGCGAGATTGAAATAGGTCATTCCGTGAGCCTTTTCAATTCTCTGTCCCGTTCCCTTACGGGTTACAACATAGGAACGAAGATTAGGGCTTTCACCCTCGATAATATCGGTAACGTTTACATTAAAAGCCAATGCGCAACGGTAAATAAAGGCAAAGTTAAGGTCACTCTCGCCGTTTTCGCAGGCGATGTATTCCTCTACCGTTACATCGGTCTTTTTAGCCATATCCTCGGCGGTGAGATTCATTATCTCACGAAGCTCCTTGATACGGCCTGCCATTTCTTTGATTTTAAAGTCAAGTCCTGTAATTTGATTCATGGTTAAATCCTCACTTTCTGGGACTTTCTAAGTAAAAACGCCCGTCCCAAAGTTATGACTTTGAGACGAGCACTGAATTACATCAATATACCCGCGGTACCACTCAAATTGCGAATAATATTCGCCACTCTTGGAATCCAACAATTCCTATGCCTTTACGCAGCAATCACGAGAGAGTTCTACTCGGCAAAGCCTTTCTTCCCTCCAGCTCAGAAGCTACAAACACGGTGTTTGCATTTATGGCTCGCACCAACCGCCATTTCTCTTGAATGCTGCACACAGTGCACTCTTCGTCAACGCTTTTGTTACACCTTATATTATCATAACTTGCGGATTTTGTCAATATATAAATTATACCATAAATTACAGCTTGTTTCTCTGGATTTTACCGCTTATAGTCTTGGGTAACTCATCCTTGAAAACAACTATACGGGGATATTTATAAGGAGCGGTGTGTTCCTTAACGTAATTCTGGATTTCCTTCTTAAGCTCCTCAGTAGGCTCGGTACCCTTTACAAGAACAATACTTGCCTTAACAACCTGACCTCTTACCTCATCAGGAGCGGCAGATACACCGCATTCGAGAACATAAGGAAGCTCCATAATAACGCTTTCTATCTCGAAGGGTCCTATACGGTAGCCCGAGGACTTAATTACATCGTCAATACGGCTTACATACCAGAAATAACCGTCCTCATCACGCCAAGCAGTGTCGCCTGTGTGATACATACCGTCGTAAACAGCCTCAGCCGTTTTCTCTTCGTCACGGTAGTATTCTCTGAACAATCCGCAGGGATTACCCTTATCAAGATGGATTACAATCTCTCCAACCTCACCGTTGGGCAGTGAATTGCCATCGGGGTCAACGATATCCACATCATACTGAGGAGATGCCTTACCCATTGAGCCAAGCTTAGAGGTTGTTCCCACAAGATTTGCAATGGTAAGGGTGGTCTCGGTCTGACCGAAGCCCTCCATAATGGTAAGTCCCGTTGCCGCCTCAAACTGACGGGAAACCTCGGGGTTAAGGGCTTCACCCGCCGTTGTCATATGGTGGATAGAGGATAAATCATATTTTGAAAGGTCTTCCTTGATAAGCATACGAAGCATCGTAGGCGGTGCGCAGAAGGTTGTTATCTGATATTTAGCAAACATAGGCAGAATATCTGCGGCAGAGAAACGGTCAAAGTCATAAACAAATACCGCTCCCTCACAGAGCCACTGTCCGTAAAGCTTACCCCAGAGGGATTTGCCCCAGCCTGTATCGGAAATTGTAAGATGCAGTCCCTCACGCTCACAGCAATGCCAGTATTTTGCGGTTACAAAATGACCTAAAGCATAGGTATGCTTGTGGGATGCCATTTTAGGATTACCCGTTGTTCCCGATGTGAAGAACATAAGAGCGGCTTCGTTTCCGCAGGAAGCATCTGCGCTTCTTTCATATTTTCCTGAGAAAAGACCGTATTCACTGTCAAAATCGTGCCAACCGTCACGCTTGCCGCCAACTAAAACCTTGGTTTTAAGCTGAGGACATTCCATTGCCGCACGGTCAACTATCTCGGCAACATCACCATCAGCAGTACAAACGATAGCCGAAACGCCTGCCGCATCAAAGCGGTATACAAAGTCGTGGTCCTTAAGCTGATTTGTTGCAGGAATTGCTATTGCGCCCAGCTTATGAAGGGCAACCATAGCAAACCAGAACTGGTAATGTCTTTTAAGCACTAACATTACACGGTCTCCCCTCTTAATACCGAGGGAGGTGAAATAGTTAGCGCATTGAGCCGATGCACGCTTAATATCCTTAAAGGTGAAGCGACGCTCAACCATATTTTTATCAACGTGAAGCATTGCAAGCTTATCGGGATAAGCGTTGGCAATTTCATCAACGATATCGAAGCCGAAATTAAAGGTATCTTCGTTCTTAAACTTGATTTCCTTAAGACAACCGTTTTCGTCTTCTTTTGTTTCAACGAACTTTTCGCAGATAAGCTTTTCTGTTGAACGGGCGGTGGCTATACTCTTTCTTACAACCTCTTCCTTTATATCCTCACCCGAAAGAACAACTGCGCAGAAAACACAGTCCTCTCCGTCAACGGCAATCATACCGTGGGGGGTTGAGCTGTTGTAATAAATACTGTCACCCTCGCTAAGATATTCAACATTTTCTCCAACCTGAACCTTGAGTCTTCCCTTTAAAACAAGGTCAAATTCCTGACCTGAGTGCTTGGTTAAATGGATAGGCTTATCCTGTAAAGCAGGGTCAAATTCATATCTTACCCAATAGGGCTCTGCCAATTTTTTGCGGAACATAGGAGCTAAATTCTGGATTTCAATGCCATCCTCTTTGGCGGTTTGTTTACCCTGTCCCTTTCTTGTTACGGTATAGGATGATAGGTTGGCTCCCTTACCCTCGAGAAGATCGGTCATATCAATACCGAAGACTAATGCGCATTTATGTATAAATGTGAAAGGAAAATCTAATTTTCCTGCTTCATAAGCCTTGTATTCCTCTAAGGAAACCTCTGTCTTTTCAGCCATTTCTGTTTCACTTATACCGGCAATTTCACGCATCTCCTTAATTCGTAAAGCCACCTCGTATAGCTTATCTGCCTGTGCTGTTGACATAATCGTTACCTCCTATTTTTGAAAAATAAAAATAAAAACACCCGTCTCATCTTTGAGACGGGTGTTATAATAAACATCCGCGGTACCACTCAAATTGCGAATAGTATTCGCCACTCTTGGAATCTAACAATTCCTATGCCTTTACGCAGCAATCACGGGAGACTTTACTTAAATTTCTTTGTTCAAACCTCCGGCTCGGAAGTGATAGGTTAACTGAGCTTTTCTGCTATCGGTTCGCACCAAACACCGACTCTCTGAAGCATACGGACTCAACCGTCTTCGTCATAGCCTTTATCAATTTTTAAACAGTATACCACCGTAAATTTTATTTGTCAACACTTTTTTATTATTCGCCCTTATATTTTCTTCTCGTTGCCATACCGCCACGGATATGCCGTTCCATTTTATTTTTTTCCAGCACCTTTTTAACCTTATAATAAAGGGCGGGGTTATTTCTTCTTAGCTTTTGGGTAACATCCTTATGTACTGTGGACTTGCTTACCTTAAACACCTTAGCGACAGCCCTTACCGTCGCTCCCGTTTCAATTATGTATTCTCCCAGTATCTGCGCTCTGTCGTGAACCGATGAACTCATACAATCAACTCCTGAATAGGCTATTTAATTGTATGAAAATTTGAAGATAAATATGTTGAAAATTAAAACTCTTTATTTAATCAATTTTTTGCCACTCATAATTTCCAACTTTTACATGCTTATCATCGATATTTTCTATCGCAGTACCATTACTAGTATAAAGTGCCTTATGGGATGAATTAATTTCAATCTCCCATAAATCTCCCCATTGAGTGCCACTTACAAAAACCATTCTCTCCTTTTCTGGTTCTCTTGGTCGTAAAACTTTCATATTAGGCATATTAGGTCTAAAATTTTTAGAATAATTTTTGCCATCCTTTGTAATCTCCCAACCATCCAGTTTCATTAGTAAATCTCTTTCTTTTAGTGTTCGTCCTGGGAAATACCACTTACCTTGCAATTTATTCAACATGATAAAATATTCGTTAGTAT
>JAFPAV010000037.1 GCA_017390725.1 Clostridia bacterium | reverse complement strand
TCAGAATATGGCTATAAGCCTTGAGGGTGGAAATCTTGATAAATTCTGTCGACTTCTTAACGAGCATTGGGAATTATCCAAAAAGCTGGATGCGGGTTGTACCAACACCTGTATTGACCAGATTTTCACAAGCATTGATGACTTGATTGATGCTAAAATGATTTGCGGCGCAGGCGGAGGCGGATTTTTACAGGTAATCCTTAAAAAAGGCGTTACCAAGGAGCAATTAAAAGAACAGCTCTTTGAAATCTTCTCCGATTCAGGTGTTGAGGTTTACGACTGCAAATTTTATATGTAAAATAAAAAATCCGTTGCTATGCAACGGATTTTTTTATTTATCTGTGTTTTTTAGACCAGGTTGATGGGGAAAGTGCAATTATAAGCGGGAATATCTCCAGTCTTCCAAAAAGCATAGCAAAGGAAAGTATCAGCTTTGAAAATTCAGAGTATTGTGAATAATTTGCCATAGGTCCTACCCCTGCAAAGCCGGGTCCTACATTGTTAAAGCAGGCGACCGTTGCGGAAAGATTTGTTTCCAAGCCAAAGGGTTCAAAGCACAACAGCAGGAAAATAATCATCATGCAAGCAATATATATTGCAAAATAAACACTAACGCTTTCAAGGGTGTTTTCTTCTACATTTCTTCCCTCAAATTTTACCTTGCTTACCGAACGGGGATGGAGCAACTTACGGAGCTCTCTGCCTATCAGCTTAAAGAGTAATATTACTCGGGATAGCTTTAGTCCGCCGGCGGTTGAGCCTGCGCATCCGCCTATAAACATAAGCACAAACAGTATTCCCTTTGAAAGGTCGGGCCAAAGATTAAAGTCTGTGGTTGAATATCCCGTGGTTGTTATAACGGTTGCAACCTGAAAAGCTGAATGCCTTAAAGATTCGGAAAAGCTTTGATAGGTTGAGTATATATTAGCGGTTATGGTTCCCACCGCAAATACAACTATTCCTATATAACACCACATTTCCGTACTATGCAAAACAGCCTTTACTCTTCTTATTAAAATAAGATAATAAAGATTAAAGTTTATACCGAAAATCAGCATAAATATTGTTATTACCCATTGACAATAGGGACTGTATCCTCCTATGCTGTCTGCTTTGATACCAAATCCGCCCGTACCGGCAGTACCGAGGGAATGAACAACACTTTCAAAAATCGGCATACCGCCTGCTATAAGGAAGATTATTTCGGCAATGGTTAATCCGATATATATATAATACAGTATTTTTGCAGTAGCCCTTGCTCTTGGAACAAGCTTACCTATAATAGGACCGGGCATTTCCGCTCTCATCATATGCATAGCGCCCTTAGAAGAGCCGGGTATTATTGCCATAACGAATACGAGCACACCCATACCGCCTATCCAGTGGGTAAAGCTACGCCAGAAAAGAAGGCCTCTACTCATAGACTCAACATTTTTGAGAATTGATGCTCCCGTTGTTGTAAATCCGCTTACGGTTTCGAAAAAGGCATCGAAAATATTGGGTATTTCACCGCTTACAACAAAAGGTATAGACCCTATAACCGACAATAAAATCCAAGCAAAGGCAACTATTGCAAAGCCCTCGCCTGCATAAAGGGACCTATCGGTCTTGCGGGTTGTAAGAATAAAAATTCCGCCTAAAATCGCCGCTATAGCCGCTGTTATTAAAAACGCCTGTACAACAGCAAACTCGGAATAGTAAACCGATATGGCCGTTGGAAGCAGCAAAAGCGCCGCTTCGGTAACAATTATACGCCCTATGACGTTAATTACCACTTTATAATTCATAGCAAAGCCAACCTTATTTTATAATATCGGTTATATCATTGATGCGGTGTCCCGCTGCAATAACTATAACCATATCTCCAACATTTATACAGTCATCACCCGAAGGAATAATAGGTCTTCTTCCTCTGGAAATTCCCGCTATAAGAATGTTTTTCTTTAGTTTAACATCCTTAAGAGGTTTACCTATTATGGGACTGTCTGCCCTGATTCTGAATTCAAGGGCCTCTGCCTTACCTTCCATAATCTTATAAAGGGTTTCCATCTTGCTACCCATAGAGTTTTCAAGACCTCTGGCATAACGCACTAAAACATCCGCAATTATATTACGGGGGGACACTATACTTTCTATTCCTATATTCTCTGCTAAAGCGCCGAATTCATCACGGTCAATCTTAGAAACAACCTTAGGAACATTTTGGGAGGAGGCAAACAAGGAAAGCAGAATATTCTCTTCATCAATTCCCGTTAATGCCGCCATAGCATCCATAGAGCCGATACCCTCTTCAAGAAGAATTTCCTGTTTTGTGGTATCACCCTCTATAATAACTGCCTCATCAGGCAATTCCTCGCAAAACTGAGTGCAACGCTCATGACTGGGGTCTATTATCTTAACTGTGCTTCCTGCTCTAAGGAGCATTCTTGCAAGATAATATGCCGTTCTGCTGGCACCCAAAATCATAACGTTTCTTGCCTTTTTCTGCATAAGACCTAATTTCTTAAGCAGTTTTTCAATTTCATAGGGGGCGGCGGTAACACCGATACGGTCCCCGCTTTTAAGCACAAAATTACCGTCAGGAATAAAGACCTCTTCGCCTCGGCTTACGGCACAGATAAGGAAATTTGCCTTGAATTCCTTTCGCATTTCTATAAGACTCATACCGTCAAGAGCAGAGTTTTCCTTAAGCTTTAGCTCAATCATTTCAACACTTCTGCGGGAAAAGGTTTCAATTTTAACCGCAGAGGGAAGTCGGAGGACATTAAAGGCCTCGGCAGCAGCAAGAAGCTCGGGGTTTATAGCAAGGGATAGTCCCAACTGCTCACGCATAAAGCCGGAATTTTTATCATTATATTCAGGATTTCGGATACGGGCTATCGTGTGAGCTGCTCCCATACGCTTAGCTAAGAAACAGCTTAACATATTAAATTCATCAAAGCCTGTAACCGAAATAAACAGCTCGCAATCCTGCATGCCGCATTCCATAAGGGTATCACAGTCGGTTCCCGAGCCGCATACACCCATACAGTCATAAAGCTCTACCATTTCGGATACTACACTCTGATTATTATCAACAGCGATAACATCGTGTCCCTCCGAAACAAGACTTTCTATAATTGCAGTACCTATTTTTCCGCAACCTACAACTACAATTTTAATAAGATCATCTCCTGAACTTAAAATCTAATTAGTATTATACTATATATATCTGCATTTTTCCATATAAATTTTGTTTGCTTTACTTTATTACCTTAATATCGTATAATATTGATGAAAATATTGATTTGAAGGATTACTTATGGCAAATACAGATTTTGATTTAATAAGAATGCGGGAAGAAGAGGAATACGAGGATATAAGCTCCAATTACACCGATATTTCCTCAAGCTCCCCTAAAGAGAAAAAGAAAAGAAAGAAAAAGCACTTTTTAGCTAAATTTATCTCATTTTTGCTTGTTTTAACCGTGGCTTTAGGGGTGGCTTTTTTCGCCTTTTCCTACCGCCTTATAGAGTCTATTCCCCGTGAGGATTTAGATAATGAGGATTTAGGAATTTCAAGCTCCGATTATGATGAGGTTAAAAACATAGCCCTTTTGGGAATTGATGCGAGAAGCGATACCGATGTTGGCAGGTCGGATGCCGTAGTTATACTTACGGTAGATAAAAAACACAATAAAATTAAGCTTACCTCCATCGCAAGGGACTCCTATGTTTCCATTGACGGGCATAAAAAGGACAAGCTTACCCATGCTTATGCCTATGGTAAATCTCAGCTTGCGGTTAAAACCTTAAATCAGAACTTCGGGCTTGAGATAACCGATTATGTTACTATGAATTTCTTCGAGTTTGTAAGCATTATCGACTATATCGGCGGAGTTACCATTGATGTTGATGAAAAAGAATTAAGGGAAATGAATACTAACATTATCCCCTATCTTAGTGAGATGGGAATCAAGGGAAAACTACTCGAAAAATCAGGCGTTCAGCTTCTTGACGGCGCTCAGGCTCTTTGCTATGCGAGAATTCGCCATATTGACAGTGATATAAAGCGAGGCAACCGCCAAAAAGAGGTGCTGACGGCGATGTTCCAAAGTGCCGTTAATACAGAGATTACAAAATTACCCAACATTGCCAAAATGGTGCTTTCCAAATGCCGCACCTCCCTTGAAACAAAGGATATAATTTCTATGGGGCTGTGGGCGGTAACCTCCTCCCCCGAATTTGAACAGTTAAGTATTCCCAACGATAATGTAAAATCTTCGGGGAAAATCATTTCAGGAAAATGGTGCTATGTTTTGGACCTTGACGCCGCAAAGAAAGAAATATACGATTTTATTTATGAAATTAATTACTATTCCCCCGAAGCAAAGGCTCAAAGAGAGGAAGACGAATAAAAAAAGGGATTGACTTTAAAGAAGTCAATCCCTTTTTCTATTGTGTTGAAATTCTGCCGGGGAATATTCCCTCGGTTATGGTGCCTGATGCCACCAAATCGGAATATGCCGAGCCTATTCTATACCAGGTGGATGCCGAAACGACACCGCTTTCAGGGGTTATTCCGAAAATTTGTTTAAAACGGATAACCGCCTGTTCGGTGGAGGGGCCGAACTGACCGTCTACCGTAACGGCAGGTATATCATAAACCTCTGCAAGTCTGCTTAAATAATACTGCAGTATCTCAACCGACTGACCTGTATCCCCAATACTGAGCACCGAGCCTGGATACAGAGGCCCTGCAAGCTCGGGGACTATCTGGGGCAGTGAATCAAGGGCGCCTCTGTAGGCATCGGTCATAATATCCCAGGTTTCTCGGCCTACGATACCATCCTCCGGAATGCCGTAAAAACGCTGAAATGACCGCACAGCCGCTTCAGTTTGAGCATCGAAATTACCGTTGATTTCGGTGGTTTGTATCTGAGGGTTAACAAGCGCCAAGGTTGCAAGATAATACTGAATTATCTCAACGGGCATACCCCTTGAGCCTAGTTGCAATGTTTCGGAATAAAGTTTGGAAATATCCTGTAATCTCAGTCCCTCGGAATCAAGCTCGGCGAGTTTTTTAACCCCATTAAATATGCTGTTAACCTTATACCAGGTGCTTTTACCCGTTACTCCATCGGCGGTAAGATTAAATATCTCCTGAAATTTTCTTACAGCCTCTTCAGTATCGGCACCGTAAACCCCGTTAACATTTTCTATCTTAGGTATAGCGGGATAATTGTTTGAAATTCGATTGAGTCGTACCTGCAAAATCCTCACATCATTACCTGCGCTGCCTCTCCTAAGAGGTGTTCCCGGATAGCTTGCCACCGCCTCCATTACGGGAGCATCGTTAACAATATTTATATTATCCCCATAATAATTTGTTAGTATCTGATAAGGGGTATACCCCTGATTTGCAAGGTCCACTGTTCCCCACTGAGAGAGTCCCGCACAGGTTGAGGTGGTACCGTTGCAGAATTGAGCCAATAAGGGCTCAATAAAGCCTTGGCGGACTATGTAATCATTAAAAATTTCTTCCACTATTCTATCGGTGGTCTGAAAGGTATCTCTGCCGTAGGTATAAGCCTGGTCAAATGCCGTTGTGTTGGTTATATCAAAATCATAGCCTCGGCTTCGGTACCATTCGGTATAAACCCTATTAAGGGCAAAGGATATCTGGGCATATATATTGGCTCTTATGGCATTTTCGGGCCAGGTGGGATAAATCTCACTGGCGGCAACGCTTTTAAGATAATCCACAAAATTAACCATTACATTTTGTGCAGGGGAATCGGGCGGACCTAAATGCACAGTTATGGTTTCGGGAATAAAGGGTGTTGTGGGCATTGCTTCACCTCCTATGTATCAAGCAAATTGCTTGGGGGAGTTTCAAAGGTCATATCTCCATCGGTAAAAAGCTCGGTTTCCTTTTTAGGTATCATATCCACAGCCACTATGGAAAGCTGACCCGGGAACACTTGCGCATTTATATTGTAAACCGTATAAAAGCCTTGGGCATCTACTCTCACATTATATACCGCATATGGAACTGCGCCGCCGTTTGGTCGCTCGGATAACTCCCTTGAGGGTGCGGGAAGCTCAACAACACTGCTTTTACCGCTTTCATCGGTGGTATCGCTCCACATAACCGATGCTTCTTCGCCTACGGGTCTGCTTATAACTATCTTAGCCCCCGAAATCGGCACCGACTGTTGAAGAGCGGTTGCCCTTATCTGCATAAATCCCGTTTCGGTATTTTCGGGGATTATAGCCATTTCTTTAGCATTTTCTCTATTAGCCAAATCCTCCGCCTGTGAGGACTGGGCGGCAGAATCAATATTTGCTTCATCTGCCGAATACCGCATCATCTCCTCCTCATACTTCTTTTTTAAGGCCTCAAAATCTTCCATAATCTTACCTCCTATCATTTTATATATTATTCATAGTAAAAATAAAAAATGCTATCCCGAGCGAGACTCCCATAAGGGAGTTTCGCAGTTTTATTCGCCAAAGGCGAGTTGTATTGCTCGGCAACGATATTTGTCTTGCGACAAGTGTTATTGCCTTCGGCAGTTTTTGGCGAAATAAAACAAAGCCTGAAACTTGTGTTATAGTTTCAGGCTTTTCTTGTGTAACACATACGTATGACATTTTAATCTTTACTTGAATATGGTCTGAACGCCGTCTACCAGCTCGCCTACCGCTTTAACCATTTTAGCCGAGCCCTTTGAAATGTTGTGGCGCTCGGTCATCATAACCTTGCCCACAGTAAGCATTGCGGCGCCTGCTATCATTCCTGCGCCCATTCCCTTTAAAAATGATGTATAACCTTTTTGCATAATAAAACCTCCTTTACCGTTATTTTGACCGAAAAGGAGGTTATTATTTAAATATTTAAAAATTTATCGGTTTTTGAGGATACAAGCCTTGCAATAAAGCCAATTACCGCACCGCTTACCCCTCCCGAAATTATAAGGAAGGGCAGATAATATAAAACTGCATTACCTAAAAGGAAGTAAGCTACTGTGAGCTGAACTATATTATGGATAACTCCCCCTGCAATACTGATGCCGATTATACTGAATTTACCCGTTTTATAAAGCAGACAAACGCAGATTAAGGATATTATTCCTCCCGAAAGGGAAAAGACGAGGGAAAATGGAGTTGAGAACAACAAAGACGACAGTAAAATTCTCGTTATATTAACCGAAAAAGCGCCTTTAAAATCCCCCTTTGCCACCAATAATAAGGCTATGGAATTAGAAAGACCTAATTTTATTCCCGGGGCGATAAAGGAAAGGGACAAAAGGGACTCAATATATCCGCAAACAAGGCAGATTGCGGCAAGCATAGCGTAAAGGGTTATTTTTTTAGCCATTATCTTATCTCCGCCAAAACCTTATTAGGCAAACAGGTTATGACCTCTCCTTTTTTTGATATCGGCTTATGGTTTACGCAGATTTGGTTTTTACAGTCTGCATTACGGACATAAACTTCACCTTTTTTTATAACAACGGTGTTGTGGGAAAGAGTGATGGTTTTATCGGCGGTTATGCTGCCTTCATAAACCACCTCATTGTTTTCCTTTATTATAACTGTATTTCCCTTTTCGCCTAATAATCCTATTCCGAAAATAACTGATAGCACAACCGCTAAGATTACAGCGGCTATTATAAAAATGTCACCTTTTTTCAAGCGGTTCACCTCACTCTATTAGTTTATCACATCTTTACAAAAAAGGAAAGGGAATGTATAATTATAGTTATGAAAAAGATGTTGAGTTTTTCTATGATTTTGGTCCTGCTGACGATGTGCGGATGCACTGTGCGGGAAAATACTGATACTCGCTTTCTTCTTGATACCGTTGTCACCCTGACTGCAAACTGTGATGACGATATTTTAGAGGAGGCTTTTTCCCTTTGCGGTGATTTTGAAAAGCTGCTCAGCCGAACGGTAGAGGACAGCGATATAAGCAGGCTCAATAGCTCAAACGAGTTTATTAAGGTTTCTCCGAATACCGAGAAAATCATTGAACGCTCCCTTTATTATTCCGAGAAAACCCAGGGTAAATTTGATATAACGGTCTGCGCCGTTTCAAAGCTTTGGGATTTTAAAGAGGAAATTGTACCCGATAAAAAGGAAATCAGCGAAGCCCTTAAAAATGTTGATTATGACGGTATTGAAATCTCCGATTCCCATATAAATTTAAAGGGCAGAGAAATTGATTTAGGCGCTATTGCTAAAGGATATATCGCCGATGAAATAACCGAATATTTTAAAAGCGAAGGAGTAAAATCGGGTATAGTTAACCTTGGCGGAAATATATCGGTTTTCGGCAGAGAATACACCGTTGGTATCCAAAGTCCATTAGATGAGGATAAAATTTCGGCAAAAATAAAGCTTAGGGATAAAAGTGCCGTAACCTCGGGAATTTATCAACGAAGCTTTACACAAAAAGGTGAATTTTATCACCATATTATTGATACATCAACCGGTTTTCCCGTTAATAACACCTTAGCTTCTGTAACTATTATAGGAAAAAGCTCTATGGACTGTGATGCCCTTTCAACTTGTTGTATGCTTTTAGGGTTACAAGAGGGACTTTCCCTTATAGACGAAATGCAGGGCTATGAAGCGGTGTTTATAGAAAAGAACGGCAAAATTTCTCTATCAAAGGGAATTTATATGGAAAATAATGAGATTTTATTTAAATAAAACTTTATTTGTTAACAAATATATTATATAATTAACTTAATTACTTTATTTAGGGGTAAATTTATGAATTTGTTTAAAGCTCTTTTCGGTAATTACAGCGAAAAGGAAATAAAAAGAATACTCCCTCTGCAAACTAAGGTTTTAGCCTTAGAGGAGGAATATAAAGCATTAAGCGATGAAGCCTTAAAGGCAAAAACCGCCGAGTTTAAGGAAAGACTCGTGATGGGTGAAACCCTTGACGATATTCTCCCCGAGGCATTTGCCGCCTGTCGTGAAGCGGGTGACAGAGTACTGGGTATGCGCCACTTCCCTGTTCAGATTTTGGGCGGTATTATTCTCCATCAGGGAAGAATAAGCGAAATGAAAACGGGTGAAGGTAAAACTCTGGTTGCAACCTTACCTGCATATCTTAATGCCCTATCGGGTAAAGGCGTTCATATTGTAACGGTTAATGATTACCTTGCCAAGCGTGACTCTGAGTGGATGGGTAAGCTTTATCGTTTTATGGGTCTTTCGGTGGGACTTATTATCCACGGAATGACAAATGAGGATAAAAAAGCCGCATATGACGCCGATATCACCTATTGCACCAACAACGAATTAGGCTTCGATTATCTTAGAGATAATATGGTTATTTACAAGGAGCAAAAGGTTCAGCGAGAGCATAATTTTGCCATTGTGGACGAGGTGGACTCCATCCTGGTTGATGAAGCCAGAACTCCCCTTATAATTTCGGGGCAGAGTGATAAATCCACCGACCTTTACACCGCTGCAAACCGTTTTGCCCGTTCCCTTAAAATGTTCAAGGTTAAGGAAATGAACGATAAGGAAAGCGATGAAAACACAAATTATGACGGTGACTATGTTGTTGACGAAAAGGCAAGAACAGCCACCCTTACCCCCGAAGGAGTTAAAAAGGCAGAAGAATATTTTAAAATTGAAAACCTTAATGATACCGAGAATATCGCCATTGCTCACCACGTAAATCAGGCAATTAGGGCATACGGTATTATGAAGCGTGATGTTGATTATGTTGTTAAGGACGGCGAGGTTATAATCGTTGATGAGTTTACGGGCCGTCTTATGTACGGACGCCGCTACAACGAGGGACTTCATCAGGCGATAGAGGCAAAAGAGGGCGTTAAGGTTGCCCGTGAATCAAAAACACTTGCAACCATAACCTTCCAGAATTTCTTCCGTTTATACAACAAGCTTTCGGGTATGACGGGTACGGCTATGACCGAGGAAGCGGAATTCAGAGAAATCTACAAGCTTGATGTTATCGAAATTCCCACCAACAAGCCCCTTGCGAGAATAGACGAAAACGATGTTGTTTATAAAACCGAAAGGGCAAAATACAATGCGGTTATTGAAAAGATAATCGAATGTAACGCCAAAGGTCAGCCCGTTCTCGTGGGTACAGTTACCATTGAAAAATCCGAGCTTTTATCCGCTATGCTTAAGCGCAGAGGAATAAAGCACAATGTTCTTAACGCTAAGCATCACGAAAAGGAAGCCGAGATAATCGCTCAGGCAGGTAAGCTGGGCGCTGTTACCATTGCAACCAATATGGCGGGACGAGGCACCGATATTATGCTTGGCGGTAATGCCGAATATCTTGCTAAGGCTCAGCTTCGTCACGACGGACTAAGCGAAGAAATGATAACCGAGGCAACAGGCTTTGCCGAGACCGATGATACGGCGATAATTGAAGCAAGAGCAAAATTTAAAGAGTTTTATAATAAATTCAAGGCAGAAATTGCCCCCGAAGCCGAGCAGGTTCGAAATGCCGGCGGTCTTTGTATCATAGGTACAGAGCGTCACGAATCAAGACGAATTGATAATCAGCTTCGAGGCCGTGCAGGTCGTCAGGGAGACCCTGGTAACACCCAATTCTTTGTATCCCTTGAGGATGACCTTATGCGTCTTTTCGGCGGTGAGCGTGTTTCGGCTATTATGGACACCCTCCGTGTTGAAGAGGATATGCCCCTTGAAAACGCTATGCTCTCCCGTACTATTGAAAGCGCACAGAAGAAGAAGGAAGGCATGAACTTCGCCATCCGTAAAAACGTTTTACAGTATGACGATGTTATGAATAAACAGCGTGAGCTGATTTATGACCAGAGAAATAAGGTACTCAACGGTGATGATATCAAGGATACCATCTTCAAGATGATTGACGATACCGTTGACTCCTACTGCAAGATTTTCCTTTCTGACCCCATTCAGGATAACTGGGATTTAAAGGGACTCAGAGAATATTTCCTCGGTTGGGTTACCGATGAAGGCGACCTTAATTTCACCACTGAGGAATTAAACCGCACCGATATGGAAGATATTGCCGAACAGCTCAAAGCAAAGGCCCACGAAAAGTATGCCGCAAGAGAGGCAGAATTCGGCAGCGATATTGTTCGTGAAATGGAGAGGGTTATGCTTCTTCGCAGTGTTGATACCAACTGGATGGATCATATCGATGCTATGGATCAGCTCCGTCAGGGTATAGGTCTTCGTGCCTACGGTCAGCACGACCCCGTTGTTGAATACCGAAACGATAGCTATGATATGTTCTCTGCTATGACCGATACCATTCGTGAACAAACGGCTAAGCTGGTTTTATCCGTAAGAATAAAGAAAAACGAAGAGGTTAAGCGAGAAAAGGTTGCCGAGGAAACCTCCACAGGCGATAAGCCTTTAACCGTAAGAGGCAAGGGCGAGGTAAGCAAAAATGCTTTATGCCCCTGCGGAAGCGGCAAAAAATACAAGCGTTGCTGTGGTAAAGATATAGACTAAATCAAAAAAGGATAGGAGTTTTTCTCCTATCCTTTAAATTTTATATTATCCCCGTTATAAATATTTCAAGGCCGATAAATATAAGTATCAGTCCTCCGAAAACCGATGCCTTATCGGCAAATTTCATGCCGACCTTTTTACCTAAAAGCAGTCCCCCTATACATATAAAGAAGGTTACAACCGCTATTAGCAAACAGCACACAAGGGCCATTAGGAAATTATAATCCGCAATGGTAAAGCCAACAGAGAGAGCATCTATGGAGGTTGCTATACCTTGAATTATCAGTGCTCCAAAGCCTACTGCCGTAGGCTTTTTTTCTTCATCACACTTGCATCTAAGTCCCTCAACCAACATATTGCTGCCGATAAAGGCAAGAAGAATAAGGGCTATCCAGGGAATAAATTTCTGCACAGCAGAAAAATACTGCATTATACTATGTACGCAAATCCAACCTATCATAGGCATTGCAAACTGGAAAAAAGAAAATGTACCCGCAACACCTAAAAGCTTACCCTTTTTCATTTTAGGCTCATTAAGTCCGTTAGCAAGAGAAACCGAAAAGGCATCCATAGCAAGGCCCACGCCTAAAAATATACTGTTAAAGAAAAATATAAAACTGAACATTTTTTCCTCCTTCTCTTGCATTTGAAAATATTATATGTTATATATACTCTCTTTTCAAGAGCAATTTTTACTGATTATTTCGGCGGTATGCCTTTGGGGTTATGCCGTACTGCTTACGGAAGTTGCTTATGAAATGACTGGAGGATGAAAATCCTACTTGGGATGCTATTTCTTCTATGCTCAAATCGCTGAATTTAAGTAATTGCTCCGAGGAGAGAAGACGGTATTTTATAATATACTGATAGGGAGTAACACCCGTCTGTTTTTTAAAGGTTCTTATCATATGAGCGGTGGAAACAAACAGCCTTTTTGAAATTTCATCCAGTTCTATTTCCTCTCTGAAATGCTGCTCCGCTCTCCTTACCACCACCGTTGGCGTTATGGAGGAGGTTGTAAAGGCAGCCGATGCCGCTCTCAATTTAGTATAATAAGACTATGAATATATATAAACTTTTGAAAACAGTTGCGGAAAGCGATAAAAAGCGGGCTTTGCCTATTTTATCCTTTCCGGCGGCGCAAAAGCTTAATGTAAGCGTTGAAGATTTAGTAAAAAATTCCTTTCTTCAGGCAAAAGCTATGGAGGTAATTTCAACACATACCGATACCATTGCCGCAGTTAGTCTTATGGACCTATCTGTTAAAGCTGAGGCTTTTGGTGCGGATATTCGTTTCTCCGAGGATGAGGTTCCTGCTATTGTAGGTCAGCTCGTTTCCGATGAGGATGAAGCAAATGCCCTTACTGCATGTTTACGGCGATTCATCTGGTAGACCTTCTCGTAGCTTTATGAAATAATCTGTAATATTATCTTCGGATGCAGGAAGATCGCCCACAATGATAAGTTCCATAAGTTCTTCCTTTATCTCTTCCGACATTCCAATACCTTCAAAATAGCCGTCCGAACCAATCGTAATAATATATGTTTCTTCGCCAACGACTTCCGTAAATGTGACCTTTTCCACGTTGTTTTCAAATTCGACGGAACCTTCTCCTCGCACAAAACCAAACAAAACAATGCCAACAACGGCAACAATCAAACAAGCGAGAATAACAATTCCCCAAATTTTTATTACTTTT
>JAFPAV010000036.1 GCA_017390725.1 Clostridia bacterium | reverse complement strand
CTGACATAATGTTGGGATATACATATTCGGGATCTACCACCGTTTTAACCGGTTCTGAAGGCACCTGCGTTTCATCCGAAACACCATAATCCTTATCTGCTTTACTGCAACCACCAATACCTGCGCAAAGGGTTAAAACAACATATATAACCACAAACTTTTTCAGAAGATTTTTCATACCGTCACCACCTAACTAATTTATCTGTTTATATTTTATTATTATATCATTCAAAAGTCAATAAAAGTTTTAATTAAAATTCGCATCAATAAACCTTTTTATAGCACCCTCCACACCCTCGGTATCAAAAAAATAGCCAAGTCCGTGGTCGGCGCCTTCAATAAGATGGATTCCCTTAGCCGATACCGTTGCATCATAATTTTCTCGGCACATCTCACAGGGCACGAAATTATCTCCCAATCCGTGGAAATAAAGTATCGGTATTTTTGTGTTTTTTACTGCATTTACCGTCGAAATTCCCTTTATTCTGAAGCCTCCGAAAATTCTGCAGTAAAGGTCAAAAATCGGCATAACGATACTCGCATCAATATTAAATTTCTCTCTGCCAACCTTTTTAATTATATCTATTGGAGAGGTAAAGCCGCTATCAGCTACTATTCCCTTTACATTTGAGGGTAAATCCAAAGCCGAGCTTAAAAGCACCGTTGTAGCACCCATAGACATACCGCCTAACAGTATCGGCTCATTTTCTCCTTGTGTTTCTATAACGAATTTTACCCATTCAAGTACATCGTATCTCTCTTTTACTCCAAAGGTTATGAGTCTGCCTTCGCTTTTTCCGTGACTGCGCTGGTCCACAAGCAGAACGTTTAATCCCAAATCACCATACATTTTAACAGCACAGCAGAAATCCCTTCTTGCGTCAGAACGGTAACCGTGAAAAATAATTGCCGTTCCTCTGGCATTATCCTTTTTATAAAACCGGCCGTATAGCCTGAGTCCATCAAAGCTTGTGACGGTACATTCTTCACCATCGAGGGATTTGATATATTCTATTCCCTTTATTATTTCATTCTTATGAGGTGCTAAAAATTTACTCTCAGTACTCTCAAAGCCATCCTGTATTCCACCCTGCCTTCTCACAAAAGCAATAGAGAAAAAATAAAGGGTTACAGCCAAAATTATTAAAACTGCTACCACAATAATATAAAAAGCTATCATATAATCCCTCCAATACAATATATTATCACAAAATCAGCGGAAAGTTATGCACAAATTGTTAAAATTTATACTTGACTTTATTTGAAGCGTAGCATATAATAATATGGCTTGATAAATTTGCTGCTATGGCTCAGATGGTAGAGCACATCCTTGGTAAGGATGAGGTCACCGGTTCAATTCCGGTTAGCAGCTCCAAAATCCCGTTCACGAAGGTGAACGGGATTTTACTTTTTCACTCTTCACTAATCTTGGCATTTAGGCTTTTTGAAAGGTAGATGATAATAGTGAAGAAATATCGCGGCTTCGCAGCTTTTATGTTATAATGATTGCAATTTGAGGTGAAACAATGAAAAATTTACTTATCTATGCTATGGAAATCGGTGAACAAATGCTGATTTCAGGGGCTGAGGTACATAGAGTTGAGGAAAGCATCGCCCGTATGTGCACTGCCTTTGGTGCTAAAAGAACCGATGTTTTTATAATAACAAGCAGTATGGTGGTTACGGTATATGCCGATAACAATGAAACCCATACCCAGACAAGGCGTATAACCAAATCCGATATTAACTATGAAAAGCTTCACCGTTTGAATAAGCTTTCAAGAGAAATATGTGAGAAAAATCTCACTGAGCAGGAAATCAAGGAAAAATTAGACCTTGCAATTAACTGTAAGACCTATCCGCTTTGGCTAGAATGTATATGCTATGCCGTTATCGCAGGGGCATTTACCCTTTTCTTCGGCGGAAATCTCATTGAAACATTAGTATCGTTTGTTATCGGAGTTACGGTGCGTTTTGGTATCCTTCTTTCCGAAAAGGCGGTTAGCAATAAAATATTTACTAAATTCTTTTCATCAGTTATAGCCTCTGCCTTAGCATTTATAGCTGTAAAAATAGGTTTTGTAGATTCTGTTGATAAGGTAATTATCGGTAATATTATGACGCTTATCCCGGGAATTGGTCTTACAAATGCACTACGTGACCTTTTTACGGGGGACAGTATAGCAGGACTTTTAAGGTCTATAGAAGCGGTACTTATTGCCCTTGCCATTGCCGCTGGATACTTCCTAGTGGTTGTTCTGGGAGGTGTTGTACTATGACACACAGTGAAATTATACAGATTTTATCCGGTTTTATAGGCTCAATAGGCTTTGCATTTCTTTTCAACATTAGGGGTTGGCGATTGGTTGTTACGGCCTTTGGCGGTTTTCTTTCCTGGGCACTTTTTTGTGTACTTAACAACTTTATAAGCAGTGAACCCGTTAATTATTTTATTGTGGCATTAGTTATTTCTGTATATGCAGAAATAATGGCAAGACTACTCAAAACCCCAACTACCACCTTTATAACCACAGCCTTGATACCCCTTATTCCCGGAAGCTCACTTTATTACACTATGGCTTATGCCTTCCAAAGCAACTCCGAAAGCTTTTTGGAAAGGGGCGTTTACACTCTGCAGTTATCCTCTGCTCTGGCATTAGGAATTATTATAGCAACCACTCTTGCAAGAATACATTCAAAAAAATAAAATGTGATGTAACAGTATAAGATTTGATTTAAATAAATAAAATATAGAAAAAAAGAGAACCTTTCGGTTCTCTTTTATTTTATTCAGCCTCGCTCATAATAGCCTCGGCCATTTCCTTCTGAATTTCTTCATTATAGGAAATAATGGGGTCTATTTTTTCTTTCTTGAGTACTCTTTTTACATAATTGCTTGTTATCTTGATTACTACAGGAGACATAACAATAACGCCTATTAAGTTGGGCATCATCATAAGTCCGTTAAAGGTATCAGAGATATCCCAAGCAAGAGATGAGGTCATAACAGCACCGAAGAAAATAGTGCAGATATGTATTATTTTAAATACAACTGTGCTCTTGGTACCAAAAAGATATTCCCAAGCCTTTGTTCCGTAGTGAGACCAACCAAGAACGGTTGTAAAAGCGAAAAGGAACATAGCAATAGCTATAAATTTCTCGCCGATATCTCCCCAACTGAACACCTGATTAAATGCACCTGCAACCAAGGTTGCATCGGTATATCCCTCGAGGATAGCGCCTGTTTCAAGGTTATATGCGCCTGAGGTGAGGATTACAAGAGCGGTCATAGTGCAAACTACCATTGTATCGGCAAATACCTCAAATATTCCCCACATACCCTGCTTAACGGGCTCCTTAACATTGGAATTGGCGTGTACCATAACCGAGGAACCGAGACCTGCTTCGTTTGAGAAAACTCCACGCTTAAAGCCCTGGGTTACAACCTTGCTTACAATAACACCGATTCCGCCGCCCACTGCAGCTATAGGCTTAAATGCAGTTACGAATATAGCCTTAAATGCGGGTAATATACCTGCATAGTTTATACCTATAATTATAAGACTGCCTATTACGAATAAAACAACCATAAAGGGTACTATCTTTTCAGCAACATTGGCAATTCTCTTGAGTCCGCCTAAAACGATAAGAGCGGTAAGAGCCATTATAACAACACCGATGATAACACTGTAAAGAGAAATGCCTCCAAGAACAGTTACACCGGAAAGAGCCTTAATTTCAAAGGCAGATACAACATTTGCAACTATCTTATTTACCTGACCCATACTTCCGATACCAAAGGAAGCGAGAAGTGTAAATATAGAGAATAAAACAGCAAGAACTGTACCGATTATCTTGCAGTTTTTCTTAGAACCAAGACCATCCTTAAGATAATACATCGCACCGCCGGACCATTCGCCCTTAATGTTTTTACGGCGATAGTAAATACCGAGAACGTTTTCTGAATAATTGGTCATCATGCCAAAGAATGCGGCAATCCACATCCAAAAAACAGCTCCTGCGCCGCCTATACAGATAGCTGCGGCAACACCGGCAATATTACCTGTACCAATAGTTGCAGCAAGGGCGGTACATAAAGCCTGGAAGGGTGAAATCGAACCCTTTTCCTTACTGTGGCCTATAACATCCTTTGTAAACAGACTGCCTATTGTGTTTTTCCACCAATGCTTTAAATGGGAAAGCTGAAAGAACTTTGTGCAGCAGGTCATAAGTATACCTGTTCCTATAAGAAGCACAAGACCAATCTTTACCCATACAAAGTCATTAATGACACCGTTGATTTCGGTAAGCTTATTGAAAAAAGCCTCCATTTTGTTTTCCTCCTTAATTTTCTAAACCCCTGTTAATTTCAGTAAAAAAGCAGGTCAGCTAAAACTGACCTGCCAAAAGTACAAGATTAAACCTTTGTCCTTTTGCCTGAGAGAGTTTAGCCCCTTCGGCACTCAATTTAATGAGATTCTCCAAAGTATTAAAAACATTGGTTATTATACTACCTTTATTTCTAAATTTCAACACTTTTTTCAAAATTTTTTCATTATTATTGAAATTAGTGCTTTAAAATGGTAAAATTATAAAAAAATCTCACGGAGGTTGTTATGGCAAGAGAAAAGCTTAAAAGCCGATTAGGTTTTATTCTGCTTAGTGCGGGCTGTGCTATAGGAATAGGAAATGTATGGAAATTCCCCTATATGGCAGGTCAGTACGGCGGCGGTATTTTTGTTATTTTATATCTTTTATTTTTAGCGATATTAGGAATTCCCGTAATGGTTATGGAGTTTTCCATGGGCAGAGCGGCACAAAAAAGTCCCGTTAAATTTTATCAGGAATTAGAGCCAAAAGGCACAAAATGGCATATTCACGGTTATCTTGCAATGGCAGGAAACTATATCCTTATGATGTTTTATACTACCGTTGCCGCCTGGATGCTTCAGTATTTTGTTGATACGGCTCGTGGTTTACACGAGGGTGCTTCGGTACAGCAAATATCAGAGATTTTCAAAAATATGCAGTTGGACTATGTAACCCAGATAATATATATGGGTGTTGTAGTTATCTCAGGATTTTTCATTTGCTCTTTTTCTCTGCAAAAAGGACTCGAAAAGGTTACCAAGGTTATGATGATAGCTCTCCTCGCTATTATGGTAATACTTGCTATAAACAGTATTTTCCTTGAAGGCGGCGACGAAGGTCTTAAATTTTACCTAGTGCCCAGTGTTGAGAAGATTAAAGAGGTGGGCTTCGGTAATGTTATTGTGGGAGCTATGAATCAGGCATTTTTCACCCTTAGCCTTGGAATAGGCTCTATGGCTATTTTCGGAAGTTATCTCGGTAAGGACCGCTCTCTTATGGGCGAATCGGTTAATGTTGCATTACTGGATACCTTTGTCGCTATAACCTCAGGTCTTATTATATTCCCTGCATGTTTTGCCTACAATATCGAGGTTGATGCTGGTCCTCCGCTGATTTTCGTAACTTTGCCCAATTTGTTTAATAATATGCCCTTAGGCAGACTATGGGGAAGCCTTTTCTTTATGTTTATGACCTTTGCGGCTCTCTCAACTGTTCTTGCGGTATTCGAAAATATACTTGCCTGCTGTATGGACCTTTTTGGTTGGAGCAGAAAGAAAAGCTGTCTTATAAACGGGATTGCAATGTTCCTGCTTTCTATCCCCTGTATCCTCGGTTACAACGTTCTTTCTTCCTTTAAACCCTTCGGAGAGGGCTCGGCAGTGCTTGACCTTGAGGACTTTATTGTAAGCAATATTCTTCTCCCCTTAGGCTCACTTACTATGGTTTTATTCTGTGTTACCAAGCGTTACGGTTGGGGTTGGAAAAACTTCACCGCCGAAGCTAATGCAGGTAAAGGTCTTAAGGTGCAAGATTGGATGAGAGGTTATATGACCTTTGTTTTGCCCATTATAATAATCATCCTGTTTGTTGTTGGAATTTATCTAAAATTCGCATAAATTTAAGCCTTTGGGTGGTATACCCGAAGGCTTTTCTTTTATATAATTACTTTATAGTAAATATTTTTATAAAAGGGCTTCTTTTTTTATGTAAAATTTGGTATAATATTTGTAACTGTGCTTTAAGCGAGGTAAATATTATGGAAATAACCGTAAAGGGACTTAAAACTGAATACATAGAAAGCGGCGAAGGTACGCCCGTTCTTTTGCTTCACGGTTGGGGTTCATCCTTTGATGTTTATAAAGGAATTATGTCTGCTTTATGTGACCGTTGCCGTTTAGTTGCCCTTAATTTCCCGGGTTGCGGTAACAGTGAAACTATGGAAAGTCCTTGGGGTTTACAAGATTACTGTGATTTTGTTCTTGAATTTATGGAAAAGGTAGGACTTGAAAATCCCATAATGATGGGCCATTCCCACGGTGGCAGAGTTACCCTCCATATGGCAGCCTCCGGTATGGTTAAACCGCAAAAAATTGTTTTACTTGATGCGGCAGGTCTTATACCTAAAAAAAGCTTCAAGCAAAAGTTCAGAGCAAAGAGTTTTAAGTTTATAAAGGGCGTTTTAACACTTCCGGTTATTAAAAATTATTCACAGGGCTTACTTGATAAGGCGAGAAGACATTATGGCTCTGCGGATTACAATGCCGCTCCCGAAGTGCTGAGAAAAACCCTGGTTTCCCTTGTTAATACCGACCTTCGTGAGGAACTTCACAAAATCAAGGCTTCAACCCTTTTAATATGGGGTGAAAATGATACTGCAACTCCCCTTAGCGATGCTAAGATAATCGAATCCCTTATCCCTGATGCGGGACTCTGTATTATAAAGGGCACGGGGCATTACTCCTTCTGTGAGCGTCCCTACGAAGCCCATGCTATTTTAAGAAGTTTTATAAAATAGGAGAAAAATATGAGTATACTTCTTTTAATTTCCTTGATAATTGCCGCTGTTTCGGGTGTTTTTTCCCTTGTACGACAGTTACAAATGCTGCAACAGAATTCCTACTATCCTTCGAGATATTTCGGTTGGATTAAGGATGGCTTTTCGGTTTGGCTTGCCCTTCTTTCCATCCTTTTCTGTGTTTCATCCCTTATTTATTCTTCAAGCAAGGATGCCTTGCATCTCATTTTTACGGCAATTATTCTTGCCGTCAGAATTCCCCTTTGCATTAAAACACAGAAAAAATCAATAAAGAAATTGGTTTTCACGCCGAGGGTAAAAAGGCTTTTTGCCGCCGCTATTATAATTCAGGCAATTCTTATTTTGGTTTATGCTATTTTACCTTTAAGTCTTGCGGGTGAAATTTGCCTTGTTTTATCCTTTATGCTTTCCTTTATAACCCCTCTTTTGGCATTGGTAATATGGGTAATAACACTTCCCATTGAAAAAGCTTTTGCAAAATGGTATATATGCGATGCTAAGAGAATACTAAAAAGCCATAAGGATTTAAAGGTTGTAGGTATAACGGGAAGCTACGGTAAAACCACCACTAAATTTATACTTACAAGAATTTTAAGCGAAAAATACAATGTTCTTTGCACCCCTCAGAGCTTTAATACCCCTATGGGCGTTGTTAGAACTATCAGGGAAAGTATGAAGCCCCAAACCCAGATATTTGTTTGTGAAATGGGCGCTAAAAATATCGGTGATATCAAAGAAATATGCGATATTGTTAATCCCGATATGGGAATTATCACCTCTGTAGGACCTCAGCACCTTGAAACCTTCCTTAGCGTTGATAATGTTTTTAAAACCAAGTTTGAGCTTGCCGATGCGGTAAAGCTTAAAGGCGGCGATATATTTGTAAACGGCGAAAGCAAGGAAATTGCCGATAGAATAGATGAGGGTTACCGTATTTACGGTACAGATTCATCAAAAGAATTTTATGCCGAAAATATTTCATACGGCGCCTTTGGTTCCTCCTTTGACTTAGTTCTAAAGGGAGAAAGAATTTCGGTTAAAACTAAGCTTCTCGGTCTTCACAGCATTATCGATATAACCGCCGCCGCCGCAGTAGCCTATACCTTAGGTGTTTCGCCCGAGGATATCAAGTATGCCATAGGTACTCTTAAGGCAACCGAGCACCGTTTGGAGCTTAAAAGCTATATAAACGGCTCATTGCTTATTGATGATGCTTATAATTCAAATCCTGAGGGTTGTCTTGAGGCTGTTAGAGTTCTCGGCAGCTTTGAGGAAATGAAAAAGGTTATTATTACCCCCGGACTTGTGGAATTAGGCTCAAAGGAATATGAATGTAATTACGCTTTGGGACTTGAAGCCGCAAAATATTGTGATATAATAATACTCGTCGGTCAAAATCGCTCAAAGCCTATGAGGGAAGCAGTAGAAAAATCGGATTTCAATACCGATTCTCTCCATATTGCTTCAAGCTTTGCGGAAGCGGTTAGTATATACACTCCCCTTGCCGACAATAATACCGTTCTTTTAATAGAAAATGATTTACCCGATAATTATTTGAATTAGTGAGGTTTGATTATGAAAATCAATATAGCTGTTTTTTACGGATGCCGTTCTGTTGAGCACGAGGTTTCAATAATTTCTGCCGTTCAGGCTATGAGGGCAATTAACCGTGATAAATATGATGTTACACCCGTTTACGTAACCAAAGAGGGTGAAATGTATACTGGAGACTGTCTTTTCAGTATAGAGGAATACAGAAATTTACCCGAGCTTTTCAAAAAATGCGATAAGGTTTATTTTGTAAGAAGCGGCGAAAAAGTTGTTATGAAATATGAAAACAGCGGTCTTTTCTCCAAGAAAAAGGAAAGAAGTATCGATGTTGCTTTCCCCGTCGTTCACGGTACTAACTGTGAAGACGGAACTATGCAGGGCTACTTTGAATATTTAGGCATACCCTATGTGGGCTGTGATATTTTATCCTCTGCTGTCGGTATGGATAAAGCGGTTTTCAAGGATGTTGTTAAACGTGCGGGGGTTCCCGTACTTGATTCCATCGAGATCAGAGCAAGAGAATATACCCTTAATAAAGAGGCCATAAACGAAAGACTTATAAAGGAAATCGGACTTCCCCTTATAGTAAAGCCCGTTAACTTAGGCTCAAGCGTTGGTATTACCAAGGTAAGCGAGGAAGGAAAGCTTGATGAGGCAATAAGCCTTGCAATATCCTTTTCGGATAAGGTTTTAATCGAAAAGGCAATAAATAACCTTAGAGAGATAAACTGTTCCGTTTTGGGTGATGCTGATTCCTGCGAAGCCAGTGTTTGCGAGGAGCCCTTTATGAATGATGAAATACTTTCCTATGAGGATAAGTATTTAGGCAACTCTAAATCAGGTCCCAGTAAGGGTATGGCATCCTTAGGCAGAAAGATTCCTGCCGAGTTAAGCGATGAAAGAGCCAACGAAATTAAGGAGCTTGCCTGCAAAATATTCAAATGTATGGGTGCTAACGGTGTTGTTCGAATTGACTTTATGATTGATAAAGACACCGATACCGTTTATGCCAACGAAATAAATACCATCCCAGGGTCCCTTGCTTTCTATCTTTGGGAGGCATCGGGCGTTAAGTACAGTGAGCTACTTGATAGAATGATAGAGCTTGCCTTTAAACGTCAGAGAAACAGAGATAATCTCACCTTTACTATAAACACGAATATACTTTCGGGTGTTTCGTTTGGCAGTAAGGGTGCTAAGGGAGCAAAGATGTGATGACCGGATTTCTTATAAAACGGTTTGTTAAAAACTACAAGGATACAGATGATAAAACCGTTCGTGAAAGCTACGGAAAATTAGGCGGTGCCGTTGGCATCGCCTCTAACATATTTCTATGTATAATAAAAATAACCGCCGCACTTATTTCGGGAAGCATCTCCATTATGGCGGACGGACTTAATAATCTTTCGGATATGGGCTCCTCGGTTATAACCCTTATCGGCTTTAAAATGGCGGGTAAGCCGGCTGACAGTGACCATCCCTTCGGTCACGGCAGAATTGAGTATATGTCAGCATTTATTGTTTCGATGCTTATTCTTCTTGTTGGCGGAGAATTGATAATCTCCTCGGTTAAAGCCTTGATTTCAGGAGGGGAAGCTGCAAAATATTCTCTTGTTTCCATAATAATTCTGATTATTTCAATTATAGTTAAATTCTGGTTATACCTATTTAACAGAAAACTGGGCAAGAGTATTGATTCAACAGCCCTTTTTGCCGCCGCTCAGGATAGCGTTAACGATAGCATTTCAACCATAGTAATTCTTATATCCGCTATTATCTCTATGTTTGTAAAGCTACCCTTTAATTTGGATGCAGTTTTAGCAATAGGTGTAGGCCTTTTCATTATCTATTCGGGAATATCCTCTGCAAAGGAGACTGTAAACAGCATTCTCGGCTCCCCTGCAGATAAGGAAACCATTGAAAGTCTTGAAAAGGAAATTCTTGTATTCGAGGAGTTTTTGGGAATACACGATTTGATAGTTCACAATTACGGTCCGGGCAGACAGTTTGCCTCCGTTCACGTTGAG
>JAFPAV010000035.1 GCA_017390725.1 Clostridia bacterium | reverse complement strand
AGGCACCGCGTGCTAGCCTTCTCCAGCGGAGAAGGGGGACCGCTAGCGGTGGATGAGGAGAGAAATTTCAGAAAAATCAAACGATATCCTCCTCATCCGTCTTTGCCCGAGGGCAAATCCACCTTCTCCGCTGGAGAAGGCATACAAAACAGTCGGTACTGGTAAAAAACAACCATCAACTTCGAAATTTATTTTTAAAGGAGCGATAAAAATGGAAAGCTATAAAAGAGAATTTATACAGTTTTTAGAGTCTGCCGGAGTTTTAAAGTTCGGTGATTTCACTGCAAAATCAGGCAGAAAAATTCCTTACTTTATCAATGCAGGGGATATTAAAACCGGTGAGCAGATTTGTAAGCTCGGCGAGTTTTATGCCAAGGCTTATTTTGAAAAGGTAGGCAATAAAAAGACCGTTCTTTACGGACCTGCATATAAGGGTATTCCGATTGCAGTATCGGTTGCAGTTGCCCTTGCTAAAAACGGACTTGATGTTCCCTTCTTCTTCAACAGAAAAGAGGAAAAGGACCACGGCGAAGGCGGAGTTTTTGTAGGCTATAAGCCTCAAGCGGGCGAAGAAATCGTAATCGTTGAGGATGTTATAACCGCAGGAACCGCTATTCGTGAGAGTATGGAAATCCTTTCAAATCTTAAGGGCGCCAAGGTTGCCGCCACCTTCGTTATGGTTGACCGCAAGGAAAAGGGTAAAACCGAAAAGAGTGCCATGGCTGAGGTTGGAGAGGAGTTTGGATTCCCCGTTTACTCGGTTGTTGATGTTTATGATATAATCGAGTATCTTGAAGAGGATGAAGCCAATCGTGAAAATGTTGAGCGAATTAAAAAATATCTTGAAATAAACGGAGCGAAGTAATGAGAAGTCTTATAAGTATTCTCGACCTTGATGTTGTCGAGATAAATGAGCTTATTTCCACTGCAAACGATATTATAGATAACCCTAAGAAATACAGTGAAGCCTGTCACGGTAAAAAGCTTGCAACACTGTTTTTTGAGCCATCAACCCGAACAAGGCTTAGTTTCGAAGCGGCTATGTATGAGCTTGGCGGTAATGTAATCGGATTTTCCGAGGCGCAAAGCTCCTCTGCCGCTAAGGGCGAGAGCGTTGCCGATACGGCTAAAACAATATCCTGCTATGCAGATATTATAGCTATGCGCCATCCTAAAGAGGGTGCGCCATTGGTTGCATCGATGAACGCATCTATTCCCGTTATCAATGCGGGGGACGGCGGTCATAACCACCCCACCCAAACCCTTGCGGATTTGCTTACTATCCACAGAGAAAAGGGGGGCTTTGATAACCTTACGGTAGGTCTTTGCGGAGACCTTAAGTTCGGCAGAACGGTACACTCCTTGATAGAAGCCCTTTCGAGATACAACAATATAAAGTTTGTTCTTATCTCTCCCGATGAGCTTAAATTACCGAGTTATATAAAGAAGGATGTTCTTAAAAAGCATAATATCGAGTATAAGCAGGTATCAACCATTGAGGAGGTTATCGGTGAGCTTGATATTCTTTATATGACAAGGGTTCAAAGAGAGCGCTTCTTCAATGAGGAGGATTATCTGCGCCTTAAGGATACATATATCCTAACCCCCGAAAAGCTCAGCGGCGCCAAGGCGGATTTATCGGTTATGCATCCGCTGCCCAGAGTTAATGAGATAAGCGTTGCTATTGATAAGGACCCCAGAGCCTGTTATTTTAAACAGGTGCTTTATGGAAAATATATGAGAATGGCACTCATTCTCAAGCTTCTTGAGGTGACGGTATGAAGATAGATGCAATAGTTAACGGAATTGTTATTGACCATATAACCGCAGGCAAGGGAATGAAGCTCTATCATCTTTTAGGCCTTGAAGCGCTTAATGCTTCGGTTGCGCTTATTCAGAATGTGAACAGTAAAAAAATGGGCAAAAAGGATATAATAAAGATAGATTCAGATATTTCTCTTAATACCGATGTATTAGGCTATGTTGACCCGGGTGTTACGGTAAGTATAATTAAAAACGGCGTAACCGTTGAGAAAAAAAGCATAGACCTACCCGAAAAATTAACCGATGTTATATTCTGCAAAAACCCCAGATGTATAACCTCAACCGAGCAGGAGCTTCCCAATATATTTACCCTAACCGATAAGGAACAGCAGATATATCGTTGTGCTTACTGCGAAACAAAGGCAAAAAGCGAATAAGAAATGGCAACCGCAGGATGCGTCAAATGGCACCCCACGGTTGCTTTTTTTATCTCGTTGTTTACTTTTCTAAAGGTTTGTAGTATAATTTATGTAAACTTACATAATAATGTTAAAATAACGGAAGTGATTTTTTGAAAAACGGTCTTGAACAGTTTAAAAAACTCATAAGATTTTTGTTTATAATCATTCTAATTGCCGTTCAAAGCGGAGTGTTTGCCCATTATTGGTTTGAAAACTATAATGAGTTGATCCTTATCGCCTTTGCAGGAAAAGGAAATATTATGATGATTGCCTTCTATGCGGCTTTCCTTGCTGTTTTCCTTTATTTCTTTGATGGCTTTAAGTTCGGTATTCATAAAACCTCAAGTATGGCAATATCTCAGGTGCTTTCGGTTGTGGCAACGAATACGGTAGTTTATCTGCAGATAGTTCTTATGGCAACAAAATTTATAACCGTTGTTCCCATAATTAAGGTTGCTATAATAGACCTGGTATTTGCTCTGATTATGACGTTTCTCGGTGATTTTGTTTTCCACCGTTGCTTCCCCGCAAGAAAGCTCTTGCTCATTTACGAGGATTACGAGCCCTCGGGCTTTATCAAAAAGGTTGCATCCCGTAAGGATAAGTATATTATCGATAAGGTAGTAAATGTATCTGAGGGACTTGAGAAAATCGAAGAGCTTATTGAATCGGCTCAGGGTGTAATTATTTATGATGTGCATTCCGAAATGCGAAACAAGATTTTAAAGTTCTGCTTTAAGCACGATGTAAGAACCTACACCACCACTAAGGTTTCGGATGTTCTTGTTCGTGGCGCTGAGCGTTTACATCTTTTCGATACCCCATTGCTTCTTTACAGAAATACGGGATTAACTATTGAGCAAAGATTTTTCAAGCGACTGATGGATATTATAGTTTCCCTTGTTATGTTGATAATAACCTCACCCTTCTTGCTTGTTTCGGCATTAGCTATTAAGCTTTATGATGGCGGACCGGTATTCTTCCGTCAGGCAAGATCAACCATCGGCGGTAAGGTTTTCTATATCCACAAATTCAGAAGTATGATAGTTGATGCGGAAAAGGATAACAAGCCTCATCCTGCAACCGAGCGTGATCCGAGAATAACACCCGTTGGAAGAATTCTCAGAGCAAGTCGACTTGATGAAGTGCCTCAGCTCATTGATATACTTGTAGGAAATATGAGCCTTGTCGGCCCTCGTCCCGAAAGGGTTGAGCATACCGAGAAGTATACCGAAATGATACCCGAGTTTGAGTATAGATTAAAGGTAAGAGGCGGACTTACGGGTTATGCCCAGCTTTACGGAAAGTATAACACCTCTCCCTACGATAAGCTTCAGCTTGACCTTATTTATATTCAGAACTATTCTCTGCTTCTTGATATTCAGCTTATTTTAATGACGGTTAAGATTATGTTTATGAAGGAAAGCACCGAAGGCTTTGATGAAGAGGTAAGCAAATCCTTTAGTGAGGATAAAAAAGAATAATAAAAAAAGGGATGATGCATCGCATCATCCCTTAATTTTTTTGTTTAGGCTTCGGCCTCTTCCTGGATTTCAATATCGGCAACGCAAACGTTAACCTTGGTAACAGCGTTACCGGTCATAGTCTGAATCTTATCCTTAACATTTGCCTGAACCTTTTCGGAAACCTCTTTAACATTAACGCCCTGCTTTACGCAAAGATAAACGCTGATTTCAATAGAGCCGTTAATGCTTTCAACCTTAACGCCCTTAAAGGCGCTCTTATTTTTAATTATTCCCTTTAAATCCACCTGCTTTTTAGAAAGGGAAACAACACCGTCAATTTCCTTTGCGGCGATTTCAGCCATTTTTTCAAAAACTTCGGTATTAACGGAAAGTTCAGTTTTATTATCTATCATTTTATTTACCTCCGTAATGTTCTAAATATATTATACCACTTTTTTCAAATAACTCAACATATTTTTATTATTTAACCGTAACGATTTTAACATTAGCAAGGGAAATGTTGGTCTGTGAGGTGGCAATATCCTGTATTTGCAGAGTCTGAGCCGTTGTAAGTCCGTCAGATTTAACCACAATGGTAATGGAGTCGTTATTAATAATCGCAACGCAGTCCTCAAAGCCCTTTGCGGTGATAAGAGCCTCAATATTGCCCTGCTTGGTTATGGTATCGGCAAGCTGAGCTACCTTTTGAGTGGCGGCCTTTTTATCCTCGGCAGTTAGCTTATCGCTTTTAAGGGCTTCCTTAACGGTTTCCTCGATTTTATTTTGATTTTCTTCCCGTTCTTTTCTTACTGTTTCGAAATAGCTTTCGTCCTCTTTAGCCTTGGCAGAGGTTTGTGTTGCCTTGCTTTCGGATGAGGTGTTATTAACATAGGTGGCTTCGCCTAAATATTTTGTTGAAGTATCCGAATATTTCATATTGAGCCAAATAGCGGCGGCAAGGGCTATAACCATAGCGGTTACCGCAATCTGACTTTTTCCAAATACCTTATTAATTTTCATATGTAGCTCCTCCTGCAATATAAACTCTTTTTGAAGTGATATTTAAAGCCGCCATAACGGCGTTTTTTATTTTTTCCCTTGTAAATTCATCATCACCCCCGTCGCAAACAATGGCAACACCCCTGATTTCGGGCATAATTTCGGTAACGAGGAGGGCGTCCTCGCCGCCGTCCGAGGTTTTAACGGTTATATAGCTCTGCTTGATTTCTTCACTGGAGCTTTCGGTATCCTTTTCGCTCTTCTGTTCGGTTACCCCTTCCGCCGATTCGGCATAGGAGTATTTAACTCCGCTTTCAAGGGTTACCATAACCGAAATGTTTTTGCTCCCAGTTATCTTCCTCACCATAGCGGTAATATCCTGTTCAAGCTGTACCTTGTAGTCCTCGGCAGAAAAGGTATAAGCAGCGGATGAGGAGTTCTTTTTTTCCTTCTCCGATGGACCAAGGGAGGAAAGGAAAATAAGCAGTATACCCGCAAAGCCCAGAATAATAAGAAACTTTGGATTTTTAAGTTTTGGCAAAAGCCTTTTTATTGATTCAATCATTTTTAATTTCAACCTCGTAAGTCTTGGCAACCGTTCCCAAAGCCGTTAGGATGTCCGTTTTGTTTGCATCCGAATAAATTATCACTTTAGTAATAAATATGCTGCCGTCATCATTTTTATCCGTACAAACTTCTATTTTTCTAAAATTTATTCCCGAATTTTTAAGAGCCCCCTCGTAGACAAGTCGGGCACTGGTTTCGGCAATATCGGTTTGGCTCTGTGAATAATCGGCGGAATCAAAATTGGGTAGAGTTATATCCTTTATACTTGCAAAGGAGGAAATCACCGATAAAATAAATACAATGCCGAATAAGAATTTAACAATATTCTTTTGCTTTTCGGGACATACAAGATACATAAGCCCGATAATTATGGAGCTTGCGCAAAAGGAGGCAACAAAGGAAGAAAAAGCATTCATAATAATTATTTACCCACCGAAATAACAACTGTAAGTGAAATTATAAAGACTACCGCTATAAGCAGGATAATTCCTATAAGAAGGGAAAGCATCATATCGGCGGCTTTAAGCACTGCCGATATTTTAGTCAGAGAAAATATATCTGCCGCACAGTAGTTTACAAGCAATGCAATCCGCCATAAAATCAGTTCGAGCAGTAACGGTAAAAATATAACGGCAACCGCCACAACCCCGTAAACCCCCACCGAGGCTTTAAGCATCTGCATGGATGCGGTAACGGTAGCAAAGGCTTCTGATACTGCCGTACCCGCAACGGGTATAGCCGAGCCTAAGATAAATCTTGCTGTACGAAGGGAAAGGGAGTCGGCGGCGTTGCCAACGGTGGTTTGTATTCCCAAAACACCTAAAAAGACGGTGGTAACAAGGGAAAAAATCCACATAGATATTTTTTTAATGCCCTCGGCTATACCCGTTTGATTTAAAAGGGGAGAAACCGAAGAGGATATACTCACGGCAAGATAGCCTCCCATAAGAGGGGTAATAACAAATGCGGATATATAAGAAACCGCCTCGGAAACCAGAAGCAAAACGCTGCTCATAATTCCCGATGTAACCGCACCCCCCGAGGCGGCTATTATTGCGGCAAAAACAGGGATAAAGGACAGCATAAAAACTGAGGAACCCTTAAGGGCGTTAACACAGGCTGAAACACAGGAAAATATCGGGGTTACCGCAACGGCACAGACCGTTATTACCGAAGCGTATACAGCCGCCGTCATAGCTCCACTTTCCTTAACAAAGGAGGTTATGGCGGCAGTTGTCAGAATAATACCCAGAATGGCGGCTCCGCTTTTTAGGGGAGCGGCAGAGCCCGAGTGGATAAAATCCCATATATGAGAAAAAACGTTTTCACCGGAAAGTGAAGATGTCCAATTATAGTCCGAGGGGTCTATATTGTTTTTTCTAAAAAATTCCTTGGCGCTATCGGGCAGAGAATCGTAAAGAGAATCAGCCCCGCTGTTTTTAAACTGTTCGGAATAGGTATTGTTTTCCTCGGCGCAAACAGTAAAGGAAAAAAGCAAAAAGAAAATAAGTGTAACTGTAATTTTTTTAATCATAGCTATATAAATCCTAAAACGGTATCAAGAAGGGTAAGGCTTAATGGTACGCAGAGAATAAAAACGGCGCATTTGCCGGCAATCTCCGCCTTTTCGGCTAAGGAGGATTGTCCGCAATCTCGGCAGATATCCCCGATAAAGCTGCTGATATAAGCAAGGCCGAGGCCCTTGATTGCAGTAGAAAAATATTCCGATTTAATACCGAATTCCTCAATTTTCTCCCGTAACATATTTATGGGAGAAATAATTTTTTCGGCGGCAAAAAGCAGAGCGATTATTCCTGCCGCCACCGATATAATAAGGGCATATTCCTCCTTGTATTGCTTAAGCACAATGGCAAGAATAGCCGCAATAATTAAAATGCTTAAAATTTTTATAATATCCATAGCTATAAACCGAAAAGATTTTTAACCGTAACAAACAGCTCGGATATGGCATCAACTATCATAAGAAGAACAACAACCAATCCTGCAAGGGTGGTAAGCATTGCCTGTTCCTCTCTGCCCGAGCGGACGAGCAGTTGATGCAGCACCGTTACAATTATACCTATAGCCGCTATTTTGAAAATAAAATCAACATCCATTTGAACACCTTAAATCATAAATATACTTAAAAAAAGTCCGCATAAAAACCCTACTGTACGGTAGAGCTTGCAAAGCTCCTTTGTTTTAATCTGCTTGTTATAAAGCCGCTTTTCGAAGGCCGAAATATATGTATCTGCTTTTTCGGTTTCGCTTATAATATCTCCCATACCTGCGGTGCTGAAATATTCGGAAAGAAGCTGTCTTTCGATGGTGGGAATCTTTGTATTTATATTTACTTTACCATTTTTAATATTTAAAATTTCCGCCGAAAAGCAAAGGGGAATAATAACGCTCATTTCGCCGTAATTCAACCGAATTTTTTCACGAAGAGAATGTAAGGAACTGCAAATTTGGGATAATAGCTTTTCTTCCTCGCAAATACAAGATGATTTGTAAAATCCGAGACTTGTTGCGGCGGCAATTATAAGGACTATACCGAAAAGCTTGAAAAATAAATTCATATTATTAAGTCCTCCGGTTTTAAAAAGGTTATTTTTCCTCCGATTTTAGGGGATAACACCGCTATTAGTGAAATCGCTCCGCTTTTAATCAAATTTTGCGTAACCGAACGGGAAAGAAGGTCCTTTTCGCAGCTTATATGGGCGGTGGTTATAATATCTGCTCCGCAGTTAAAGCAGTTTTTAATGCTTTCAAGCTCTTCCATTGTTCCCACCTCATCAAAGGCTATCATCTGAGGGAACATAGTTCTAAGGGCGATATCAATTCCAACCGTCTTGGTGGAGGTCAACAGAATATCGGTATTACAGCCAAGGTCATTTTGAAAAATTCCCGTAAAGCTCCCCGAAATTTCTCCTCGGCTGTCAATAACCGCTATCCGTTTTCCGTAGATTTCCGATAAGGTGCGTATAAAATCCCGCAGAAGGGTAGTCTTTCCGCTTCCCGGCGGACCTGCAATAAGCAGTCCGCCACCAGTATATTTAGAGGCAAGCTCATCGGCTACCCCTAAAATCTCCCTTGCAATTCGTATATTAAGGGAGGAGATGCTATGCATCATACCCTGTTCGCTCAGCGTTCCGCAAACACCTGCTCGGTTGCCGTTTTTCATAATAACGAAGCCTTGTTTAAGTTCTTCGGTATGGGCATAAACCGAGCATCCGCAGATAAGCCGAAAGCTTTCATCTATATCGGTCTTATGTGCAATAAGGGAATTACCGCAAGGCTTCTTAGAAAGGGTGGAATCGGTATTAACATAAAGGCTGCCACTTTCTATTGTCAGCGCAACGGGACGGTTTACCCGAAGCCTTATTTCCTGAACACAAGCTTTAATATCGGGGGATAGGAGGAAAAGAGTTTTCCGTAATCCCTCACCGACGGCATAAAGGGCACCCTCAAACCTTTCCATAAAATCACCTCGAAATATCCGTGTCTGCTTAATTTTATGAAACGGTTGTCCATTTTAGAACAGGAATAAGGAGAAGAGATTTATAATTGTAGGAACTTAGGTAATGTGATATAATTTTAGTAAAAAAAGGCTCCCTTTACACAAGGGAGCCTTTTTTCCTATATAGCCCTCCTTGTGTAAAGGAGGATGGCTGAGCGTTAGCGAAGTCGGGAGGATTTTATTACAATAAAATGAATTAATTGTGATAATATAAAATTACCACATCACAATTTAATTATAATGCACTATTTATCTGTTTTTAGGAGAATACTACCTTGGTAAAAGGTGTTCTCTCTATTCTCCTATGTGGGTAAATAGTGTCGGTGTATGGCGGTTTTATTTTATATATAATATTCTTGAAAAATAAAAAATAAAGGAGTATTATAAAAATGAACTTTTAACAGAACTGTTTTCTGCCGGTGTATGGGGGCAGCAAACACCTGACGCACCGGAATGGAAAAAATGGGTTCACCGAAATTTGAGTGAAAATCATTGTGGGGAATGTCTCAAACTTGATAATTGTTGGTTTTTAAAGACGAAAACACCCCAATGGCCGCATCATCTGTTTTGTCACTGCATATTAGATGACATTTCATATAGTGATGTATTATCTCAAAGTTCTTCTGAATGCCCATACGCCAAATTTAATCCATATTTATTCGATCCAGAAAATTTTTACAAGCACGGTAAAAGTGAAATGCTGGAAAGTTGGGGATATGGTATACAGGATTCGCTCTACTTAAAAGAAGAAATCGAAAAACAAGGATTAGAAAAATACAAAAACGGAGATTATAAATTAGGCTTTTTAAATGAATATGGACAAAGAATAAGTATTAGAGTAGAGTTACCACGAAAAAATGGGGACGGAACGATTTCCTTTATCACAGGCTGGATGGTAAGGCCAAATGGACATATTCAATTAAATACACCCTTTGGAGGAAAATAATGAAGTATCTTGATTGCGTAGAAGTGATTGTTGAAAAAGAGAAATATGCGAAATATGGTGTGCATAAAGGGATGCAAGGAGTAATTTGGTTAGAAGAAAACATAAATGGAGAATGGGATGTGCTTTTTCCACAATATGGCCCAAAAGAAGATATTGCAGAAATTTCAATCAAAGAAGAGGACCTTATATTATTATTAAATGGTATGGATTCTAAAGTGAATGAACAAATTAAATCCCAATTTGATAAAAAAAGCTAAAAATATAATAACAACATTTGTCTCACAATATCGTTATAAGTCAATTTTTTATATTTTGAGATAGGTATTGTTCAAAGTATGCAACACACTATGACACTTTCAGAAATTGAAAGTGTCATTTTTATCTTATATAAAGAAAAAGGGAGACAACTGCCTTAAGGAGTGTCTCCCTTCTGAACCTCTTTTATTCTTCTGATTTAATTACCGTTCCGCTTTTGATGGAATCCATACCGAACTTTTTTCGCACCTCGTAAACCGAGGTTTCAATTTTTTCCTGCTTTTCGTCCTTTTCGATTTCACCGAACAAATCCTGTTGGATATATGAATCCTCCGCCTTTAGATTTATGGCTCTTATCCCCGCCGAATGGAGAGGAAGGGCTATATTATTTTCTCTGAAAATCTCCATTCCCTTTTTGGCGATAAGCATGGCGGAATTGGTGGGAAATTTTAGCGGACGGCTGATTTCCCTTGTGGCAAGGAGGGTGTCTCGCAGATGAATCTGCACACTGCCTGCCATAAGGGAATATTTTCGCAGATTATCCGAAATCTCGGTAGATAATTCTAAGAATAACTGCCAGATTTCCTCTTCGCTGCAAAAGTCCTTGCCCCTTGTAATCGAACGGCCTATGCTTTTCGGTTTATAATCCGCATCCATACGGCAAACGGGGGAGCAGTCCTCCCCTAAGGCGTAGCGTCTAATGTCATCGCCGTTTTTACCTAAAAGACGGTGAAGCATCGTATCACTACAAGCGGCAATATCTCCGATAGTGAAAATCCCCGAATCTCGGAGCCGTTTTGCACTGCTTTTTCCTACAAATAAGAGGTCGCTAACGGGCAATGGCCACACCTTTTCTTTAAAATTTTCTCGGAATATGACTGTAACCGCATCGGGCTTTTTCATATCCGAGCCTAATTTTGCAAAAATCTTGTTAAAGCTTACCCCAACAGAGGCGGTGATACCAAGCTCTCTTTTTATATCGGTTCGTATTCGGTTTGCAATGGTTTCGCCATCGCCGAAAAGCAGAGTGCTTCCCGTAACATCAAGCCAGCTTTCATCAATGCCGAAGGGCTCGATTAAATCGGTATAGCGTTTAAAGATTTCTCGGCAGGCTACGGAATATTCTTTATATTTATCCATCATAGGGGGCAGGGTTATAAGGTCGGGACATTTCGCCATAGCCTCAAAAATCGGTTCGGCAGTTTTAACGCCGAAGGATTTTGCAAGCTCGTTTTTGGCGAGAACAATTCCGTGCCTTTCCTCCTTGCTGCCGCAAACCGCAACGGGAAAATCCTTAAGCGTGGGGTTAAAAAGCAGAGAAACGGATGCGAAAAAATTGTTAAGGTCACAGTGTAAAATTATTCTGTCCTTCATTTTTTCGCCTCCGTTTAAAAATTTTTTATAGTTTTCGACCTTGCTCGACAAAACATTTGTTCGGAAAATATTATAATATATTCAGAGCAAAAAGTAAAGACTCAAGCGAAAGAAAATCCTTCCAACGCTTTGATATGTAATCTCTCGGTCTGACGCTGACTGTAATGTAGATTATAGGATATCTCCTCAAGGGACTTTCCACAAAGATATTTTTGGAAAAGTATTTCGGTTAGAATTCCGCCGTCCACCGCTTCAACAAAGGCTTCGATACGGTCCCTGAAAGCACGGGCCTTGTTAATCTCTATATCATACTCTGCCTTTTTTTCGGGGTTTTCCTCTATAAGCTCACAAAGCCTTCGAATTTTTGCCTGCTGCAAACGGTATTTTGCAAGATATTCCTTCTTTTGTTCATTGGTCATTTTTTTACCTCCGGTCTTATAAATGCAACGTATTGGCCATAACTGTAATTCGTTCCGTGGGAGCGATTATATTCCTCGGTCTCTCTTATAATAATGGCTATAGGGTTGGTGAAGGTAAGTCTTCGGCGCTTGCGCTCCGCCTCCCACATAGCCTTACCTCTTTTTTTGCACTCATCATTGCAGTAATCACTGTTAGTGTTCAAAAGCTTTGCTCCGCAGCAGCGGCAATGGGTGGAAAGCTTTTCACGATAGCTCATCCCCTTGCAGGAGGGACAAACATATAGCTTTTCATAGGGAGGTGTTGTTAATGAATGGGTTTCGGTTACAATCAGCGGCATTTCAAATTCGAATCCGCAGTCCTGACAATAGTACATTGAATGTGCTTCCTTTCAAAAATTAGTTGACTTTTACGAAATTATGTAATATAATTGCCTTAAAAGAAAGAAAAATTACGCAATTTCGTATTACGAGCCCATTTTATTACGGAAATTAGTAAATGTCAAGGACAAATTTTACTAAATCTCGTAATTTATGAAGGTTGCACAAAAAGGGGCATTCTAAATGGAAGAAATTTATCAGCGGATAGAAGAACTGTGTCGAAAAAAGGGGATAAACGTAACAACGCTTTGCCGTGAATGTTCAATCCCCAGAGCGACGCTTACAGATTTTAAAAAAGGAAGAATAAAAACACTCTCGGTTTCGGTGCTTTCATCGGTGGCATCCTATTTCGGTGTCAGTGTGGATTACCTTTATTCAGGAACGGCGCCCACGATTGCCGCAGATGACGATATAGTAAAGGTGGCACTTTTCGGAGGAGATACTACGGTTACCGATGAAATGTGGAACGAAATCAAGAGGTATGTTCAGTATGTAAAGGAAAGGGAAAATGGAAACTCTTAAGCTTTATCAAATTGCTGAAGAAAGAGGAATAAAGGTGGAGAATTTTTCTCTGCCGAAAACAGGCTCGGTTTGTGTGAGCATTAACGGAAGCTTTTTAATAGCCTTGGATGAAAAATTAAAAACCCGAGCGGAGGAAAGGGTGCGCCTCGCCCACGAAATAGGGCACTGCGAAAATTTAGCCTTTTATAATATAAATGCCTCGGCGGATGTACGGGGTAAGCACGAAAGCAAGGCTAACCGCTGGGCAATTAACGCCCTTGTACCCGAAGAAAAATACTATGAGGCTCTGAAAATGGGGTATACCGATATACATTCCTTAGCGGAGCATTTTGAGGTTACCGAGGATTTTATGAAAAAGGCTGCCGAGCATTATGAAAATAAAAAAATACACCGTCGGTAAATCCGGACGGTGTATTTTATTTTACAGTTATTATCCCAAAAGCATATCCAGAACAAGCATAACACAGAAGCCTATAAGTAAAGAATAGGTGGCTCCCTGCTCGCTGCCGTGGGCATGGGTTTCGGAAAGCATTTCATCGCTGACAACATAAAGCATCGTTCCGCCGGCAAAGGCAAGGGCGAAGGGAAGAATAAAGGTTGCAAGGTTAATGGCAAAATATCCGATAAGGGTGCCTACAACCTCAACCAGTCCCGTAAGAACGGCACAGAAAAGGGTTTTTCGTGGAGAAACACCTACCGAAAGCATAGGACTGATAATAACAATGCCCTCAGGAATATTTTGCAGAGCAATGCCTCCTGCTATAAGCAGAGCCTGAGAGGTATCTCCCGAGCCGAAGCCAACGCCTGCAGCAATGCCCTCAGGCAGATTATGTATCGCAATTGCCATAACAAAAAGCAGTACTCGGTTAAGGTTCGCATTATTATGCGATTCATTGTCTACCCCTACCATCTGATGCAGGTGAGGAACTAATTTATCGATAAGATTAAGGCATGTAGCCCCTGCAAAAATACCTACAATAGTAATGATAATACCGTATTTCCCACCATACTCTACTGAGGGTAGAATCAGTCCGATAACCGATGCCGCAAGCATAATTCCTGCGGCAAAGGAAAGAACAATATCGGAAAATTTGTGGGATGTTTTCTTAAAAGCAAATCCGATAAGAGAGCCGATAACGGTGGCTCCCCCCACTCCAAGAGCAGTAATAAGAACAAGTTTCATATTTTAACTCCAATTACAATTACTGTATTTTCTCAAAATCAGCGGCGCCGTGCTTACAAAGAGGACAGATAAAGTCCTCGGGCAGAGGCTCACCCTCATAAACATAACCGCAGATTTTGCAAACATAGCCCTTTTTACCTTCGGTTTCGGGCTTGGGTTTAACGTTATTCTGATAATAGGTATAGGTCATGGTTTCTCTATCGGAAAGAACCCTCGCTTCGGTTACCGAGCAGATAAACATTCCGTGGGTATCAAGGTCAACATACTGTTCAACCTTAAGGGACATAAAGGAATTAATATAACGGGGAAGGAACACAAGACTGTTATCCGAACGAAGAGGTGTGCAGTCGGCAAACTTGTCCACATTTCTTCCGCTTACAAAACCGAACTTCTCAAAAACGGTAAAGGGGGCATCAACGGTAAGACAGTTGATATTCATTTTACCCGTCTGCTTGATTACATGGTGCGAATAGTTTTCCTTATTGATGGTTACGGCAATTCTGTTGGGTGTATTAGTAACCTGAGTTACGGTGTTAACGATAAGTCCGTTATCCTTTTTACCGTCATTAGAGGTTATAACATAAAGGCCGTAGCCGATATTGAAAAGTGCGGTTAAATCGTTTTTATTTGCGGTGGAATCCTGAACCGCAAGGTAACCACGGCAAAGCTCCTCGGCAAGGGTATTTAGCTGCTCGGAGCTTTCCTCGTTAAGAGCAGATAAAATCTTAACAGAGGTATCGGTAAAGGTAATATTTTTACTCTTTTCAAACATACCCTTCATTACCTTTGCGGCAAGGGGAGCCCAGCTTCCGTTTTCAATTAATGCCACAGTGCGGTTGGAGAAATTTCTCTCGGTTAAGTGGGTTATAAATTCTCTCATAAAGGGGAAAATCTCTGCATTATAGGTGGTTGTAGCAAGAACTAATTTGCTGTAACGGAAGGCATCTTCAACCGCCTCAGCCATATCGCAGCGGGCAAGGTCATTAACAACAACCTTGGGACAACCGTTAGCCTTTAATTGTTCAGCAAGCTGTAAAACTGCCTTCTTGGTGTTGCCGTAAACCGAGGTATAGGCAATAACGATACCCTCCTCCTCAGGCTGATAGCTTGACCAGGTGTTATACAAATCAATGTAATATCCGAGATTTTCCTTAAGAACGGGTCCGTGAAGGGGACAGATAGTCTGAATATCCAGTCCTGCCGCCTTTTTAAGCAGACCTTGTACCTGAGAGCCGTATTTACCAACGATGCCGATATAATAACGTCTTGCTTCGCAAGCCCAATCCTCTTCCACGTCCAAAGCTCCGAATTTTCCAAAGCCATCTGCCGAGAAAAGAACCTTGTCTGCGCTATCATAGGTAACAATAACCTCAGGCCAATGCACCATGGGAGCGGTTACAAAGGTAAGGGTGTGTTTTCCAAGACTTAAAGTATCGCCTTCGCCTACAACAAACTGTCTTTCGGCAAAATCGGTGCCGAAAAAGTTTTTCATCATAGCAAAAGCCTTTGCGGAAGAAACGATTTTCGCATCGGGGTAAGCCTTAATAAAGTTCATTATATTTGCCGAATGGTCAGGCTCCATATGCTGAACAACCAGATAATCAGGCTTTCTTCCCTCAAGGGTATTCTGTATATTATCCAACCATTCGTGGGTAAAAGCGGCATCAACCGTATCCATAATCGCAATTTTTTCATCGATGATGGCATAGGAATTATAAGACATTCCGTTGGGAACAATATACTGTCCCTCAAATAAATCTATCTTATGGTCATTAACGCCGATGTATTTAATATCATTTGTAATATACATTTTTACACCTCATAAAATTAAATATTATATGTTATTATACCACAAATTCCAATTATTACAATAAAAAACACTGCTTTAAGCAGTGTTTTTTTATAGCTCTATTGTTGATTTTTACAATGCTTTTTAACAATAGCCTTCATTTCATCCCAATGAGCTTCCATATCGGCAACCAGCTTCATCTGAGTGTGGCAACGTTCAAGATTGTGTCCCTCGTGGTGAATTTTAAAGTATGTATCACCCTGGAGATAGTCGGTCAAAAATCTCATTCCGCATTCAATCGTCATCATCTTTGCGCCTTCGGGAAGGAGCATAATCTCGGAGTCAAGCAGTTGACCGCCGCAACCGTCAAGGAAGCCTTCGGCATAGGTTTTAAACATATCCATATCAAGCCAAACCTTGGATAAATCCTTTTCATCCTCGGCGGCTGTGCTCGCTCCAAAGCGGATAGCATCACCAAAATCGGTTACGGAAAAACCGGGCATAATGGTATCAAGGTCGATAACACAAATAGCCTTTCTGGTTTTGAAATCCAGCATAGAGTTGTTTATCTTTGTATCATTGTGGCTTACTCGCAGAGGTAAAGTACCATTGTTGCAGTTATCTATAAGAACACTGTAAAAATCTTTTCTATCTCCTAAAAAATAATAGGGGTAAAGCAATAGCAAAGCCATTATACTATTAATTTTAGGTAATATCAAGTGAAAAAACAAAAAACAGCCAATTTGCGGCTGTTTTTTGTTTTAAGGGGTTTGAGGAGAGAGCTTCTCTTTCGAGAAGCTGTACCGTTTGGGTGCGGCTCCCTTGCGGTACAAGTATATGATAAATCAAATATTTTGATTTTCTATGAACGTTTTTTAAAATTTTTACAGAATATATTTGAATTTTTTTAGAGAATATAATTCCCGAAGTCAGTCAATACTAAATTTGCAAATAAAAATAAAAAGGAAGAAATACTATGAAATATAATGAACAAAAATTTGCAAAATTCATAGGAGGCACAGGCTTTTTTGCTATTGTGGCCTGCTGTGTATTAATTATAGGTGCGGCTACCTGGTTTGCAGTATCGAGATTCAATAAAGCAAAGCCCGAAACGGAGAAGACCCCCAAAACCGAGTCATACACACAGAACAGCAGCTCATATAATGATATGGGTGATATAGGCGGGGAGATTTCCTCTGCTACAAGTGAAATTGCCGATGAGGTTACCAATAGTGTTAGCAATGAACCTTATAGCAGCGAAACGGTATCCGAGGAAGCAAAGGTTTTGAACTTTATTTCCCCTGTGGAGGGTAAAATTTCAAAGAGCTACAGCGAAACCGAGCTTCAGTATTCTGCAACCTATGGAGATATGAGACTGCATACCGGTATTGATATTGCATGTGAAAAGGGCGCATCGGTTAAGGCTATGGAGGAGGGAAGGGTTGTATCCGTTGAGGAAAACACCTCCTTCGGAACGGTTATAACGGTTGACCACGGCAATGGTATAAAAACTAAATATTGCGGTATTGAAAATGCAACCGTTAAGGCTGAGGATAAGCTTGCAAAGGGTGAAATAATCGGAGCGGTAGGAACGGTGCCCTGCGAGTGTGCAGACCAGAGCCATATTCATATTGAAATGTATGAAAAAGGAAAAACAGTTTCTCCAAAAATAAAATAAAGCCCTCGTAAAATCGTTTAGGGGCACAAAATCCAAAAACAGCAATCTCTTTTGAGATTGCTGTTTTTTATTACTCAAGTATATAAATTTCAACCGTGCGAACACCAAATCTCTGACAAGCGCTTTCGGTTGTAAAGAAAAGGTCAACACCTGTGGGATGCTTTTTGATGAATCCGCCGGTATCGGCTGCAACGGCGTAACCGTAAATATATCTGCCGTCACTGGATTTAATATACATTTTTGTTCCGTAAGGAATAACCTTGGGGTTAACTGCTATATATCCGGGTTGGGGAGCAACACCGGTAGCGCAGTTGTTGCCTGTATAGGTGTAAGCTGTTGCTCTGGCAGTTCTCTTTGACTTGTAATTAACGGGAACTCCGTTTTTATCAAGCTCAATGGGCTCTGCAGGGGTGAGGGTAGAGATGGATTTAACATCCTCACTGGTTTTGACTGTGGGCTTTTTAGTTCCCACAACCTTAACCTCGTTAACAACCGAGCTTAAGGTTACAACAGAGGTAACCTCTGCGCTTACAACCTCGCCGTTAACAAGCTTTGAGGTGTAGGTTATCTCACGGGAACCGTTTTCTCCCTTAGTAAGGGTAGTGGTTGTTCCCTGCTTATATTTGTTTGAATAAACAGTGCTTGTGGAATAGGGTATGGTTTCGGTTCTGGAGCTTGAAACATAATCAACATTGATATAATCAATATATGTTTCATCGGTTAAAACCGTATTAAGAGCAGGCTGCACGATGTCGTGCTCATCGGCACGAAAACCTGCGGATGCAAGCGCTTCTCTAACTGTACATTCCGGAACATTAACCTTTATAGCGCTACCGCCGTTGGTAATGTAAACGGGGAATGTATAAACAATATTTATTATGGTTTTGTTTTCGTCTTTTACAGTGCTTACTATATCGTAACTTTGGGACTTAAGCTTAAGATTGCTTAAAACCGATGCTGTATTCGGCGAGAGGGTACGGGTGACGAAGGTGTTTTCGCCGTCAAAAACCGTAACGGTATTAACGGAGAGGTTGAGCATTGTAGCGGCGGCAAAGGTTATGATTGCCAAAACTACTGCACAGCAAGCACGTATTTTACCTGCAGTGAAAAAGCAGGAAAAACGATACTTTAAGTTTTTTATCATCCAATAACTCCTTTTTTAAATACAAAGAAAAAGCTCTTTGTTTTGTTCGTAAATATTTTGGCGCAATGCCACTAAAAGCGAACAGTCGTTATTATAAACAATAAAATCCACGATGTCAAAGAAAAAAATCCCTCCCAATTTGTGCAAAATCACCAAAAAAATTTTCAAAAAACAAAAAGTTACAACTTTGTAATTTTTTAAAAAGAGGATTTTATGACATTTTTTGTCAAAAGCGTTGTGCAACCTTACAAAAAAGAGCATAAATTTCCAACTATCCGCTATTTTAAGTCTTTCCAAAAGGGGTTGTTATATGTAAAATCTTATTTATATATATTATATATATT
>JAFPAV010000034.1 GCA_017390725.1 Clostridia bacterium | reverse complement strand
CGTTAACAAGCTTTAAAAACTCCTCAAAATCACCTTTCTTCAAGGCTTCTCTCTGTTCATAAACTCTTTTTTGCTCGTTTATGAAGTGAAATGCACGAAGCACTGCCCTATCACCGCATTTTTTACGAAGCGAAGCTATGCTTGAATAGAATTTCTCTTCGTCAACATATCGAAGATAATCCTCTCCTAAAGCATTGCTTATTTTTTTGCATTCAAGAGTTATATCGGCATAGTCCTGAGTAAGATTAGCGTGGTTACCGCCTGTATCTACTACACAAAGAGTATACCCAAAGCTATGAATATCAAGATTTACCGTTTCGGTAACAGGATTTTTAGGATTATCAAAATCTGCAAAGGTAAATCCGCCTAAAGAGCTGGCAGTCTGGTCAAGCAAACCGCAGGGTTTACCGAAATAAACGCTTTCGGCAAACTGACCGATTTTTGCAACATCGATATTGGATACTTTGTTTTCGCAGAATAATCCGTTTAAGATAGTTCCTATAAGCACCTCAAAGGCAGCCGAAGAAGATAACCCCGAGCCTTTTAATACATTAGAGGTTGTATAAGCATCAAAGCCCTTAATATCAAAGCCAAGCTCTTTAAACTTAGAACAAACGCCCTTGATTAAGGAAACCGAACGACCAACTTCTTTATCCTTTTTAGCAAAATCCTTAACATCAACCGTATCCATATTAAAGCCTTCTGATTTAATACGAATGTTATCAGTATTGTTAAGAGAAACCACGGCAATTATATCGAGGTTAACACTGGCGGCAAGAATTGAGCCATGCTGATGGTCGGTATGATTTCCGCCGATTTCTGTTCTTCCCGGAGCGGAAAAAAGCTTAATATTCTCTGCCTCTCCAAAGGTTTCAGCAAAACCCTTTAAAGCCTTAGAGTATCTTTCTCTTGCAAAATCACTATCACCGTAAAGCATGATAAAATCATTATCATACTTACCATTAAGAATATTATTTTTTACATCTTTAATATTCATAAAAGCTCCTATTTGGATATAATCTCAAGGGTATCTCTTGCGATAGCAAGTTCTTCGTTAGTAGGAATAATATAGACATTAACCTTACTGTCATCGGTAGAAATCTTAACTTCTTTACCTCTTACAGCATTCTTCTCATCATCAATAGTTACACCGAGATAAGCAAGGTTTTCGCAAACATACTTACGAAGCTCGGCATCATTTTCACCTATACCGCCTGTAAATACAATAGCATCTACGCCGTTCATAGCGGCTACATAGGAGCCGATAAACTTGAGTATCTGATAACGCTGCATATCAATAGCAAGCTGAGCACGCTCATTTCCGTTTGCTGCAGCATTGCCGATATCACGGTTATCGTTGCTTACGCCCGAAATACCGAACATACCTGATTCCTTATTGCAAATACGGTCAATTTCAGCAAAGGAAAGATTTTCTTTGTCGGCGATATAAGTAATGGTGGAAGGATCAAGAGTTCCTGTACGGGTTCCCATAATGAAACCATCAAGAGGAGTAAGACCCATAGATGTATCAACACAAGCTCCATCTTTAATAGCTGTAATGGAACAACCGTTTCCAAGATGGCAGGTTATAACCTTACTGTTTTCTTTACCTAAAAGCTCGATAGCACGGTTGCCTACAAAACGGTGAGAAGTTCCGTGGAAACCATATTTACGAATCTTATATTTCTCATAATATTTATAGGGTAAAGAATACATATAAGCCTTAGGAGGCATAGTCTGATGGAAGGAAGTATCAAATACTGCAACCTGAGGAATTTTATCACCAAAGGTTTTGATACAAGCTTCAATACCAAGAATATTTGCAGGGTTATGAAGAGGCGCTAAAACACTCCATTCTTCAATAGCTGCAATAACCTCGGGAGTAATAAGACAAGAATTAGCAAACTCGCTTCCGCCCTGAACAGCACGGTGACCGATAGCCGAAACCTCATCAAGCGAATCAATTACCTTAGCATCGCTCTTGGTTAAAGCATATACAACTGCCTCAAAAGCCTCACTATGAGTAGGCATAGGAGTTTCAGCCTTATACTCTCTGCCGTCTGCCGCCTTATGAGAAATAGCACCGGTTACACCGATTCTCTCGCAAAGGCCCTTTGCCAATACCTGCTCATTTTCCATATCAATAAGCTGATACTTTAAGGATGAGCTACCTGCATTAACAACAAAAATCTTCATTTTCACTTTCCTCCATTGGAATTATTATTGATTACCTAAAAAAAATATGATAAACTATATAATAGTTATCCTAATAAATAATAATACTTTAAAAGCTTTGTTTTTTCAAGGCTTTTTTGAAAAGAAGTGATAAAATGTCTACCGTTGGAATAGTTGCCGAATTCAATCCTCTTCATACAGGTCACGAATATCTGATAAAAGAGGCCAAAAAGCTCGGCAATGTTGTATGCGTTATCAGCAGTAACTTTGTTCAACGGGGTGATACCGCTATATATGATAAGCGCACACGGGCAAAAGCGGCTTTGCTTTGCGGTTGCGATATATGTATAGAATTGCCCATACTCTGGTCAATGTCAACAGCGCAGAATTTCGCTTTAGGAGCCGTATCCAATCTTATAAATATGGGTTGTGATACTATTGCTTTCGGCAGTGAATGCGGTGATATAGATGAATTAACTGCACTTTCTTGCATTATAGAAAGTGACGAATTTAAAAATCACCTAACCTCCGAATTAAAAAAAGGAATAACCTTTGCTAAAGCGAGAGAAAATGCCGTAAGGCTTTGCGGTGGCAACTATAAACTTTTAAGTGGGGCTAATAACAACCTTGCTATTGAATATATTGCGGTTGCTAAAAAAATAAAGCCCGATATTAGTTTTTTTACGGTTAAGCGTATTGGCTCCGAACACGATTCTAAAAATGAGGATGTATTTGTTTGCGCCTCTTTTATTCGTGAAAAAATCAAAGAAAACTGTTTTTGCGAAGCTAAAAATTATATACCCGATATTATTTATGATCTATTTGAAAAATCACCTTATTCTGATATTAACCGATTAGAAAATGCAATTCTGGCAGTTCTGAGAACTCGAAGCAAAGATGATCTTAAAAATCTTCCCGATGTTAGCGAAGGTATTGAAAACAGATTATATTCTGCAATTAGAGTTTCCTCCGATATAGATTCTCTTTATAATGAATTAAAGGTTAAACGGTATACCTTGGCACGAATTCGAAGATTAGTTATTTCTGCTTTTTTAGGTCTTGGCAATTCCCTCTTTATGAAATCTCCTCCCTATATGCGAATTTTAGGATTCAACAAAACAGGAGAGCAAATTCTAAAAAACAGTAGTACTACCTCTCCTGTTCCCGTTATTACAAAGGTTTCCGATATTGATTCATTGTCACAAGAAGCTAAACTGGTGTTTGAAACCGAATGTAGGGCTACGGATTTATATAATCTTTCTCTTAATGTTCCCTCAAAAAGTGGAACTGAATTTACAGAAAAAATAATAAAAATGGAGTGTTAAATTATGGTAACAGTAAAAGAAATTTCTTCCTTTAAGGATTATGGTCGTTGTGTGAGTATATCAAACGGAGTTATCGAAGCATATGTAACGGTGGATTTAGGGCCCCGTATCATTAAGTTCGGATTTGTTGATGGACAAAATCTCATGCAGAGCAACCGTAAGGAATTCGGTAATAAGACCGATGAAAAGTTCACTCAATTTTTTGGTGAAGGCAAGGCTTGGGAAAACTTTGGAGGTCACAGAATTTGGTTATCCCCCGAAGCATATCCCGACACATATTACCCTGACTGTGACACGGTAAAATATACCACAACCGAAACCGGTGCCGTATTTATGCCTAAGCCTGAAACCGAAAACGGTGTTGCAAAAACACTTGAGATTAAAATGGATCCTGATGATACCAATATGCAGGTTATCATGAAGGTTAAAAACATAAGTAACGAAAACAAAAAATTTGCTATTTGGGGACTTACTGTTTCTGAAAAGAACGGAACCGTTATTATTCCTATGAATACAAATAATACCGGTCTTCTTCATAACAGAAGCGTATCGGTATGGCCTTATACCGATATGAGTGACGAACGTATTTATTGGGGCAAGCGTTATGTTACCGTAAAGCATAATCCCGATGCCCAAAATCCGTTAAAGCTTGGTTTTGACCTTAACGGTGGTACGGTTTATTATGTATTGGGTGATGATGTTTTCTGCAAAAAATATGATACAAGGCATCCTGATGCCGAGTACCCCGATGCGGGCTGTTCCTTTGAAACCTATTCCTGTGCAGTATTTACAGAGGTTGAAAGCCTTGGTGAGCTTAAAACTGTTAAACCGGATGAGGTTTCAACCCACATTGAAAGCTGGTCATTATGCAAGAAGAATATAGATATTGATTTTAGAAATGATGACTCTATCGATAATCTTTTAAAAAGCATATAAATTAAAAATCCTTTCGCAAACTGCGAAAGGATTTTTTTAACCTCTTAGATATATTGTTCTGGAATTTCTATGCATATAAACGCTAAGCACTAGCCCTACACCCAAAAACAAACATAGTAATGATGTTCCGCCGGCACTGAAAAACGGTAAAGTTATACCTATAACCGGCAAAACAGATACACACATTCCGATATTTATAACCGCTTGAGCAAACAACATAGCAAACATACCAACACAAATCAGTTTGCCGCTATCTTTACTGCACATGCGAGCTATTCTTATACATCTAAAGCAAATTGCGACAAGGAGGATTATAACTGCCATACATCCAAGGAAACCTAATTCCTCACCGATGCTTACAAATATAAAGTCGTTATGCCCCTCAGGAACCAAGCCTGCAGAGGTTAAGCTACCCTTAAGATAGCCTTGCCCGGTAAATCCGCCGTTAGCCAGGGCGGTTCTACCCCTCCATTGCTGGAAGCCTATACCTTGAATATCGGCTTCAATATCAAAAATACTCTTAATACGAGCTCTATGGTCATCATTCATAACAAAGAAATATATAATTGGAGAAGCAATTACTATTGTTGAGATTGCAACCGCAAAATACTTCCAGGAAACCCCTGCCGCCCATAGCATAAAGAGTACCATTATTGCAAATACAAGGGCTGTTCCGTCATCACCCTGAAAATGTATCAGTAATACCGGAATTGCTCCATGGAAGCAAGCAGGAAGCAAATATTTAAGTTTATTGATATTTGGTTTAATATGACTTAAATGCGCAGCAAAGGTTATCATAAAGCAAATTTTTAATAACTCAGAGGGCTGAAAGGTAGTTATTCCCAAATCCAACCAGGCTTTATCATCGGTCTCACCGGGAGCAAAACCGATAAAGAAGGTCAAAATAACAGGAATTAAACCTCCGGCTGCAAATAAATACCATCTTTCAAGATATGTTTGATAGTCAATTCTGGAAATAAACACGGCGGCTACTATTCCCGCAATCATACAAAAGCTTTGTACAATGAGCGGTCTTGCGCTGCCGTTGTGCGCCGTCGCAGAATAAACTGCCATACAACCGTAAGTTGATGCAAAAAAGCAAAGAATCAGTAAAAGCTTGTCCGTCTCACGAATAAAATCCGCAATAGCCGATATAATTTTTCCCAAATTCTTCACTTCCTTTTTATAAGATTAATATTATTATATTTTATTTTGTAAAAATATGCAAGTGGGTCTTTAAACCAAATAAAAAATGTGTTATACTGTTAAAAGCGAGGTGAAAGTATGGAAAGAATTATATCCCACAGTCCCATTGAGACGGAAGAAATCGGCGCAAAATTTTCAAATCTTTTAAAACCCGGTGATGTCATCGCATATAAAGGTGGACTTGGTATGGGAAAAACCTGTTTTACTCGGGGTGTTGCCAAGGGACTTGGATATTCGGGTAATGTAACCTCTCCTACTTTCGACCTGATAAACGAATATATAGGCGGCAGACTTTCGCTTTATCACTTTGATATGTACAGAATCGAATCCTGGGAGGATTTATATTCATGCGGTTTCTTTGAATATATAGAATCCGAAGGAATAGTTGCGGTTGAATGGAGCGAAAACATAGAAAACGCTCTGCCTGAAAGTACTTATTTTATCGAAATCAACCGCATTGATGATACCACAAGAGAAATTATAATAAGGGGTAACAATATATGAAAATTTTAGCTGTTGAATGTTCCGCAGGTCCGGCCTCAGCCGCTATTATTGAAGACGGCAAGATATTATCCAATGCCTTTGTCAATGTAAAAATAACCCATTCCCAAACCCTTATGCCAATGGTTGACTGTGTACTTAAAGCCTCAGGAATAAGCATTGATGATATAGATGGCTTTGCTGTTGGTGCTGGGCCCGGTTCTTTTACGGGTATACGCATAGGAATCAGTGCTGTTAAAGGTATGGCTGCAGTTAAAAATATTCCTTGTGCCCCTATTTCTACCCTCCGTGCTATGGCAGAGAATTATAAGGAAGAAGATTGTATTGTCTGCGGAGTGATGGATGCTCGTTGCAATCAAGTTTATAATGCTTTTTTTGATATAACTAACGGTAAAATAAGAAGAATTTGCAAGGATAGAGCTATAATGTGTGATGAACTTGCAGAGGAAATTAAAAAAATATCAAAAAATGTTAAAAAAAGTGTTATAATAGTGGGTGATGGAAGTGATTTGTTTTATCCGTATGTTGAAAATTTAGAATGTACGGTAAAATCTGACTCCCATAAGCGTTATCAAAACGCCATTGGCATTGCCCTTGCCTCTGAGGAAATCTTTAAATCAGGAAACAGTGTTTCACAGAAGGACTTGTTGCCTGTTTATCTGCGACTTCCACAAGCAGAAAGAGAATTAAAAAAGAAAACGGAAGGTGTAACAAAATGAGAATTGCAATTGGCTGTGACCATGGCGGTTTCGAACACAAAAATGCTATTGTAGAGCATTTAAAAGACAGGGGCTTTGAGGTTAATGATTTCGGTATAACCGAGCCTGTGTCGGTAGACTATCCCGATATTGCCCTTGCTGTTGCAAAGAGCATTGCAGCGAATGAAAATGACTTAGGAATACTTGTATGCGGCACGGGAATCGGTATGTCCCTTGCGGCAAACAAGGTAAAGGGTATTCGTGCTGCTGCCTGCAGTGAGCACTTTTCAGCAAAATATACAAGGCTCCATAATAATTCCAATATTCTCTGTCTTGGCGGCAGAGTTATAGGCGTTGGCACCGCTTTAGAATTAGTTGACCTCTTCGTTGATACCGAATTTGAAGGCGGACGTCATCAGCGCAGAATTGATAAAATAACCGAAGCAGAAAATTAAAGATAAGGAGAAAAATCAAATGAGCAACAATGTTTTCGTTATGGACCATCCCCTAATTCAGCACAAGCTTACCATCCTTCGTGATGAAAGAACAGGCTCAAAGCAATTCCGTGAATTAGTTAGCGAAATTGCTATGCTTATGTGCTATGAATCTACACGTGACCTTCCTCTTAAGGAGGTTAAAACCAAAACTCCTCTCACAACGGCTAAAACCAAGGTTTTGGCAGGAAGAAAGATGGCTTTTGTTCCCATTCTCCGTGCAGGACTTGGTATGGTTGACGGTGTATTAAGTCTGATACCCGCCGCAAAAGTTGGTCACATCGGTATGTACCGTGATCCCGAAACCCACACCCCCGTTGATTATTACTGCAAGCTCCCTGCCGATCTTAATGAGCGTGATGTTTTCGTTCTCGATCCCATGCTTGCAACCGGCGGAAGCGCCATTGATGCCGTTACAAAAATTAAGGAATTTGGTCCTAAGAGAATTAAGTTTATGTGCATAATTGCGGCACCCGAAGGATTAGAGGCCTTCACAAAGGCTCATCCCGATGTTCCTGTTTACTGCGCAGGTCTTGATGACCATCTTAACGATCATTGCTATATCGTTCCCGGACTTGGTGACGCTGGTGACCGTATTTTCGGTACAAAATAAAATTTATAAATTAAAAAAGCTCCGTTCAATGAACGGAGCTTTTCTTATATTCTCAATTATTTATTGAAGAAATTAATAACGTCACCATAAGCTTCATCATCGTCAACATTTCCGATAAGTGAAGTTAAATCAGCGGCCATATTATCCTTTTTCTCATCGCCAAGACCGGTTGCAACAACTGTTACACGGATGGTATCCTCAAGAGTATCATCAAGCTGAGCACCCCAGATAATGGTTGCATCGGGATGAGCCATATCAGAAATGATAGAAGAAGCAAGTTCAACCTCTTCAAGACCGATATCCTCAGAACCTGTTATACTGATGATAACGCCACGAGCATTATCCATTGAGGTTTCGATTAAAGGACTGCTTATAGCAGTACGAGCAGCCTGCTCTGCCTTATCACGGCCTGTTGCAACGCCAACACCCATATGAGCATAGCCGGCATCAAGCATGATGGACTTAACATCAGCAAAGTCAAGGTTAACAAGTGCAGTTGTATTGATAAGCTCAGAAATGCTCTGAACACCCTGACGAAGAACATCATCAGCAATATCAAATGCATTCTTGAAGGTTATCTTCTGCTCGGAAACGAACTTTAAGCGCTCGTTAGGAATAACGATTAAGCTATCAACATGCTCACGCAGAGCAGCAATACCTGCTTCAGCCTGAGTCATACGCTTTTTGCCTTCAAAAGCAAAGGGCTTAGTTACAATACCAACGGTAAGTATACCGAGCTCCTTAGCAATCTGAGCAACGATAGGCGCAGCACCTGTACCGGTTCCGCCACCCATACCTGCGGTAATGAATATCATATCTGCGCTACGGATAGCAGCAGCGATTTCATCACGGGATTCTTCAGCAGCAGCACGGCCGTTTTCGGGCTTACCGCCTGCACCCATACCGGATGTGGTTTTATCGCCAATCTGAATTTTCTGATTAGCTTTAGAAAGATATAAAGCTGCCTTATCGGTATTTATAGCAATAAATTCAACGCCACGAACACCTGCGGTTACCATGCGGTTAACTGCGTTTCCGCCGCCTCCTCCGACACCTACAACCTTAATTTGAACAACATTCTCTAACTCTTCTGCAACTTCAAATGACATTTTAAAATTCCTCCGTCTTTCTATGTAAGTAAAATTATATAAGTACCTCAATATAAGAATATTAACATATATTCTTACAAATTTCAATACTTTTTGTTACAAAATTGTAATTTTTTATTTATTTTTCTTTATTTTCAACAAAAGTACCCTCCGCTTTGTCGGTTGACCAGTGGCTTAAATTGATTTTGCCGCTCTTTTCTTCGCCGATTTTTGCAACCATAGAATTCAAATGCGCCATCTTTTCTTCAAGATTATTACTGGTACCAAGGCTTACATCAAATCTGTTATCCGATACAATAGATATTGAATATTCCTCTGTAATATCTATTTCATTGATTTTACTCTGCTGCGCAAAGGAAAGTAATTTTTCTAAAATCTTTTGCTTTTTTTCATTCTCGTAAGAAATATAATTTCCAACCTTAAATTTGGCATCCATACCTTTAATAAGGATTAGGTTATTTGGCAACTCAGCATAACTGTTAATTACAAAACCATCTTCGCCAACGGTATAAAAGGTTTTATCATTTTCAAAGCAGAGCTTTTCCTTACCGTCCCGAACCTTAAGATTCAAATTACCTTTTAATGAACGTTGTACCTTCACTTCCAAAATATACGGTAATTTATTTCTGATTTCGCTTTCCAACTTTTCAGATGAAAAAGCAAACATATTATCCCCTGTTTTTATCGGGCATATACCTATTATTTCTTCAGCCAAATAAATTTTGCTTCCCGCAACAGATATTTTTTCTATCGGGAAAAATACAGTAAAGCAAAGTGTTATACCGATTACCAACAATAGAATAATTATCGCTATAAAGGTTGTGATAATTCTTTTTTTGCGCATTTTTCTCTGCCTTTCGGCACGTCTGCGAGAAAAATTATCCGGATATTCCGTTTGTTTCAAATTATCACCCTTTTCTTTATTCCTGACTAATTATCGCTCCAACCGAGCTTAATGTTCCTACTATATCATCATATCCACGCTCAATATGATGAATTTCACTGATTTTTGTTTCGCCTTCCGCTACAAGACCTGCTAGAACAAGTGCTGCACCACCTCGCAAATCTGTACATCTCACATTAGCAGCAGATAGCTTTCGAACTCCCTCAATTACAGCCACTTTTCCCTCAGTTTTGATTTTTGCACCGAAACGCTTTAATTCATCAATATATTTATATCGGCTTTCAAAAATATTTTCAACAAAAACCGAAGTTCCTTTTGAAATACTGAGCATTGAAATCAATATGGGTCCTGCATCGGTAGGAAATCCGGGATATACAAGACTTCTAACCGTTGGTATCCTTTTTAATTCCCCATTTGATTTTACCGTTATAGATCTGCAGTTAACCTCGGTTTTACAACCGCACTCATTAAATGCCCATAACAGAGAAACCATATTAGAAGGCATAACATTTTTTAGTTTAATTTCTCCACCGTTCATAACAGCAGCAGCCATATATGTAGCCGCTACTATTCTATCGGGAATTATAGAATGGTTTGTTCCGTGTAGCTTTTCCACACCGTGTATTACTATCGTATCAGAGCCTGCGCCGTAAATACGGGCGCCTGCGCTGTTTAAAAAATCGGCAAGGTCACTGATTTCTGGCTCCTTTGCCGCATTATTGATAGTTGTTATACCATCTGCCGTTGCTGCAGCTAAAATTATATTTTCTGTTGCACCAACACTTGGGAAGCATAAATTAATTGTTTCACCCTTAATTCTTGATTCGCAAGTACAGCTAAGCATCCCATGCTCTTCTTTTATGGAAACTCCCATCCTCTTTAAGGATGACAAATGCAAATCAATTGGTCTCGGTCCTAACTCACAACCTCCGGGACTGCTTAAAACCGCCTTGCCGCAACGGGCAAGAATAGCACCGAGAAAAACTATGGATGACCTCATTTCTCTCATAAGGTCATCAGGTATTTCACAACAATTAATATCACGAGAGTTTACCGTAACCGTATTTCCTTCAACGCTACAGCTACAACCCAAATTTCTTAAAATTCTTACCGATGTATCAACATCAGATAAATTTGGACAATTATGTATAACACATTCTCCGCCACATAATATTGTTGCGGCCAATACCGGCAAAATACTGTTTTTTGCTCCCTGGATATCAATTTCTCCAAAAAGGCCTTTTCCGCCCTGTATCCTTATTTCCTTCATAAACCGCACCTCTGATTATAAACTGAAACTCCACAGTTCATAATATGCATTATTGCGGTTTTTGGTTTTTATATTGAAATTAGGCGCCTGTATATGCCTGCATAATTATTTCATAAATTCTTTCATTAGCATCGAGAATGGCATTATTAAGCGCTGCCTTGCTCATCTTTTCGAGGCGAGGTTTATTCTCAATTAAATGACTTACCAAATCAATAAGCAGGTCCGATGTTAATTCCTTCTCCTCAATAACCTCGGCAGCTCCTGCCCTCTTTAAGGTCATTGCATTATGGAATTGATGATTTTCGGCAACATAGGGTGACGGAATCAAAATTGCAGGCTTACCCATAGCAGACAACTCGCTTAAGGTTATAGCACCCGCACGGCAGATAACCAAATCAGCTGCTGCCATACAAACATCCATATCATTTATATATTCACGGATATCAATATCGTCACTTAAATCTGTATCACTGAAAGAATTTTTAAATTCCTCGTAACCTGTTTTGCCTGTTCCGTGTATATGATAAAACTTATCTGTACCGTTATGCCATTTGATAAGGCCTGTAACGGCTTCATTTATCTTTTTTGCGCCTAAAGAGCCGCCAAAAGATAAAATTAAAGGCTTATCATCTAATCCAAGCTTTTCTCTTGCTTCTTGCTTGGAAATATTAAGCAATTCGTTTCTTATGGGATTTCCTGTTATAGTAGGCTTCTTTTTAAGCTTTAAAAACTTTTGTGCCTCAGGCATTGCAAGCATAACAAAGTCTGCTTTTTCTGAAAGCATTTTGGTGGTAACACCGGGAAAAGCATTTTGCTCATGTATAACGGTTTTTATTCCAAGCTTCTGAGCTTCCCTTAAAACGGGACCGCTTACATAGCCGCCAGTACCCACAACAACATCGGGCTTAATATCCTTTAATATTTTCTTAGAACGAGCAGACGAAGTGAAAACCTTTTTAACAGCAGAAATATTTCTTCCTATATTTTCTACCGATAGTCTGCGCTGAAAGCCTGCTACATCAATGGTATAAAAATCATAGCCCTTTTCTGGAACAAGCTTTGCTTCAAGCTTATCAGCCGTTCCTATATAGCTAATTTCTGCATCCTTATGCTTTTCTTTAATGTATCCCGCTATGGCTAAGGCAGGATTAATATGTCCTGCTGTGCCACCGCCCGCAAACAATATACGCATACTATTACCTCTTTGCTATTTTTCTAAATTCGCCTGTCTTGAAACCGAAAGAACTATTCCCATTTCCGCTAATAAAATCAGCAATGATGTTCCGCCGTAACTGAAGAACGGTAGACTGATTCCCGTATTAGGAATTGTATTGGTAACAACCCATATATTAAGCATCGCCTGTAAACCAATCTGAAAAACAAGACCGATAGTGAGTAATGCTCCAAATCTATCAGGAGAGCGCATTGCAATAGTAAATCCACGCCATACAAGTAAACAGAATAAAAGAATTATTACCAATGCGCCTATAAGGCCCAATTCTTCACAAACAATAGAGAATATAAAATCATTATGAGGTTCGGGAACCCATAAATATTTTTGACGTGACTGTCCTATTCCCCTGCCTAATATTCCGCCAGAGCCTATTGCCAAAAGGGATTGTATGGTTTGAAATCCCGAACCACTGGCATCTGCCCAAGGGTCTAACCAATATTTAATACGGTCCGAACTGTATCCGACTATTGTTATAGCCGCAACAAATAATCCAATTGCTGAAAAACCGCCTGCTACTATATATCTAAGCTGTAAGCCTCCCACAACCATCAAAACAACGCCGATAGCAAAAATCAATACCGTTGCAGAAAGATGGGGTTCTAAAACTACTAATACACAGGTAAGTCCTAAAAGTATAATCAAAAAAGCTATAAATTTAAAGCTTTTCATATGCTTGTAATTTGCTGATATCAACGAAGAAAACAGCAAAATAATAGCAAATTTTGCAATTTCGGAGGGTTGGAAGCTGAAAGAACCGATAGCCAACCATCTCTTAACATCAAGGTCGGTAGCCATAGGAGGCAATATCAAAAGGATACCTAACATTATAATTGAGGCAAAAAAGACCATCCAAGAGAATTTCTTCCAGAAATGATAGTCTATCTTTGATATTCCCATCATAATGCCTACACCTATTACAGCAAAGATTGACTGTCTTAAAATAAATTTATAGCTGTTATCAAAATAGGCATAGGAATACGCATAGCTTGCCGAAAAGAGCATAACAAGTCCTACAGTTAGCAATATTAATACAAAGGAAAGAAAGCTTATATCAAGTTTGCCTTTGCTGATAAAAGAGCTTTTCTTCTGCTTAACTGCATTCGACATTTGTTTCACTCCAAATAATTAAAAATTCAAAATCAAAGGAAGAAGAGAAATAACACATCCTACCAAGGTTACGGCAGAAAATACTAAAACCACCTTATCTTCCGACCATCCACACATTTCAAAATGGTGATGCAAAGGACTCATTTTAAATAAACGCTTTTTAGTCTTTTTATAATATGCAACCTGAAGCATAACAGATAAAGCTTCAATGAAGTATATACATCCTGCAAAAATGAGCATTAAGGGTCTGCCTATTCCGAAGGATATAGCAACTACCATACCTCCTAAGAACATTGAACCTGTATCACCCATAAATACCTTTGCAGGCTTTGCATTCCAGAAAACAAATCCCACACATGCACCTGCCAATGCCGCAGAGAGCATATTTACAGATATATTACCAATTAATCCCGCACCCAACATAAATGCACAAGCTACAACCATTGTAACCGCCGAAGCAAGTCCGTCAACACCGTCGGTGAGATTTACTGCATTTGTAAATCCATAGATAAATATCAATGCTATAGGCCAAAAGATTATACCTACGCCGTGCATAACATCAACATCACCTATAAAAGGTATGTAGGTTGTATTCATACCCGAAAGCGCTAAGGTTGCAAGATAGCCCGCAGCCACTAAAAGCTGTAAAAAGGTCTTTTGCTTTGCAGAAAGTCCTAAATTACGCTTTTTTACCACCTTGATATAATCATCAAAGAAGCCTATCGCACACATACATAATGCCATCACTATGCCTGCAATAAAAACAGTAAGACGAAAAGAGGATTTTAATTCTTCAAAGAATCTGCCTTGTGTTAAAAAGGAATAACCTATTGATACGCCGATAGCTACCAATATACCGGCAACCATCATAATTCCACCCATAGTGGGTGTGCCCTGCTTTTCCTTGTGCCACTTAGGACCGATTTCCAATATAGTTTGCCCAAATTTCAGTTTGTGTAAAAAGGGTATAACTATATATCCGAGTCCTGCAGTCACTAAAAATGAAACTATTGCAGCAATAATAGGTGTTAGCTCTCTCATATTATCTCTCCGTTTCTTATTCGGATAGCTCTTTAAAAGCTTCCGCTACAACTTCCCGTTCATCAAGATGAATGGTACCGGTATTCAAAATTTGATATGTTTCGTGGCCTTTACCGGCTAAAACTATTATATCATCTTTCTGAGCATTTTTCACTGCATATTTTATAGCTTCAATTCTGTTGGGTATAACCTTATAAGGAGTTGTTGCTCCCTTCATACCCTCCAGGATATCATCAATAATACTCAAAGGCTCTTCACTGCGGGGATTATCACTTGTAACTATAACATAATCTGCATTATGTACAGCGATATTTCCCATTATAGGTCTTTTGGCTTTATCTCGGTCTCCGCCGCAGCCAAAAAGAACGATTAATCTATTTTTCTCGCACTCTTTGAAGGTTTTTAGTATATTTTTAAGTCCATCGGGAGTATGAGCATAGTCAATAATAACCGTAAAGCCCTTATCATTTGGAACAACCTCTGCCCTACCCTTAACGCCGCTTATGGAAGCAATAGCTTCGGCAGCGACCTTAATATTTATACCTAATTCCAAGGCACATACAACTGCAGCCATAGAGTTATAAACAGTAAAATTGCCGCCTGTGTTAACTCTAATATGATTTATCATACCGCTGCTTACAAGCTCATAATCTACGCTCTCGGGACGGTATTTAATACCCTTTGCGCTATAGGTAGAATCATTTCCTGTTGAATAGGTTACAACCTTACATTCTAATCCAGAAATAATTTTATTAGCATATTCGTCATCACTATTGATAATTGCTGTCTTACACATTTTGAACAGTTTTTTCTTAGCCTCAAGATAGTTTTCCATAGTCTTATGGTAATCAAGATGGTCCTGAGTAAGATTTGTGAAAACAGCCGCTTCAAAATCTAAATTGTATACTCTATACTGGTCAAGAGCGTGGGAAGAAACCTCCATAATAACATAGCTACAACCCTTTGCCTTCATTAAAGCAAACAAGGAATTCAGTTCATACGCATTAGGAGTTGTATTCTGGGAAGCGACTATCTCTTCCCCTATCATATTCTGTATGGTTCCAATAAGGCCTACGGTGTATCCTGCCGATTCGAGTACCTTCTTTAACATATAAGTTATAGAGGTTTTTCCATTAGTTCCCGTAACACCGATAAGCTTAAGAGAATCCGCCGGATTACCGAACCATTTGGCACACATTTCCGAATAGACAAGTCGTGTGTTTTCAACAATTATCTGATTATCAAGACCTAAATCTCTTTCCACGATAATAGCCGCCGCACCCTTATTATAAGCATCCTGAGCAAACTTATGTCCATCAACTACTGTTCCATTAATGCAAACAAACACATAACCGCTCTTAACTTCTTTAGAATTGCAGGTAATTCCTAAAATATCGGTATTACCCAAACTCTTATCAGAACATAAAATCAACTCATTAAGCTTCATATTTTCTCCTATTCTGCAGCGATATCCGCTGCGTTTTCGTTATCCTTGAAATAAACGGTGACAACCGTTCCGTAGGCAACCTTTTCACCCTCAGGAATGCTTTGACGGTAAGAAATCAGACCTCCGTCCTGAGTGTTGCCGGAAAACTCAATATTTATTCCGGCGGTGGCCGCCGCTGTATTAACCTGAGTAGCCGTTAATCCTACAAGATTAGGAACCTCTACTACTTGGCCATCAGTCTCTTCTGTATAAAGTATAATCATGCCGCCCTTGGAGATTTTTTCTCCCTCTTCGGGCAACTGCTTGATAACCTTTTCGCCGTTACCGACTATTTTATAGGTAAGGCCTCTGTTAGTTATAGTGTTTTTTGCAGCATCGGTTTTTGCTCCAACAACATTTGGAACATTAACCGATAAATTTTTAAGCTCTTCTTCGGTATATTTAGGCTCATATCCCATATAAGGCAGAATATCTGCAAGTATGCTTGAACATACAGGTGCTGATACTGCGCTTCCGTAATATTGTCCTGCAGTTGGCTCATCTATCATAACCAAAACTGCTATTTCGGGATTTTCAATAGGTGCAATAGCAACACAGGAGCTGATATATAGGTTGCTTTGACCGGTGCTGAGTATCTTTGATACCTTTTGTGAAGTACCCGATTTTGCTCCCACATTGTATCCCGGAACTAAAGCATTTTTAACGCCGTTTTCCGCAACAAACTGAAGAAATGTACGCATTCTGTCAGAGGTGGTTTTGGAAATAACCTGTCTTTTATATTCGGTAGAAACAGTTTCAATAACCTTGTTTTCGGCATCAAGCTTTTTGGAAACAAGATGGGGTTGAACAAGATGACCGCCGTTAACTGCGGCGGACACTGCCGAAAGCATTTGCATAGGTGTAATATTAAAGGTCTGACCGAAGGATGAGGATGCAAGCTCAGTGGGGCCCATATTTTCCTCTTTATGGTAATTTGAGGTTGCCTCACCGGGCAAATCTATACCCGTTTTTTCGGTAAAACCAAAAGCTTTGAAATACTTCGAGAAGGTTTGACTTCCCACTAACTGTCCTATAGTTATAAATGCAGGGTTGCAGGAATTAGAAATTGCCTGTGCCATATTTTGTACACCGTGTCCCGTCTTTTTGTGGCAGTGATATGACTGACCTGCAATATTTATTACGTAAGAGCAGTTAAATGTGCTCTTTTCATTTACTAAATCTTCTTCTAAGGCAACCGATGCGGTTACAATTTTAAAAACAGAACCCGGTTCATAGGTATCCGAAACAGATTTGTTTCTCCATTGACGGTTAAGAAGCTGAGTTCTCAGTTCCTTTTTCTTATCTGTATCGGTTTCTGCCTCTAATTTATCTTTATCCTCTTTGGAAAGAGTAAAAGCTTCATTGGGGTTAAAATCTCCCTTTACAGCCATTGCCAATACCTCGCCGGTATTAACATTCATTGCAATAGCGGCGCCCCTTTCAGCCGCCCTGTGCTCATCAACGGCGGCAGCTAAGTGCTTTTCGCACACATACTGCATATAGGAATCAATAGTGAGCACCAACGAATTACCCTTAATGGCTTCTTCAACCTTTTCATAGGTAAAAGGCATATCGGCACCGGCGGCGTTCTTTGCCGCTACAACTCTTCCCGAAACGCCGGTTAATGAATTATCATAATAGCTTTCTATTCCTGCAAGACCCTGGTCATCGTCCCCTACAAAGCCGAGAACAACCGAAGCAAGCGAATCGTTAGGATAGTATCTTTTTGTGGTTTCATCAAGACCAATATACTGAGTAAGCTCCAAATCCTCATTTTCTGAGATGAATTTACGAATCTTATCAGCAATGGTTTTGTCTATTTTCTTTTTAACAACCACATAATAGGAGTCTTTTTTGGTGTATTCGTAAACCTTTTCGTAGTCAAGCTCGAGTATTTCCGAAAGGTTTTGTGCAATTATTTTTCTTACGTTTTCTTTTTCATCGTCAGATTTAATTTTTTTAAATCCGTTTGGTGTTATGTAAACCGTCCAAGCGGTTGAACTTGTTGCCAAAATATTCATATTACTATCATAGATATCGCCTCTCGGCGCAGTTACAAGGTTATCATAAAGCTGCTGCTCAGATGCCATACCCTGATATTTTTCGCCGTTGATTATCATAATGATAACAAGGCTTACGGTTGAAACGGCAAACAATGCTATTACCAGAATTAATGTAACAAATTTCATCCTTTGCATCATAGGTTTTCCAAGTTTTACAGCCATTGCCGTTCCTCCTTTCAATGCGCTAATACGAGAGCTATAAAATAACTCTCGTATCCATACTAAATTATTATATTATTCCTATAGGTATTATTATTACTCCTCAGAGATAATCTTACCCTCGGCGGTCTTTGCCGCATTTTTATCGTTAACCCTTATATAAACAACCTGATCCTTTGAAAGCTTCTGCATACCCATCTGCGTTGCCTCAAATTCAACATTAGAATAGGATATCCTTCTCTGCATTTCAACCTCAAGGCTTGTCCTCTCGCTATCGAGCTCGTTTAAGGAAGCCTTCATATCATTAATTTGGGTATTAACCTCATTGATTTGCAAACGCAAAGCAATATTTCCGCAAAGAGCCGCTAAAATAAAGGCTGTTGTCATTATAGCGAAAGCAGATGATGTTAATGCCTTGGTTGCCGCACGCTGTCTTTTCCTTGCAGTTGTGCGGTTTTTTGGCATTGCAACAATATTTTCCTTCGGCGCAGGGGCAGTATTGGTTCTGGGCATAAATCTTTCAAAATCATAGGCTAAGCTATCATTATAATATTTTAGATTATTCAATTTTCTGCCTCCTTAATTATTACCCTCAATTTTGCACTTCTGCTGCGTGGGTTTAGTTCAAGTTCTTCCTTTGTAGCCTCAATAGGCTTTCTGCTAAGTAATCTGCCTCTGGGCTTTTTGCCGCATACACAAACCGGAAAATCCGGAGGGCATGTGCAACCCGTGCAGTATTCTTTAAATTTATTTTTCACCATTCTGTCCTCAAGAGAATGGAAGGTTATAATAGCAAGTCTTCCCTCGGCTTTTAAAAGATTAAATGCCTTATCGAGCACCTTTTCAAGGCTTTCAAGCTCGCCGTTAACTGCAATTCTAAGGGCTTGGAACACCTTTCTTGCAGGGTGTCCGTCCCTCCTTGCGGCCGCAGGTACTGCACCCGCTATTATTTCGGCTAATTCGAGGGTTGTTTCTATAGCCTTTTTGCTACGTTCCTCGACTATTTTTCTTGCAATTCTTGAGGAAAATTTTTCCTCACCGTACTTATAAAATATATCGGTTAATTCTTCAGCCGAAAGATTATTAACCAAATCTCCGGCAGTAACTCCGCTACTGCTCATTCTCATATCGAGAGGCGCATCCTTATGGTAGGAAAAGCCCCTTTCGGCATTATCCAGCTGATAAGAAGAAACACCTAAATCTAAAAGTATTCCGTTAACTCCATCAATTTCCAGTTCGGATAACACTTTATCCATTTCGCTGAAATTGCTGTTTATGACCTTTGCGTTATAGCCCTCTAAACGCTCCGTTGCTACCTTTACAGCTTCAGGGTCTCTATCCAAAGCTATTAAAAGGCCTTTATCTAATCTTTTGGCTATTTCCTTCGAGTGCCCTGCACCGCCGGCAGTGCCGTCAACATAAACACCGTCAGACACAATACCCAAAGATTCTATTGTTTCATTAAGTAAAACCGATATGTGTTTAAATTCCATAATCAGAAATTAAGCTCTTCCATAATCTGAGCAACAGATTCGGGAGTATAAGTATTGTTTTCCTCTGCCCAAAGAGCAGTATTCCATATTTCAAGGTTGGTATCCATACCTATAATATGAGCTTCGCTTTCAAGCTCACCGTATTCTCTCAAAGCGGCAGGTATTAATATTCTTCCCTGAGAATCAAATGTAACATTAAAAGCACCTTCATATAAAAAGCGTTTTACACCGCTTGATTTTGTGCTGGGCAGTGTACCGATTTTTTCAACCAGCTTGTCCCACTGTTCAACAGAATACACACACAAACAGCGTTTACCCGATATTCCACGGCAAATGATAAACTCCTCGCCGAGTTCTTCTCTAAACTTTGAAGGGATGAAAACTCTGCCCTTTTTATCTATACTGTGCTGATAGCCACCAAAAAGCATTGTTTTCACCTCCATTTTCACCACATTTAAACACTTTAATGGTTTTTCGCTACACTTTTCACCACATATCTGTATTATATAACCACTGTACATAAAAATCAAGACTTTTTTTACATTTTTTAATATTTTTTCAAAGGAAATAAAAAAACAAGCTCTCACGCTTGTCTAAAAGTAAACATATAATGTAAAAAACTGTGTTTAAGGAGAATTGATATGGATAATAAATTACCTGATCATATAACCAATGAAAAAGATTTGGAGTTTTACGAGGCTTTTATTTCGGATATGAAAAACCATAACGGAAAGGCTATGCAAATCCAACACTCAAACATACCTATGCCTAAACAAAAGCAAATGAATTTTAAAACCGCCTCCCCCACCATGTGCCCCGATATGCTTTATAAATTTTTATCAAACCATATAGGTAAGCTAATACGAATTGATTTTCTTATCGGCAATAGAACAGAAAGCAAAAGCGGTAAATTGCTAAATGTGGGTAAAGAATATGTTGTCTTAAAGCTTTTCCGTAACGGTTGCACTATGATATGTGATATAAATTCCATTAAATTTGTAACGGTTGTTCACGATAATGATATTTCAAAGCTCAGAAAGCTATAACCGCATAAAAAACACGGCTATGTAGGTTACATAGCCGTGTTTTTATTATTTATATTCTCAAGCATCTGCGTGGTATTGCCAACCATCGTATTCCAAACGGCAGAGCCCGGACACACACAATAAGGTACACCGCTTTTCTCGAAAGCTATGCAAGAGTCCTCTTTAGGTAGGTCATTATAATAACCCCAGTTAAGAGCAACTATATCCTTGGGTATTTCGGGAACAAGCTCAGGATATTCATTTATTATATCCGCCCAGAACATCATCGTTTTGCCCTTTTCGGTGCAATACTTATGAAGTTTGAGAAGATAATTCAGATAAACTCTGCCAATTCCAATTTTCTCGGCTAAAGGCTTTGATTTTCCAAGCATTGACGAACTCAAGGAATTTCTTTTTGTTTTCGCCCGAAAGATTCTCCGTGAGATAGTCTTCATTGAGCATCAATACTTCCATTTGCTTTTGAACTGCCTTGTTCTGCTTCGTACTACGAGCCTGTGGATCAAGGTTTCCGTAATAGAATTCTTCAATAAACTTACCCATAAAAATAACCTCCTTTAAGTTTCTACAATAATTGTACTTAAAGAAGGCTTAACAGTCGAATGTACCGATATAAAAAGAAAAAGGGCAAGAAAAAAGAGAGAAGCTGTAACTTCTCTCAATTCTCTTGCCCGCAATGCTCGTACCTTTCGGAAACTGTCCTTAAGTGTACGACGCATTACGAAGTGTCTCCTTTTCGGGGTTTATTTTTTATTATATTTATAACCGGTTAATGCACAACTTCCCGTAAATTCTTTGTCACCAAAAAGTCTTTCAACCAACATTTTAGCAGTTTCCTTTGAAGGCCAACAATTCATTTCTATAAAAGTCGGGTCCTCAGGAAAATAATCGGTAGCAAAATATGGTGAACGGTAATTTACAATTATCTTTTTGCTCTTATCAAATAGGTGGGAAGCCCATATAAGCATATGCGGAATACTCCACTCTGCCACAAAAGAGGCGTTCAAATTAAAGAGCACAATATCATACTGTTCTTGAATTTTATCAATATCAACCTGCCAACAAACTCTTGAAGGCACATCATAAATATCTCTCTTCGCTTCAGCTTTAATTCCTCTTGATTCAAATTCTTTTACAAGAAGCTTAGAACCCTCTGATATTTCTCCATCTGTTTCAAATGCATCAACTATTAGTACATTTTTGCATTTATCTGCATTAAGCGGTAAAAGCCCTATTTCGTTTCTAAGCTCGCAAATTCCGTGTTCCGCCATATCGAACATTGCTTTATCAACAAACTTAGAATCAGGCTCGTCAAAGGAATGGCTTTTTAAAGATTCCTCTCTGAATTTTTCCATGCGCCCAATACGTTCTAAAGCGTCATCTAAACGGCTCATTGGTATTTCACCGTTCAAAATCAACTCCTCAATTTTTTCCGCGGCTTCAACAGGAGGCCATAAAAGCAAGTCTGCACCCGCTTTAAACGCTTGAACTGTTTCTGCAATCAGATCACCTGTTGCCATGCCGCCCATTATGAGTGCATCGGTAACAACCGCTCCCTTAAAGCCCAGTTCATTCTTCAAAAGGTCCGTAGTTAATTTCTTTGAAAAGGTTGCAGTAGGATAAAAACCGTCAGTAATTTCGTTATCGTAGGATTTAAGCGTAACGTGGGTAGTCATAACGCTCATTACGTTCTCCTTAAACATCTCCTTGTAGGTGTAACCGTAGGTTTCCATCCATTCATCAAAGGGAAGAATATTTGATCCCGGTGCCATATGCATATTCACAAAATATGTACCAAGTCCCGGAAAATGCTTTACAGTGGAGCAGACACCCTGATCCTGTATTCCCCTTACAACCTCTCTGTAAAGCTCCGCCGTAACAAGAGGACTATCACTAATAGCGGTAAGATACATGAGATGGTCAAAGCTCATATCGATACTGGGACCTAACACCCAGTCAACTCCTTTATCATTCATCTGCATACCCATACATTTGCCAAGATTATATGCATCCTTTAAGTTCTTTGAGCCGCCAAGACATGACTGGCCACCGCAAGAAACCGTCTGACCTCTGATCGAAACTCCATCAGCACATACAAGAAGCTTTTTCTTAGAATATTTTTTACACTCATTAAGTTTTTCAAATGTTGTTGCTGTTCCCATTTCAAGACCATTTTCATCCAAAAGCGGTTCTCCCTCGGAATAATACATTCCGCCCACGGGATATTTTTCAAAAAACTCCTTGGGTCCTCCGTGAGTGTTAATTTCACGTATCGTAACAATAAAAGTCTTTAAAATCTTTTCTCTGAGTGTCATATTTTATGCTCCTTTTATAAATCAAAGTTGTAGGTTTTTCCTCTGAATTCTCGCTTGATTTTAATATTTTTCCATTCTGTTGGTAAACAAGGCTTAACCGACAAGCCCTCCCATGTGGGCTTAATACCTAACATATACTGTGTTACAGCAATATACATCCAGGCTGCCGTACCAGAAAGCCAGCTAACATTTGCAAGTCCGAATTTGTCCGATTCAGGACCAAAAATGTTGGAAGCATAAACATAAGGCTCTGCCTTATATCTCCATTCTCCCACTCTTTCCTGCGCCTCCATCGGAAGAAGCTGTTTGTAATACTGATAAGCTCTTTCCCCTCTGCCAAGCATACATTCTGCAATGATAGCCCAGGTATTGGCGTGGCAAAATACAGCACCGTTTTCCCCTGTTCCTTTATTATAATTTGTGAGAGGATTTTCTTTAGAGGGATAATCCTTAATAGATGGTTCTATTTTTTTAATTCCCATAGGGGTATTAAGCATTTCATACACACTGTCCATTGCTATACGAGCTTTATCTTCGTCTGCCATACCTGAAATCACAGCCCAGGTCTGAGTATTGAGCCATATTTTTGCCTGTTCTTCTTTATCAGAGCCCAAATATCTTCCGTCATCCATTATTGCTCTGCGGAACCACTTGCCGTCCCAACCGAGCGTGTTTACAAGCTGCTTTTGTTTCTCATATTCTCTTGTGAATTTGCTATCATCTTCACCTTTTAGACGTGAAAGTTCAGCCATTTGCTTTAAAGCAAGACCAAACTGCATAGAGGTCCATATGCTTTCTCCCTTACCTTCTTTGCATACACGGAAAAGCTGATCATTCCAGTCAGAACGTAGCATCAAAGGAAATCCTCTTTCACCTAAGTTAGCAAGGGTAAAATCTATTGCCTTGTTAAGATGCTCCCATACAGTCCCGCTTCCGCCGTCATAATAAGGAACCTTTTCCGCAAGAAAATCAAGGCTTCCCTCCTCCATTGCCATCGCGTGACAAGAAAGAATCGTCCAAAGGTGGTCGTCAGAATGTACGGTTGTAACAGGCTCCCAACCTTCAGTTGGGAAAAAGTAGTGGTTAGCATGCCCGTCATTATACTGTTGAGAAAGTAATAGCTTAATCTTTTCTTTAGCCCTATCGGTATCAAAAGGTACCATAGCCAAAACATCCTGAGCAGTATCTCTATAACCTACACCTCGGAAGGTTCCCGTTGCATAATATGAAATATTTCTTGAAAACTGGAAATTTCTCTCGGCTTGGTAAGGATTCCAGATATTTACCATTCTTTCGGTGTTTTTATCAGGTAATTCGCAACTGAATTTTCCTAAAAAGGCGTTCCAATGTTCTTCTAATGCATTAAATGACTTTTCCGCAAAATTTTTATTTCTGCAATTCGCTACGCTTTTTTTGATTTCATCCTCAGTCATCGCTGTACCGAGGAATATATGTATGGTTTTTTCTTCGTTTTCTTTAAGGTCAACATTTATTTCAAAGGCAAAGCAAGGGTCTCCGCCCATCATAGTTGAGCCCGAGCATTTCCCCTGTTCTACTCGCAAAGGATTTTCTTCACTTCTATAAGCGCCCACAAACTCATCACGGTCTCCATCAAATGATGTTACAGGAACATCACAAGCAAAATAAACAAGTGGTGTTTCATCAGGCTTAGGTTGATTTTCAACCCCGTATTTATAAACCAAAACATCATCTATGTTATATACAGTTAACTGATGTTTATTGTAGCATTGCCATTGAAGCTCTCGCATAAATTCCATCATTCCGAGTTCAACATAGGGAAATATTTTAATGCTGCGGTTGCTACTACTCTTAAGTTTTAATTCCCATATAAGGCAGTTTTCAAATGGACCCACAAAATATTTCGCAGCGGCTTTAAGTCCGTTTATGTTGAAGGCGAACTTGTCCATCTGTGCTTCTACCTTTGCTGCTGCGCCGGTAGCGATTGCCTTCAGGTCGCGGTCAATATCATCTTCGGTAGTGGATGCAGGAACATTGCCGCCGCAGTACT
>JAFPAV010000002.1 GCA_017390725.1 Clostridia bacterium | reverse complement strand
CGAGCCAACGGGATTACTTACCATTTTAAGTACAGCCGAAGCTATAGGACCTAAAACCGCACTGGATATTATAGAGGGCACCCATATAAGAGGATTTCTAACTATATTAGGCATCTGAATCATAGAGGTTCCTATACCCTGCGCTATGAGGCCACCAACCTTATTTTCACGGTAGCTGATAACTGCAAAGCCTACCATATTACAGCAGCAGCCTATTGTTGCGGCACCTGCAGCAAGACCGGTAAGTCCCATAGAAATACCGATAGCTGCTGAGGAAATAGGCAATGTTAAAAGTATACCCATAACAACCGAAACTATTATTCCGCCGATAATCGGGCTCTTTTCAACATTGATATTAACAAGCATACCTATCCATTTCATTGCGGCAGATATGTACGGTCCTACGAAATAACCTGCTGCAGCACCTGCTATAATGCAGCAAAGGGGTGTTACAAGTATTTCAACCTTAGTTTTACCCGAAACCAAACCGCCGATTTCAATAGCAACATAAGCGGCTATAAAGGCGCCTAACGGCTCACCGGGAGCTCCTACGGCAAAATTCTCCATACCGATATTCGGGAAAGCACCTATAAGACCTGCCACCGCCGCCGAAACGGTTGTGAGGGGTGAAGATTTTAATTTACAGGCAACACCCACACCTATTCCCGCACCCGTAAGGGTTTTGGCAACACTTCCTATGGCATTAACATAAACACCAACGGTATTATCTCCGATAATTTTACCTATCTGACAGATAATGGTACCTATAATCAGGGTAGAAAATAATCCGTACGCCATGCCTGAAAGTCCGTCAATAAAAAGTCGATTAAGATATCTTTTTATCATTTTTTAAACTCCCTTTTTAAAATATTGAAACAATTATACAACTATTTTAAAAATTTGACAAGTATATACAAAATTTTTCTACAAATAATTATTTAAGACTATAACAAAGTTATTAGGAGGATTTTTTTGAAAACAATAGCTTTTTTTGATACAAAGCCCTACGATAAGGAAAGCTTTTTAAAATTTAAAACCGATGAACTGAATATCAGATTTTTCGAAAACAAGCTCAATGCCGATACTGTCAGTATGGCGGCTTGCTGTGACGGTGTTTGTGCCTTTGTTAATGACTCTATTGACAGAAAGGTTATAGATGAGCTTGAAAAATTTGGTGTTGGAGTGGTAGCTCTGCGATGTGCGGGCTATAATAATGTCGACTTGAAATATGCAAACGGGAAAATCAAGATTTTAAGAGTACCCGCATATTCTCCCTATGCCGTAGCAGAGCATGCTATGGGGCTAATACTGACCCTTAACCGCAAACTTCACAGAGCATACATCCGCACCCGTGACCATAATTTCTCTTTGGAGGGTCTTACCGGTTTTGACCTTAAGGACAAAACTGTTGGTATAATAGGCACGGGTAAAATAGGCATTGTATTTGCCGATATATGCAAGGGCTTCGGTATGAATATAATTGGGTATGACCCCTATGCTAATCCCGATTTCCCTGGAAAATACACCGACCTTGATGAATTGCTCCAAAAAAGTGATATCATTTCCCTTCATTGTCCCTTAACCAAAAGTAATTCTCATCTTATAAACGAGGAAACCATTGCTAAAATGAAAAAGGGTATTTATATAATTAACACCTCAAGAGGAAGACTTGTTGATACTGAAAGCTTGATAGATGGAATTAAATCGGGTACTGTTGGAGCGGCGGGTCTTGATGTTTATGAAGAGGAAACCGCCCTTTTCTTTGAGGATTATTCGGAAGAAATTGTAAGAGACGATAAGCTATCTACCTTAATTTCAATGCCCAATGTTATTGTAACCTCCCATCAGGCTTTTTTAACCCGAGAGGCTTTAGATTCCATTGCAAAGACCACCGTTAAAAACTTTGAAGATTATTTTGATGGCAAGGACTCTGAAAATGAAATTGTTGTAAACAGTTAGGCTTTGTGCTATAATTAATCTTTGTTAGGTGGGATTTTTAATGACAAAGATTTATCTTATACGACATTGCGAAGCCGAAGGCAACCTGAAAAGGGTCTTTCAGGGTCATACTGATAATGATATCACCGAGCTTGGCGAAAAGCAGCTTGAATTTTTAAGCAAAAGATTTGCTGATATACATTTAGATAAAGTTTATTCAAGTCCATTAATCAGGGCAGTGAAAACTGCAAAAGCAGCTGCAAAGAATAAGGGTCTGAATATTTGCATTTCTCGTGGTCTTATCGAGCTTAACGGCGGTATAGTTGAGGATAAGCCCTTTAAAGAAACCTTTTTAGCTCATCCTGACCTTGCCGATGCTTGGGATAATCATCCTGAGGATTTTGCTCCCCCAGGCAGCGAACCTATGCGCTATGCTTACGAGAGAATATGGAATACCATTCGCTTTCTTGTAAATGAAAATAAAGGCAAAACCATTGCGGCTTCAACCCACGGAGGAGTATTGCGCTGTCTTTTCTGCAGACTTTTATACGGTGATATAAGCCGACTTAAGGATACTCCTTGGAGTGATAATACCGCCATTTCTCTATTGGAGATTGACGATGATATGAATGTTAATCTGAAATTTTACAATGATGCTTCCCATCTGCCTGATGAGTTTAACCCAAAACGCAGTAAGCTATCCTCAATATTAACGGAGGGTAAACAATGATTATAATGTCTGTTGATTTGGGCAAGGCCCGAACGGGAATTGCCGTTAGTGATAAAAGCGAAAGCTTTGCTTTCCCGAAAACCGTTATAACGGAATACCATACAGATAAGCTCGTAGAAAAAATTGCAGAGCTTTCTAAGGAATATGAGGCAGAGCTAATCGTTGTGGGATACCCTAAAAATATGGACGGAAGCATAGGCTCCAGAGCTTTAGAATGCAAAGAAATTGCGGAAAAAATCGAGGAAATTTCGGGTAAAGAAATAATAATGTGGGATGAACGCTGTACTACCCTTTCAGCCCATACTGCTCTTAATTCTACCGATACGAGGGGTAAGAAGCGAAAAGCCGTTGTAGATGCTGTTGCCGCTGTTATTATCCTTGAGGATTATCTGAATTTCAGAAAGAATAATAAATAATAAAAGCACTCTTCGGAGTGCTTTTATTCTGCCAAATATTTATTAAGAAAGTTAAGTACCCTCTTTTTATCTGCCGACCATAAAGGAGCTATGAGATTTTTCTTTGCCCCGTCCCCCGTTATGCGATGGATTACAGTGTTTTCATCTAAAACTGAAATGCATTTTTTAAGAATACGGGCATATTCGGAAAGCTCCAAGCATTTAAACTTCCCTGCCTCATAATCCTTTGCTATATCGGTGTTTTCAAGAATATGTAACAGATGAAATTTAACCCCATTTGTACCACATGCCACTGCAAAGGAGGTTGTTTTAACCGCATCCTCCTCTTTTTCTTCGGGAAGACCTATTATAATATGGGTTACAACCTCTATATTCGCATCCCTCAGTCTTCTGACAGCATCGGCGTAAACCTCATTATCGTATCCTCGCCTTATATAAAGCGCAGTTTTTTCATTTGAGGTTTGAAATCCCAGTTCAATACTTACGGGCTTTATTTTATTTATTTCGGCTAATAATTCTATGATGCTATCATCAAGGCAATCAGGCCTTGTTCCGATAGCAATGCCAACTATATAATCCGGTTTTATAGCCTCATAATATAAATTCTTAAGCGTTTTTATATCGGCATAAGTATTTGTAAAGGACTGAAAATATGCTATGTATTTTCCGTCCTTTATTTTTCTTTCTACCCTTTTTTTAGCATTTTCCAGCTGCCCGGATATACTTTTACCTTGCTTTTCTGCAAATTCCCCACTACCCTCGGCAGAACAGAATATACAGCCGCCGTAACCTATTTTTCCATCTCTGTTAGGGCAGGTAAATCCCGCATCAACTGATAGCTTATATACCTTACAGCCGAATTTTTCCTTATAATATTCGTTTACTCTTTTAGCCATAATATCAAACCATTCGATTTTTAATTTTCATTGCACCAAAATTATATAACATTTTAAATTATAAAGCAAATAAAAAACGGAAGACGATGTCTTCCGTTTTAATTATCTTAAATTTATATATGGAGCGGGGTTCACATTTCTGCCATTGATAATTACTTCAAAATGCAGATGGTTACCCGAGGACCTTCCTGTTGTACCTACAAGTGCTACAACCTGACCTGCGCTTACCCTTTCACCCTTGGAAACAAGCAGCTTGCTTGCGTGGGCATAAAGGGTTTTTACACCGTTGCCGTGGTCAATAATAACACAATATCCGTAAGCTCCGTTGCTTCCCGAAGAAACAACAGTTCCTCCCTTTACAGCAAATATAGATGTTCCCTTATTTGCTCCAAGGTCAACACCCTGATGATTTCTTCCGTCACCATAATAAGAGGTAACAACATAGGAACCTGAGGGTAGCGGGAATAAAAATCCTGCATTTGCTATGGTTGCCTTGTCTGCGGCACTGAGCGCCTTAGATTTTGTTCCGATAAGAACTACCTCATTAACAGGCTTTCTTAAAACCTCATTGGATACTATACTGTTTGAGGTTGTAACACCGTTTAAAGTAACTATATTCTCAACACGTCTGTTAAGGCCCTTAACGCCTGCGGTTATTACCGAGGAATAGCCTACATACTGCATAGAGGTCTTTTTGGTTACGGTGGAATAAGGAACCGTTACCTCTTTGGTTACAACCGAGGTGGTTTTTACCTTAAGTCCATTCAATACGGCTACAGCATCATTTACGTTGCTTGTATTGCACTGAAGATAATAGCCCTGCTTTACCTCAACGTTATCTATAAATTCGTGGGTGTTCTTAGCACCCGCAATATCATACTTGGAAAGACAGGTCTCAAGGTATTCCTTAACATTAAAATTATCAATACAAATTACGCTTTCACCGTTTACGAAAACCTCTGTTGCATAAACAATATCATCATTACCGTTGATTATAACCTCTGCAATTTCATCCTTAGAGGATATTCTGTTTTTTAATGTTAAAACGGGTCTGAAATCAACATCCTTAAAATCAAAGTTTTTATAATCTGCACCGTTAATGCTTGAAACGGCAACAGATTTTGCTGAATCGAATTCCTTTGCGGACTTGATAACACCCGCATCCTTGCCACCGTATATAACCTCAACTCCGAAGGTTAAGCCTGTAGCCAAAACACTTACAGCCAAAGCAGCAGTAAAAACTATAGCGATACTAACCGCTCTTAAAATTCTTTCGTTCTCATATATAAACTTTTTAACGCCGTTAAACAAAGGCTTTACATTATCATATACAACATTATATACCCTATTAAAAAAATCCTTTGTTTTTTTCAAAAACGCAGTAAAAATTTTTCTGCACCCTTTCTCAAAAGTTACATTTTGTAATAATTCATATAACCATTATAACAAAAAGTTACAAAATTGCAACCTTTTTTTAAGAAAAAGAATAAATTTCCAAATAAAAAAATACGAGGCTGCTTTACAGCCTCGTATTTTAGAATAAAGACATCTGATTTGTTTCGGGTAAATCTGCCATAGCACCTAAATCAGCAAGGTTCTGAATAATGGTTTTAGATACCCCTGCCTCAAGTGCAAAATCCTCTCGGGAAACATAATCTCCCTTCTGGGCAGCCTCATAAATAGAATACGCCGCTTTTTCTCCTACACCGCTAAGGGCTCCGAAGGGCAGTCTGATTTTACCGTCCTCAGGCACATATTTAACAGCGTGGGATTTTTTAAGGTCGATAGGTAATATCTCAATTCCTCTTGCCATTATTTCATTGAATATAAGCATATTGTTATAAACATCAAGCTCTTTTTTAGATGCCTCTTTACCCTTCATCTCTATATCGGAAAGATATCTCTTTACTGCATCCCTTCCCTGCATAAGAGTTGGGACATCAACATCCTCGGGACGGGCGGTAAAATAAGCACAATAGAAAGCAAGTGGCTTATAAACCTTATACCAAGCAACTCTAAGCGCCGATATAACATAGGCTGCCGCATGGGCTTTCGGGAACATATACTTAATCTTATAACAGCTCTTGATATACCACTCGGGGACGCCAACCTTGCGCATATCATCTTCCATGGCATCCCAATCTTCTTTGGATACCTTACCCTTTGCCACCAATCCCTTACGAACGGTTTCGGTAATCTTAAAGGCTCGTCCCTCATCCATACCCTGATGGATAAGATATACCATTATGTTATCACGGGTACCGATAACCTCGGAAATGGTACAGGTGCCGTTATCTATCAAATCCTTAGCGTTACCGAGATAAACGTCGGTACCGTGGGAAAGACCTGAAATCTGCAATAAATCGGAAAAGTTTTTGGGTTTACAGTCAACAAGCATTCCTCTTACAAAGCTTGTACCAAATTCGGGTATGCAATAGGTTCCCGTCTGAGATTTAATATCCTCGGGTGTAATACCTAATGCCTCGGTTGAGGTAAAGAGCGAATAAACCTTAGGGTCACTCATAGAAACATCACTTACCGATATTCCCGAATACTCTTCAAGATATTTATATGTTGTTGGTATAACGTGACCAAGCTCATCAAGCTTAAGTATTGTATCGTGGATAGAATGGAAATCGAAATGGGTTGTTGTAACATCCGAATTAACATCGTCAGCGGGGTGCTGTATGGGACAGAAATCATAGATTTCCTTATCCCTTGGCACTACTATCATACCCGCAGGGTGTTGACCTGTGGTCTGCTTAATCTGGGCTTTCTCAACAAGGGAGGCCAGTCTATTAAGCTCGGCACCGCTGAGTATAATACCCTTTTTCTCGGCATAGGCCTTGGAAAAGCCGTAGGCAGTTTTTTCCGCCACCGTAGAGATAGTACCCGCCTTGAACACGTTTTCACTACCGAAAAGGGTTTCGGTGTATTTCTGTACCTGAGTCTGGAATTCATCCGAGAAGTTAAGGTCTATATCAGGCACCTTATCGCCCTTAAAGCCAAGAAAGGTTTCAAAGGGGATATCGTGACCGTCCCTATCCATAGCCATACCGCACTCAGGACAGTTCTTTTCGGGCAAATCGAAGCCCGAACCTACGCTACCGTCAGTAAAAAATTCACTGTGACGGCAGTTAGGACAAACATAATGAGGCGCTAAGGGATTAACCTCAGAAATACCCGCCATAGTTGCAACGAAGGAGGAGCCTACCGAGCCTCGTGAGCCTACAAGGTATCCGTTTTCCTCACTGTAAGCTACCAGCTTTTGCGCCGAAATATACATTATGGAGAAGCCGTTATTAATAATTGAATTCAGTTCCTTTTCAAGACGCTTTTCAACTATCTCGGGAACATTTTCGCCATAACGCTTATGGGCATTATCCCAACAAATTTTACGAAGCAGCTCGTCCGAGCCCTCGATGACGGGCGGATAATTACCCTCCGGAACGGGAATTACATCCCCATCAACCATATCGGCTATCTTATTCGGGTTGGTTATAACAAACTCCTCGGCACGCTCACCGAAATAATCAAAATCGGCAAGCATTTCATCTGTAGTTTTAAAATAAAGGGGTGCTTGATTATCAAAATCATCAAAGCCCTGACCCGCCATAAGTATTTTACGAATAATTTCATCTTCCTTTTTAAGGAAGTGAACGTCACCGGTTGCAACAACCGGTTTGCCTAATTCATCGGCTATTTCTACTACCTTGCGGTTAAAGTCCTTAATAACCTCAAGGGAATTAACATGACGGAATTTATTTGGAATCTTCTGTCCCGTTTTCTTATCGGTTTTATCGGGCTGTCTTGATTCCCTTACCATAAACTCGTTGTTTCCGAGGGGTTGGATTTCTAAATAATCATAATAATCGGCAATTCTTAAAAGCTCATCGTGGTCCTTACCCTCAACAATGGCTTTATAAAGCTCGCCCTGTTCACAGGCGCTACCGATAATAAGTCCCTCTCGCAGCTTATCTAACTTACTCTTAAATGTAATCGGTCTGCCTCTGAAATCCTTAACATGGGCTTCGGATACTAACTTATAAAGATTTTTAAGACCTGTAAAATTCTTAACCAAAATTATCTGGTGATTACGGTATTTTGCCGTTTCTTTAGCGTTAAGCTTTGATACATCATTATTAATATCATCAACAAAATAGGCTTCAACGCCGTAAATTACCTTGAAATCGCCGCCTGATTTTCTGATGCTTTTAATTTCAGCCGCCGCCGCAGGATATGACTGAACAACACCGTGGTCGGTTATGGCAACCGCCTTGTGTCCCCAGTTATAAGCCTGACGGATTATAGAGCCTGCAGAGGATACCGCATCCTTTGCCGACATATTGGTATGGCAATGAAGCTCAACCCTCTTTTCACCCTCATGAGCATCAGTTTCGATGTATTTTTGCAATAACGCCATTGCCTTAGGCTTTACAACAAATTCTTTTTTATAGTTATCAAATTCATATGTACCGTTAATAAGAACAAATGCGCCATTCTTAAGAGGTGCTATTTCGTTCATTCTCTTAGGGTCCATAAACATACTGGCATAAAGGGAATTTGTATGGTCGCTAAAGCAGAAATTAACAATAACACTTTCGCCACGCTTGGTGTTTATCTTACGGTCCTCCCTACCAAAAACCTCGCCCCAACAGCAAATTTCGGTATCATCGCCCGTAACGCTTATCATAGGCTTTGTATTAGTATCAATTCTTCTACCGTAAAAAAGCTTAGGATTATCGAGGTAAACCATATGGTTTTGTGGAATATCCTCCCTTTTATCAAAACCGATTTTAACCTCTTTTTTCTCTGTTTTTGGTTTAGAAGGTGCAGATTGGAATTGAGGCGGCTCAGGTGGGGGCAGCTCCATTTCTATATTTTCAAGCTGACCTTCGAATCTTATATTTACTATTCTTCCGAATTTCTTTCTGCAAATATCATTAAATTTCTTTTCGAAATCATTACCCGAAATTGTATTATAACCACCGAATTTAAGGGTTATAGTTAAATCCTCACCCTGCAAATCAAACTCAGCAGAGTTAAAATATCCGTTAAGGGCAACATTTTTAAGTCTTAATTCTTCGGTAATATCTCTACAAGCCTTACTGCAAAGAGAAAAATCTTCAAACTTAGTATTAAACGCACAGCTATTAAGCCTTAAAACTTTTTTAAGGCTTTGCTCTACTTTTACTATATCTTCCCTTGCTATGTATTTTTCCGAGAATAATTCTCCTGAAAGAACACGCTTATCCATATCAAGCTTACAGCCCGTTAGCTGTACTCCTTCAAGCAAGCAGCGTAAATCCTCAGCTAAATATTCACCTAAAACCTCAGAAAATAAGGCCATTTTTTTACAACTCCGTTTTTATTATAAACTATAATTTTTCAATTTCTTCAATAAGGGTATCGAGCAATTTTTCCTCCGATACCTTTTTTATTATTTCGCCGTTTTTAAAGATAACCCCGCAACCGTCCCCTCCGGCTATGCCGATATCTGCCTCTTTGGCTTCACCGGGACCGTTAACAACACAGCCCATAATAGCAACGGTTATATCTTTATTTATATCTTGAAGTCTTTCCTCGGCCTGCTTTGCAATGCCGATTAAATCTATTTTTGTTCGCCCACAGGTAGGACAGGATACGAATTTTATTCCTCCCGAGCGTTTATCTATTGCCTTTAAAAGCTTTATTCCTGCTTCAACCTCTTTTACGGGGTCATCAGTAAGGGAAATTCTTATTGTAGCACCGATATCACGAAGCAAAAGTCCCCCTATTCCTGCGGCAGACTTTATTACTCCCATACCTTCTGTACCTGCTTCGGTAACCCCTAAATGAAGCGGATATCTGCACTTTTCAGCCGCCAACTCGTATGCCTTATACATTCTAACTGTATCGGATGATTTAAGGGATAAAACTATATCACCGAAATCGAATTTTTCCAAAAGGGAAATATGGTAAAGTCCGCTTTCTACCATAGCTTCGGGTGTTGGTGAGCCATACTTTTCAAGAATATGCTTTTCAAGGGAGCCTGAATTTACACCTATTCTTATGGGTATACCCTTATTACGGCAACCATCTGCCACCGCCTTTATCCTATCCTCTGAGCCGATATTACCCGGGTTAATGCGGATTTTATCAACACCTGCCGCTATACTTTCAAGGGCAAGCCTATAATCAAAATGAATATCTGCAACAATGGGAACATTAAGGTTTTCTTTAAGGGCATAAAGGGTTTTAACAGCCTGCATATCGGGAACAGATACACGAATTATATCGCATCCCGCATTTTCCAAGGCTTTTCCCTGACGGATATTTCCCTCTATATCGTGAGCCTCGGCGCAGAGCATTGACTGCACCGAAACAGGCGCACCGCCGCCTACTAAAACTCCGCCAACATTAACCTGTACCGTTTTATCGTTAGTAAACATTATTTTATCAAACTCCAAATATCTTTAGCCGTTATAATCAGCATAAATCCTATCAGCAAAGCAAATCCCACCGCATGAACTATAGATTCGTACTTTTGTGGAACGGGCTTTCTGAAAATCATCTCTATGAGTATAAAAAGTAATCTTCCGCCATCCAGTGCGGGAACGGGTAAAAGATTGAAAATACCGAGATTAATGGTTATAAGCGCCATTATGGGCAGTATATTCATAAGGCTCTGCTTAGCCGCAGTACCAATAGCCGCCGTAACACCAACGGGGCCTGACATAGCGCTGATACCGTATTTACCCGTAAGCAAATCTATTAAGGAACGCCATATAACAACACCGTAGGAAAGGGCTGTTTTCCCCGTCTGAACTATATAGGAGCCAACATTCTTTTCTATACCGTAAACATAAAAATCTACCTCAAGATAGCTTATACCCTCTGCCTTTGAGGTCTTGAACTTAACGTCCTTAATCTCTTTTTTATCACCGTTTCTTAAAACGGTTATATCTATTTTGCCGTCATCAACATTAGTAAAAGCATAGCTTAAATCATAGGTGGTATAAATTCTTCTACCGTCCACCTTTACTATCTCATCATCCACCATAAGTCCACTCTGTTCACTTACGGAATTTTTGTGGAATTCGGCAATTGTAGTCGATGTAAATCTATCTGAGGGAGCAAGAATTATTGCGATGATAATAAGACCTAAAATAAGATTGAATACCGCTCCCATAACAACTATTAAAAATCTGCGCCAGGCACTTTTATTGCAGAAGGCACGGCTATCACTGCTGCCTTCGTCCTCACCCTCCATAGCGCAATAACCGCCTAAGGGTATAAGATTAACTGCATACTTTGTTTCTCCAAGCTGCTTGGAAAAAAGCTTGGGACCAAAGCCCACTGCAAACTCATTAACCTTAACGCCCAAAAGCTTTGCGGCTATAAAGTGACCGAATTCATGAATTATAATAAGAATAAGAAACAAAATAACCGCAATGGCATAAGGCCACACATTATTCCAGATATTGATTAAAGCTGTAATAGTAATCACCAACCAAATTTTCTAACAATTTCACGTGCCGCTTTATCTGCCTCAAATATATCTTCTACAGAAAAATCTTTTTTATTTTTAACACCTAAAAGTGCCTTTTCAACCAGTTCACCTATCTGCAAAAATCCGATTTTGCCCGAGAGGAATAAAGCAACCGCCTCTTCGTTGGCACCATTTACCGCCGCCGGGGCAAGACCGCCCTCATTTATTGCATCAATGCACAACTGAAGGCATCTGAAGGTATCGGTATCGGGCTTTTCAAAGGTGAGAGTTCCAACCTTAAATAAATCTAATTTTTCAAAGGCATAATCAAATCTCTCGGGATAGGTAAGCGCATAGGCGATGGGTAATTTCATATCGGGGGTTCCGAGCTGGGCTATAACCGCACCGTCGCAAAGCTCAACTCCCGAATGAAGTATACTCTGTCTGTGAACCAGCACTTCAATATTATCGGCAGAAACGCCGAATAAATGCACCGCCTCGATAACCTCAAGTCCCTTATTCATAAGGGTTGCAGAATCTATGGTGATTTTCGAGCCCATAGACCAATTAGGGTGATTCAGTGCTTCAGCTACTGTAACATTTTCAAGCTCTTCCCTCTTTTTACCAAAAAAAGGTCCACCCGAAGCAGTTAACAAAATCTTTTTAAGACTTCCCCGTGGTGCGCCTTGTAATGACTGAAAAATAGCAGAATGCTCACTGTCAACAGGTATTATTTTAACACCCTTTTCCTTTAGCCTTTTATTAACGATTTCTCCACCTGTAACTAAGGTCTCTTTATTGGCTAAAGCAATATCGGTACCTTTTTCTATAGCGGCAAGGGTGGGTCTTAATCCTGCAATACCCACAATAGAATTAAGAACCATATCGCACTCTAAGGATGCCGCTTCGCAAACGCCATCTTCACCTGATAATACCTTTATATCAGTATCCCTAAGTCTTATTTTAATATCCTTTGCGGCATTTTCATCCGAAACCGCAACAAACTGAGGCTTAAACTCTCTTGCCTGTTTTTCAAGTAATTCGGTATTCTTACCTGCGGCAAGGGCTTTAATCTTATATCCGTGTTTTTTTGCCACCTTGAGACTTTGGGTACCTATTGAACCGGTGGAGCCTAAAATAACAAGATTTTTCATTAAATCACTCCGTGCAAAATCAAAAGATACATAAGGGGTACAATCATAATAACACTGTCCACCCTGTCTAACACTCCGCCATGTCCCGGAATAAGATTGCCATAATCTTTGATACCAACCGACCTTTTAATTGAGGAAGCAAAAAGGTCACCAAGCATTCCGATTATACAGAAAGGTACTGTTAAAACAACGGGCAAAAGTACAGCACGGCTGAAGCAAAGAGTTAAGATAACCGTTACGATTATACTGGAAACCACTCCGCCTATAGCGCCCTCAACGGTCTTTTTGGGGCTTACGTTAGGGCATAGCTTGTGCTTTCCGCAGGTAACTCCCGTGAAATATGCACCCATATCGCAAACACTTGAAAAATTAAGTAATAACAATAAATAATACAGTCCGTTTTCAAAGTTTATGACTTGGCACAAGCAATAAAAAGAAAAGGACAACGCCAAAGGCAATGCGCAAAGGGAGGAAATATCGGCAAGGGTAAATTCCTTATTGTATTTAAGGACAACACAAACACCAAAAAGAAAATAAATAATACTTAAAAACAGTAATGAGTAAATCGGTAATGCCGTTGTAAAAACAACCAACACAGAATAAATACATGCGCCTATTAAAGCAACCTTTGATTTTATCCCTACAGCATTATGCAAAAGCTCATAAACCGCCATTGCCGCCAAAACCGCTATAAATGCAGTTATAACTATGGAATTCCATAAAAGTCCAAGTGCGAGAGCCGCAGCCACAACAACTCCCATAACAATTCCGGAAATAATTCTTGTTTTCATATTTTAACCTCTCATATTCCGCCAAATCTACGATTTCTTCGATTATATTCATCCAATGCTTTTTCAAGATGCTTTGGTGTGAAATCAGGCCACAATACATCCGAAAACCAATATTCTGCATAGGCTGCCTGCCAGATAAGATAGTTTGAAAGGCGGTATTCACCGCTTGGTCTTATAATATAATCGGGATCTGGCTGACCTTGTGTATAAAGTCTTTCGGTAACAGTATCCTCGGTTATATCCTCTGCTTTTATACCCTCTGATACTATCCTTTTTACAGCGTTGGTTATTTCATCTCTGCCGCCATAATTAAGGGCGATATTAAGATGAAGTCCCGTAGCATCGGCAGATTCACGCTCTGCATCGGCGATTAATTCCTTAATATCATCATCCAAAGGCTCAAGATTACCGATAAACTTCACCTTTATATTTTCATTCTTGAAATTTTTGGCATCTTTAAGATAATCCCTTAGTATATTCATTATATTGTTGACCTCTTCCTGAGGTCTTTTCCAATTTTCGGTTGAAAAAGCATAAACCGTAAGATATTTAAGACCTATCTTATTGCAATATCTTGCGATTGTTTTAAAATTTTTAGAGCCTGCCGCATGGCCTGCTGAACGGGGTAACGAGCGCTTTTTTGCCCATCTGCCGTTACCGTCCATTATAATAGCGATGTGCTCAGGCAATATTCTTTCCTTTTCGGTTTTTCTGCCAAAT
>JAFPAV010000033.1 GCA_017390725.1 Clostridia bacterium | reverse complement strand
TTTGCCTATGGAATTCCAGGAAGCGTAGGTGGAGCGGTATATATGAATGCAGGGGCTTACGGTGGCGAAATGTCCAATGTGCTCGTAAGCGTTAGCTGTATGGATAAGCAGGGTAATATATTTGAAATATCGGCAAAGGATATGGAGCTCGGTTACCGAAATTCTGTTTTTATGAAAAACGGAATGATAGTTTTGAGTGCTAAGCTTAGACTGAAATCGGGTAAGCAGGAGGATATAACCGCCGCAATGGAGGATTATATGAACCGCCGTTTATCCAAGCAGCCTTTGGAATATCCAAGTGCAGGCAGCACCTTTAAAAGACCTGAAGGTTACTTTGCCGGAGCACTTATTGAGGAAAATGGATTAAAGGGTATGAGCGTTGGCGGAGCTATGGTAAGCGAAAAGCACGCAGGCTTTGTAATCAACTATAAAAATGCAAGCTGCAAGGATGTAAGAGAACTGATAAATCGTATAGCAGAGTGTGTTTTTGAAAATAATGGAGTAAAGCTCCAACCTGAGGTTATATTTGTTGGGAGATAAATCAAACAAATAAAAAAGGATAGATAAAAATGTCTTTTTGCATTGATGTTAAAAATGAACTTGCGGCTTTGAGGGTGCCTGGTTGTTGCAGACCGGCTTTAGCTTACGGGCTTATGCTCTTCAGCCGTTCTTTTTCATACAAGAGAATGGCGCTTCAAACAACAAATCTTAATATGGCAAAGCTTTTTTGTGAGCTCGCCCGCAAGGTTTACGGCGCTGATACCGTAATAACCGAGGGAGGAAAAAGCCGTATTACATATAGAGCCGAGATTTCTTCCGACGCGGATAGATTAAAGGTTTTAGCATCGGTGGATTTCGGCATAGAGGATGGTGTTATAAACACATCGGTTTTCAACCGAGAGTGTTGCGCCGCCGCATTTTTGAGAGGGGTTTTTTTAGCTTGCGGCTCATTGAGTGACCCCGAAAAGGAATATAGGGCAGAATTTCTTGTTAAAACAAAAGAAAATGCCGATAGCCTTATTGAGCTTTTAAAGGAATTCGGAATTTCTGCAAGAATTTCAAGTCGTGGCAAATATTCTGTAGTTTATATCAAGGAAAGCGGTATGATAGAGGATTTGCTGACACTCCTCGGTGCATCTAACGTAAGCCTTGATATTATGAATACTAAAATAGTTAAAAGCGTTAAAAATAATATCAACCGCCGAGGAAACTGCGATAGCGGAAACATTTCCAAAACGGTTGAAGCTTCGATAAATCAGCGCAGAGCAATAGAACATTTAAGGAAGATAGGTATGCTTTCTTCACTGCCCTTGGAGCTTCAAAATGCGGCAGAGCTTAGAAGTAAATATCCTAACAGCACATTAAAAGAGCTTTGCAAACTATCAGAGGAGTCTATAACCCTTTCGGGACTCAATCACAGACTTAAAAAAATCATAGAAATCTACGAAAATTTAAGAAAATAAAAAAAGGGAGGGAACAGTAATGGATTTTGTTCATCTGCATCTGCATACTGAATACAGTCTGCTTGACGGCTGTTGTCGGATAGACAGGCTTATGGATGCCGCCATCGCACGGGGACAAAAGAGTATTGCTGTTACCGACCATGGCGTTATGTATGGCGCAATAGATTTTTATAAAGCCGCAAAGGCTAAGGGAATAAAGCCCGTTATCGGATGCGAGGTATATGTTGCTCCCCGAAGCCGTTTTGATAAGGAGAAGGCTCTTGATAGCGAGTATTCTCATCTTGTGCTTTTGTGCGAGAACAATGAGGGATACCAGAATCTAATCAAGCTCGTATCATTAGGCTTTACCGATGGCTTTTATTCAAAACCCAGAGTGGATAGAGAACTGCTGGAGAAATATCACGGCGGTCTTATCGCCCTTTCTGCCTGCCTTGCAGGTGAAATACCCCGTTCTATTCTTAAAGGGGATTACGATAACGCTAAAAAAACTGCTCTTTGGTATAAAGAGGTTTTCGGCGAGGGAAATTATTTTCTTGAGATACAAGACCATGGAATTGAGGAGCAAAAAATAACAAATCCTCAGATAATAAGGCTATCAAAGGAAACGGGAATCCCCCTTGTTGCAACCAACGATGTGCATTATATAAACGAAGATGATTATAAAATGCACAAGGTGCTTTTATGCATACAAACGGGTAGAAAATTAGGGGAGGAAAATCCCCTTGAATTTAAAACAAATGAGTTTTATTTAAAATCGGGGGAGGAGATGGAAAAGCTTTTCCCATCAGTTCCCGAAGCCATAGAAAATACGGTTAAAATTGCCGAAAGATGCAATGTTGAGTTTGAATTCGGCAAAATAAAGCTACCCTTATTTGATATAGGGGAAAAAGACCACTTCGAGTATTTTAAAAATAAATGCTATGAGGGTATGTATAAAATTTACGGTGAAAACCCGAAAAGCGAGGTTACCGAAAGACTTGATTATGAGCTTTCGGTAATAAACGAAATGGGCTATGTGGATTATTATCTCATAGTTGCGGATTTTGTAAATTATGCAAAGAGAAATAATATCCCCGTAGGTCCGGGCAGAGGCTCGGGTGCGGGTAGCCTTGCGGCTTACTGCATCGGTATTACGGGAATAGACCCTCTTAAATATAATCTATTCTTTGAAAGATTTTTAAACCCCGAAAGGGTATCGATGCCCGATTTTGATATAGATTTTTGCTATGTTAACCGCCAAAGGGTTATAGATTATGTTGTTGAGAAATACGGCACCGAGAGGGTATCCCAGATAGTTACCTTCGGAACAATGGCGGCAAGGGCGGCTGTTCGTGATGTGGGCAGAGCGATGGATATACCCTATGCCATCTGTGATAAAATTGCAAAGCTAATCCCCCAATCTATCGGTATGACTATAAGCAGGGCGCTTGAGGGCTCAAAGGAGCTAAAAGGTCTTTATGAAACCGATAGCACCGTAGCCGAGCTTATAGATATGGCAAGGGCGTTGGAGGGTATGCCGAGGCATGCCTCAACCCATGCGGCAGGCGTTGTTATATCGGACAGGCCTATTAACGAATACGTACCTTTATCTGTTAATGACGGTGCGGTTGTTACTCAGTATACAATGACTGCCCTTGATGAATTAGGACTTCTTAAAATGGACTTTTTGGGACTCCGTAACCTCACGGTTATTGCTGATGCCGAGAAGTTTATAAGAAAACAAAATCCCGATTTTTCTATGGAAAATGTGGGCTTTGACGATAAAGCAACCTATGAAATGATGGGAAAGGGACTGACCGACGGTGTTTTCCAGTTCGAATCTGACGGAATGAAGAATGTGCTTCGTAAATTCGGTCCCGAAAACATAGAGGATTTAACGGCAATTTTATCCCTTTACCGTCCAGGACCTATGGATTCTATTCCTAAGTATATTCATAATCGCCACAATCCTCAGGATGTGAGCTATGAAACCGAATTGCTTAAGCCTATTCTTGATGTAACCTACGGTTGTATCGTTTATCAGGAGCAGGTAATGCAGGTTTTCAGAAGTCTTGCAGGTTATTCCCTCGGCAGAGCGGATATTGTAAGAAGAGCGATGTCAAAGAAAAAGCACGCTGTTATGCAAAGGGAAAGGCAGTTCTTTATTCACGGTGAAAAGGATGAAAAGGGTAATGTTCTGTGTGAGGGAGCGGTTGCAAGGGGAGTGCCCGAGAGTATAGCCGAAAAGATATTTGACGATATGTCGGCATTCAGCTCCTATGCCTTTAACAAATCACACGCTGCCGCATATTCTGTGGTGGCTTACAGAACGGCATATCTTAAGTGCCATTATCCTGCGGCTTATTTTTCTGCTCTTATGACGAGTATGGCAGACAATGCAGGTAAGGTGGCTCTATATACTGCTGACTGTAAAAAAATGGGCATAAAGATTTTACCGCCCAATGTTAATAAGAGTGAGGTTGGCTTTACTCCTGACGGAGAAAATATCCGTTTCGGACTGATGGCTATAAAAAATCTCGGCAGAGGTCTTATAGAAAGGCTTATTGAGGAGCGCAAAAACGGAGAATATACCTCAATGTACGATTTCTGCAAGCGTGTTCACGGTAGGGATTTCAACCGCAGAGCCTTGGAGGGACTTATCAAGGGCGGAGCGCTTGACGGTCTTGAGGACAACCGAAAAACTATGATATTCGGTATAGATGCGGTACTCAGCGCTGTGGAAAGCGAAAAACGCTTTGCGGGTGAAGGTCAGTTCAGTATGTTTGATGATATGGATGAGGATATGTCCTTTACCCTTGAAAAAATGGAGGAAATGCCTAAGGAGCTACTGCTTTCAATGGAAAAGGAAGCAACGGGGCTTTATATGTCGGGTCATCCGATGGATGAATATATGGGCTTTGTAAATTCCTCGGGAGCGGCAAAAACCTCGGATATAAATGCTCATAAATTTGCTGACCGTTCAAGGGTTTGCGTTGTAGGTATAATAAGCGGTCTTAAGGTAAGACAGCTTAAAAATAATAACCTTTTAGCATCGGGTGTTATTGAGGATATTTACGGCTCGGTAGGTATAACTGTTTTTGCAAATGCTTACGGAACATATAAGCATCTTTTAACCTCGGGTAAACCTATTCTGTTTTACGGCAGAGTTTCGGAAATGGAGGAGCATTCCCCCGAAATTATCTGTGAAAGAATAGAGGCAATACCCGAAAATGTAAAGAATATGGAGATAAAGCCTAAATATAAAAAGGGACTTTATCTTCGTATTAAAAATACCGAGTGTGAGGAATTCCTTAGATGCAGGGAAATTCTAATAAATAATTCCGGCAACACGGATGTTTATATTTATTGTACCGATAACGGAAAGCGCCTGGCGGCTCCTGCAAGCTTAAGATTTAACGGAAGCAAAACAGCCCTACAAGAATTTTCCCGTATACTCGGCGATGAAAATGTAAAGATAATTATATAAATGTAAAGAAAAAATTGTTGAATATTGGAAAAAACTGTGCTAAAATCTATCTTGATACTTTTTTGGAGATGATACAAATGAAAACAATTGGTGTTTTAACAAGCGGCGGAGATGCTCCAGGTATGAACGCTGCTGTTCGTGCCGTTGTTAGAACTGCAATAGATATGGGTATGACCGTTAAGGGAATCCGTTGCGGTTATAACGGACTCATAGAAGGAGATATCATTGACCTTGACGTTCGTTCTGTTTCTGATATTATTCATAGAGGCGGTACAGTACTTTATACCGCAAGAAGCCCCAGATTTAAAACCGAAGAAGGCGTAAAACAGGCTATTGAGAACTGTAAGAAGTTTGGAATAGAGGGTATAGTTGTTATCGGTGGTGACGGCTCCTTCAGAGGTGCCCGTGACCTTTCTCTCCACGGAATTCCCTGCGTTGGTATTCCCGGAACTATTGATAACGATATTTCTTCCACCGAATATACCATCGGCTTTGATACCGCTATGAATACCGCTATGGAAATGGTTGACCGTATCCGTGATACGGCTCAGTCTCACTTCCGTTGCAGTGTTGTTGAGGTAATGGGAAGAAGAGCAGGCTATATCGCTGTTCAAACAGGTATTGCGGTAGGAGCTACTGCCGTTATAGTTCCCGAAAAGGAATATAACCTTGATGATATTGTTGAAAAAATCGAAAAAACAAAGCAAACGGGTAAACAGCATTTTATTATTGTTGTTGCTGAGGGTATCGGCGGTGTTGAGGAGATAGCCAAAACCATTCAGGAGAAA
>JAFPAV010000032.1 GCA_017390725.1 Clostridia bacterium | reverse complement strand
ACTTTGTTCAAAAAAGGACATATTTTTCATTATGAATAACAAAAAAACAAACAGGACTGCTTTGCTCTGGATAGCAGCACGAAGCAAAAAATTCGTTCCATCTATAATATTGTTAACACTTATAAGCATAGTTTCATCCTTGAGCTATGTTTTTCTTGCGTTGGCATCAAAAAATATTTTGGATATTGCAACCAAAACCGTTTCGGGCAGTATTTTGCATTCCGCACTTTTCCTTTTTGCGGTGGTTATTATGCAGATTCTTCTGAGTGCCGCCTCCTCTGCCCTTAAGGTGCGTATATCCTCAAAGCTTACAATTCACATAAGAAATTATCTGTTTTCTTCCATAACCAAGCAAGAATATTCCCGTATATCCTCCTTCCATTCGGGAGATATCCTCAACCGCCTGACCTCCGATACCGATTCGGTTGTATCGGCAGTGGTTGGAATAATACCGAGCAGTGCTTCCACTGTTGCCAAAATCATCGGCGGTGCGGCCACTTTGCTTCTGCTGAACTGGAAATTTACTATTATAGCCTTATTTTTAGGCGTTATGTTCCCCGCCGTGGGCAGAATGGCAAACAAACGTTATAAGCATTTACATAAAGAATGTCAGCGCACCGAGGGCGAAACCCGTTCATTTTTGCAGGAATGCTTTGAAAACATAATAGTTATAAAATCCTTTATAAGCGAATTGCCCTTCCTTAAAAAGCTTAACCGCAGTATGATGACGCATTACCGCCTCAAAATGAAGCGCAACAATATATCTATCCTCACCCATATAGGGCTTTATTCCTTCTTTACAATTGGATATTATCTCGTTCTTATCTGGGGCGCATCCTCTATCGCCGCAGGCACTATGACCTACGGAACGCTTATGGCGTTTTTACAGCTTATATCAAATCTCCGTTCACCCTTGCAGAATGTTTCGGGTATTATTCCTCAATATTATTCCGCCCTTGCCTCCGCTGAAAGAATAATAGAGCTTCAGCAGGGCGAAACCGAGGCTCCTGCCTCTAAAAAAATTGAGGGCCTTAAAAAACGCTTTAAGAACATTGAAATTGATAACGTTTCTTTCTCATACGATAATGAAAAAACCCTTAAAAACTGCAGCTTTACCATTGAAAAGGGTAAAATCACCGCTCTTACGGGTAAATCAGGTTGCGGAAAAAGTACATTGTTTAAGCTTTTGTTAGGTCTTTATGAACCGGACGAGGGCTCAATAAAAATTGACGGTAAAACCAAAATCGACTGCACTACAAGAGGTATGTTTGCCTTTGTTCCTCAGGGTAATCTTATCCTTTCGGGAACAATCAGAGAAAATATAACCCTTTGCGATGAAACGGTTGATGAAAAGAAGATTATCAATGCCGCAAAGATGGCAGAAATTTATGATTTCATAATGGAACAGCCCTTAGGCTTTGATACGCCTCTTGCCGAGCGTGGAGCAGGTCTTTCGGAGGGACAAATTCAGCGAATAGCAATAGCAAGAGCTCTCCTTTACGATGCTCCAATATTATTACTTGATGAATCAACCTCCGCCCTTGATGAAGCAACCGAATCGAGACTTCTTGCAAACATTAAGGCTATTCCCGGTAAAACCGTTGTTTTCATCACCCACAGAAAGAGAAGTCTTGACGTGTGCGACCGTGTAATTCGGGCGGACGGTAAAAAATTCGTTGAGGTAAAATAAAATATTGACATATTTTTCCTTAGGTGTTATAATACCCCTTGCAATAAGGGAGCTTGATGAAACTCAGGCTGAGAGGGAGTCCGTTTTTGACTATGACTCCGACCTATAACCTGATGCGGATAATGCCGCCGTAGGAGAAAAAGTAACTTCTTGCCGCAGGTTTATTGCCTGCGGCTTTTTTATTTGCTCGGGGAATTGCGCATAATAATATTGTGATAATATCACAAAAGGAGAAATGTAAAATGAAAAACAAACAGCTTTACAGAATTTGTGAATCCGCCGTTCTGGTAGCCCTTGCTATTGCCCTGTGCGCTATTGAAATTCAGATAGGCGCCCTCGGTGGCTCTATCGACTTCGTTATGATACCCCTGTTTATAATAGCCTACCGTAACGGCCTTGGCTATGGAATTACAAGCGGCCTTGTTTTCGGTTTCGTTAAATGCCTTATTGGCGGCGGAATCGGTTGGGGATTGCCCTCTATTCTTCTCGACTATGTTCTCGCCTACGGCGCAGTAGGTCTTGCAGGTATATTCAAGGAAAAATCCTGGGCTATTGAATTATCTACCTTTATCGGCTGCTTTGCAAGATTTATTATCCACTTTATAAGCGGTATCACACTCTATGCCATTGTAGCCCCCACCGAGCTTGCGGGTATGACCTTTGTTAATCCTATTGCATATTCTACTGTGTATAATGCACTTTATATGCTCCCCAACACCGTTATAGCAGTTATCATTATGTCCCTTCTCAGATTTGTACTTAAAAGGATGAAGAAAGTACAGTAGTAGGCTTGTTCACAGTTTATTAAAAAACAGTTGTATTTATCCCCTTTTTATGATAAAATAAAACATAGCTTTTAGATTTGAAAGGGGAAAAATATGAGAGCTGACGGTAAAAAAATTAAAAAGACGGACCCGATGTATCTTATCGCACCTTATATAATGAAACAGCGTTCGGATTCGATGAATATGATAACATTGGATATCCCGATAGACCCTATACAGAGTTACATAAACGCAAAGCGCAAGGAAGGAATAAGCATAAGCCACATGGCGGTTATTCTTTCAGCCTATCTCCGCACGGCGGCGGAGTTTCCTATGCTTAACCGCTTTGTTGTTAACAGCAAAATTTATGCGAGAAACGAGTTTGCTGTTGGTATGGTGGTTTTAAAGGGTGGCGTTCTTGACCACGGCACAATGTCTAAAATGTACTTTGACCCCAAGAACACAATTTTTGAGGTTAACGATATTATAAATAAGTATGTTGACGATAACCGCAACAACCCCGAAAGCAACGGAACCGAAAAGATAATGAAAATTCTTCTCGCTATTCCCGGTGTTATGCCCTTGGGTGTTGCAATACTTCGTGGGCTTGACCGTTTCGGTCTCCTGCCCAAAGCAGTTATAGATATGTCACCATTCCATATGAGTCTTGGTATTACCAACCTTGCCTCTATTCGTACCAACCATATTTTCCATCACTGCTATAATTTCGGAACAACAAGTATCTTTATCGCTATGGGTAACCTTAGGGATGTTGTTAAGAAAAAGGGTGATGAGATTATCGTTGAGCGTTGTATGCCTTTGGGTGTTACAATGGATGAAAGAATTTGCTCAGGCAGTTATTTTGCCGTAGCTTTCAGAAAAATGAAATATTATCTGAAAAATCCCGAGCTTCTGGAAACCCCACCCGAAAAGGTTATCGAGGACCCTGAAATTTAATTTAAAAAGAAGCGATGAAATTTCATCGCTTCTTTTCTATTTATCCCTTGATTTTATATTATTTAGTGGTATAATAAATGTAGAAAAATTAACAACACGGAGGAAATAAAATGTTAGTTTCTGCAAAAGAAATGCTTAACAAAGCAAAGGCAGGCAAATATGCCGTAGGCCAGTTCAACATCAACAACCTTGAATGGACCAAAGCCATTCTCTTAACCGCTCAGGAGTTAAATTCTCCCGTTATTCTCGGCGTATCCGAGGGTGCAGGTAAATATATGTGCGGCTACAAAACCGTTGTTGGTATGGTTAACGGTATGTTAGAGGAATTAGGAATAACCGTTCCCGTTGCTTTGCATCTTGACCATGGTAGCTATGAAGGTGCTAAGGCTTGTATCGCAGCCGGCTTCTCATCTGTTATGTTTGACGGTTCTCATTATCCCATTGAAGAGAATATTGCAAAGACCAAGGAATTGGTTGCAACCTGTAATGAATTAGGTCTTTCCCTTGAGGCGGAGGTTGGCTCCATCGGTGGCGAGGAAGACGGTGTTATCGGCGCAGGCGAGGTTGCTGACCCCAACGAATGCAAAATGATTGCTGACCTTGGAGTTACAATGCTTGCAGCAGGTATTGGTAATATCCACGGAAAGTATCCTGAAAATTGGGCAGGTCTTTCCTTCGATACTCTCGATGAAATCCAGAAGCTTACAGGAACTATGCCTTTAGTTCTCCACGGTGGTACAGGTATCCCCGAGGATATGATTAAAAAGGCTATCTCCTTAGGCGTTTCCAAGATAAATGTTAATACCGAGTGTCAGTTAAGCTTTGCTGCTGCTACACGTAAGTATGTTGAGGAGGGCAAGGACCTTCAGGGTAAGGGCTTTGACCCAAGAAAGCTTTTAGCTCCCGGCTTTGAGGCTATCAAGGCAACCGTTAAAGAAAAGATGGAGCTTTTCGGTTCTGTAAATAAGGCTTAAATTATTAAAACGCTTGGTCAGTTGACCAAGCGTTTTTCTTATAAGCTATTCTGTTCATCAAGAGAGAGGGAGAAGCTTTCCATAAATTCCTCCATAAAGATATCGGCCTCGGGCAGCTTTAAATCTGTTATTGCCTGACGGATAGTCTTTTCGGCAACCGCAAATTCTCTGTTGCCCGTTGAAAGCTCTTCGATGCATTTTATAAGGGCAGAAATTTTATCCGCCGCCTTTATAATTCTTTTTTCCTCCTCATTGGGATTATAAAGACTGTAAAACTCATCCCTCATATCCTCGGGGAGCATACCGATAAGCCTTTCCTCGCTAACCTTTTCTATCTGCTTATATGCCTTTTTAATATCCGAATTGTAATATTTAATGGGTGTGGGCATATCCCCTGTTATTATCTCGGAGGTATCGTGGAAAAGTGCCGCCGTTGCAATACGGTTGGCATCCACATTGCCATTAAGCCTTTTATTCTTTATCACAGCCAACGCATGGGCTACCATAGCCACCTCAAGGGAATGCTCACTTAAATTCTCATTCCTTGTGTTGCGCATTAAACCCCAACGGTATATATTCTTCATTCTGGACATCATCGCATAAAAATGATTTTTCATTATTTTCACTGCCTTTCTTGAATATTATAACATTTACTGATATAATATCAATAAGAAATATTTTTAGGAGGCGTGATTTTTTTGAATTTTTCCTACTCTAAGCTCACAACCTTAAAGCCTCAAAAGAGTAAGGCCCTTTCAACTTTTCTCATAGCCCTCGGCGTTGCCGCCGCTTTTTTCCTTCCCTATATGTTTATGGACAGGGGCTATTTTATATTTTACGGTGATTTTAACGTTCAGCAAATTCCCTTTTATCAGGAATGTCATGCCGCAATAAAATCGGGCAACTGGGGTTGGAACTGGAACACCGATTTAGGCGCCAACTTTATCGGCTCTTATGCCTATTATCTTGTAACCAGTCCGTTTTTCCTCATAACTCTGCCCTTTCCTAATAGCTTTGTTCCCTATCTTATGGGACCGTTGCTTATCCTAAAATTCGCCTGCTGCGCTTTAACGGCATACTTTTATATCCGCCGTTTTACTAAAACAAGCGATGCAGCAAGGCTTGGCGGTTTGCTCTATGCCTTTTCGGGTTTTTCGGTTTATAATATCTTTTTCAACGCCTTCCACGAAGCATTTATAGTATTTCCCCTATTACTTTTAGCCCTTGAGCTGCTTATAACCGAAAACAAGCGTGGCGTATTTGCCCTTGCAGTTTGCCTGTGCGCCGTTACCAACTATTTCTTCTTCTTTGGAATGGTTGTTTTCACCATTATTTATTTCTTTGTACGTCTTTGCTCAAAGGCAATAAAGATAAAATGGTCAAGATTTTTTATCCTTTTAATCGAAGCGGTTATCGGCTTTATTATGGCAGCATTTATCCTTGTGCCCTCTATTTACACAATTTTAGGCAACAACCGAATAGATAACTATCTGCTTGGTTGGAACGCTATTATGTACGGCAAGGAGCAGATTTACCTCAATGTTATTGAGTGTTTCTTCTTCCCGCCGGATATACCATCCCGTCCCGTTTTCTTCCCCGGAGCAGAGGTTAAGTGGTCCTCTTTGGGCGGTTGGATGCCCTTATTCAGTATGGTAGGTGTTTTTGCCTGGTTCTCACAAAGAAAGGGTAACTGGCTTAAGCGAATTATCGGAATTTGCGCCTTTATGGCGTTAGTGCCCGTTCTTAACAGTGCGTTTTACGCCTTTAACACCGCCTACTATGCCCGTTGGTTCTATATGCCTATTTTAATGATGAGCCTTGCTACCGTTATGCTTACGGAGGATAGAAATGCCGACTGGAGCTCGGGCTACAAATGGGTACTGGGCATTACGGTTGCCTTTGCCCTTGTTATAGGTCTGTTCCCCAAATACAATTCGGAAAACAAGCTGGTATTCGGTCTTTATTCCGAGGATGTTAATAACACCTATGCCATCCGTTTCTGGATAGCCTGTCTTGTAGCGATAGTGAGCCTATTTATTCTTTACTTTGTGCTCTCCCTTGTTAAAACTAATCGCAAGGCCTTTTTCAGAACGGCAACGGTTTGTGTTTGCGTTATATCTATCGTTTACGGAAACATCTATATAAGTCAGGGCAGAGCCCATTCCTATGACCAGGAATCCATTATGATAGAGCAATACATTGAGAGCGAGGTTGACCTTGGTAATAGTGATACCTTCCGAGTTGATACCTATGACTGTGTGGATAACACCTCTATGGCATTGGGGCTTCCCGGAATAAACGCATTCCATTCGGTAGTTCCCGGTTCTATTATGGAGTTTTATCCCTTTGTGGGTGTTACCAGAGACGTTGCGAGCCGACCTAAGGTTGAAAATTACGCCCTTCGTTCCTTGTTATCGGTTAAATATCTTCTTAACCGCACGGGCGGAGACAGCTTTGTTGAGGATAACGGTGAAACGCTTATGCCCGGCTACAATTATCTTAAAACCGAAGGCGGATATTACATTTACGAAAATGAAAACTATATCCCCTACGGCTTCTCCTATGACTACTATATGACCTATGATTTCTGCGAAAATTATAATGAGGATAGCAGAGCCGCCCTTATGCTTAAGGCGATACTGCTTACCGATGAGCAGATAACAAAATACGGTCATCTTATGCAGGATGTCAACACTCTATCCTCTTCAAATTCTGCCGATTATGATAATTCACTTGCCCTTAACTATGAGGCATTTCAGAGTGACTGCAAGAGGCTTGCCGAAACCTCGGCTTACAGTTTTAAGGTTGATAACGGCGGATTTACCGCTAAGGTAAACCGTAATAAAGAAAGCCTTGTTTTCTTCTCTGTACCCTATGAAAAGGGCTGGAGTGCTATGGTAAACGGAAGTCCTGTGGAGGTAGAAAAGGTAAACAACGGACTTATGGCAGTTTTAGTTCCCGAAGGAGCAAGCACCATAAGATTTAACTACACTACCCCCGGCCTTGCAAGCGGAATAATAATTTCAATTTTAAGCTTTGGCGTATTTATTATCTATTACCTCGCTTCCAAAATTTATCTTAAAAACAAAACTTACGAAAACGAATATCCCGAAGGAGATATTTTACTGGAGCAATGGCATGAGGATGAGATAAATGATGTGGAGCCCTTTGAGGAGGAGCGCAAAAGCATATTGGATGATATCGACGATAATGCCGATAAAACCATTATCCCCCACATAGAAAACGGCTTTGACGGCGGTTTTAAAATAGATTCTTCCTTCCTTAAGGACGATGATAAGTAATAAAAAAAGCAGCATTGTAATGCTGCTTTTCTTGTTATTTTCCGTTAGCCAAAGCATTCAAACTCGAATCAGATTTTGAAACACGAATTTTACGCTGTGACTTCGTTAAAATACTCGTCAATCCGACAGGATTGACTGCGTTTTGTGCCTCGTACAACAAAAAATTCATTATTTACAAAATTTTACAACCTTAAAGGTGTGATTTTTTTAGCGAATTTTGGTGAAACGAGGCGCATAAGGCTAACGCCTATGTGGCGAGATGAGCCGAAAGATGCCTAAAAATCGCCCTTTAAGGCTGGTTCAAGTTTGAATGCTTTGGCTATCTATTTCTTTAAGGGCATATATATCAAATTCCTCAGGCTTATAATTATCAAGATAATTTACAAGCTCATCCTCATTATCAAAAACGCCCCAAAGCTTTCGGCTTTGCTCACTCATAAATCTGCCCTTTATGGTATTATCAAGGAGATTTAACAGACTATCATAATAACCGTACTGATTAAAAATTATAATGGGCTTTGTATGTCTGCCCAGCTGTTTAAGGGTTAGAATCTCAAAGAACTCATCAAAGGTTCCTATCCCGCCGGGTACCATAATAAAGGCATCTGCCTTATCCTCCATTATCTGCTTGCGCTGACGCATAGTTTCGGTGCGGATAAGCTCGGTGCAGTGGGGAAAAAGAACACCGTCTACCTTGAAAAAGGAGGGTGCAACACCCACTATCTTGCCGCCGCCCTTATGAAAGCCTCTGGCAACCGCTCCCATAAGTCCGTTATCCCCTGCTCCGTAAACAAGATGATGACCGTCCTTAGCTAAGCGCTCACCGAATTTTTCTGTAAGCTCGATATATTTTTTATCGATAGCCGTACTTGCGGCTCCGTAAACACAAATGTTCATATATTCATTTCCTTTCCATCAAGAATTGCCTTGATTAAAGTATCCCCCTCATACTGAAGCTTTAAAGAAAAGAAAGGGGCATTATTATCCATAAGACGAAGGAATATCTTATCTCCCTCCCAAATGGGAAGCTTTAGAAGCTCTTGCTTATCAATCCACTCAAGAACCCCTTCATCACATTCCTTAATTTCGCCTTCATAGGAATCACTGTGGAATATATGCATATATTCCGTTTCCCATTTATCGGATACAAAGGTAACTATACCGCAATAACGGTAATTTAAAAGCCGAAGTCCCGTTTCCTCATAAACCTCTCTTAAATTACATTCCTCAGGACTTTCCTTATCCTCAAATTTACCGCCAATGCCTACCCATTTATCCTGATTAAGATCGTTTTCCTTTTTTATTCTGTGCAGCATAAGATACTTGCCGTCTTTTTCGATATGGCAAAGAGTTGTATTTCTCACTTATCCTGCCTCCGCTAAGGTATTTTCTTCTGCCGCTAAATCAGCCTCGGGAATTACGATATCCTTAATTTCAGTTTGCGGCTT
>JAFPAV010000031.1 GCA_017390725.1 Clostridia bacterium | reverse complement strand
TTTTCTCTTACATTTGAGAAAAGGCGTGAATAAGGACCGCCGCCGAAAATATCGGTTACCACCATTAAAGGTAGAGCTGCATCATCGTCCCCGTAAAGCTCACTCGAAAAGCCCATAACTAATTTGCCCTGGGCTACCTGCATTTTTTCTTCTACAGTATTTACCTTACTTGCGGGAGCAATAGGCTTACATTCGGTTACATTTGTTATATTTTCTCTTTCAATTTCCATAAAGGCTGCCTTTATATCATCAAAAAGGCCTTCGGGAACTGCCGAACCGATTACCTGCACCTGAATAAATGCGCTTTTCAGCATATTCTCCCAAGCCTTATAAAGGGAAACACCGGTTATAGCCTCAACAGCTTCTTCGCTTCCACATTTAGGTACACCGTAGTCCTCACCCTTAAACATTTCCTCGATAAGACGGTTTTTGGCATATACACGCTTTTCGCTGAATTCTCCTCTTATATGTTCAATGGCCTTTCGTTTTTCACGCTCAACATCCTCATCAAAGAAAGCGCCGCCCTCGGTGTTGGGCTCGAATAAAAGCTTGAGCATAAGCTCGCTTGCCTGTTTTACAAGAGATTCACTCTGCAAAGTATATTCATCGTTTATTACCGATACCGACATACGGAGTAACTGACAGTCCCCTAATTTTTCGGTGGACGCACTGAGGGTTGCACCGTAAAGCTTACTGAGTTTATAATTAAGCTTTGAAAAGTTGGGATATTTTTTACTGCAGGAAGTGAGAATAAAGGGTAACAAGGCATAATCTGCCACCGTTTCTCTCTTGAGCGGTAAATATACGTTAAAGGATACAAGTGTTGTTTTAAAACGGTAATTTCTGACGAATAACCCCTGAACTCCCTCTGAAAGTTTTATAAGTTTTTTAGACATTCAGCCTACCTCCGTAGAAGTATATAATATATTTATTTTAATAGTATACCATAAAACACACATAGATAACAATAGATTTCTAAAATATTTACACATAGTTAATTGAAAAAAATGCTTTTTTGTGATATATTGGTAAATATAATACCGAAAAGAGGTGGAAAAATTGAAGGTTAAGGATAAGCGTGGCATAAGAATGCCTAACAGAATAATTATATCCGGTATTCTTTTATTGGCACAAATCGGATTCCTTTTTACTGTTTTTGTAAACGTTTCGGTTAATTCCACCTGGGTTTATCTCCTTTCTGTTTTTCTTGGTATTTTTATGGTTATTTACATTGTAAGCCGAAGAGGTAATCCCAGTTACAAAATAGCCTGGTTGATATTTATTCTGATTTTCCCTATTTTCGGTATATCAATGTTTTTACTTTGGGGTGGCGGCCGTGTACTTCCCCATATGAGAAAGAAGATGGAAAAATGCGAAGCGCATTATTTCCCCCATCTCAAGGAGGATGTTTCGGTTGAAAACAAGCTCCATTATTTTGATATAGTTCATTCCCGTCAGGCAGATTATCTGGTAAGGGAATCGGGATATCCCCTTTATGACGGTACTTCAACCGAATATTTATCCCCGGGCGAAAAGTTTTTCCCAAGATTTCTCGAAGAGCTCGAAAAGGCAGAAAAATATATCTTTATCGAATTTTTCATCCTTGCAGAGGGTGAAATGTGGGATGATATATTTAAAATCCTCAAGCAAAAGGCAAAACAAGGCGTTGAAATCAGAATAATTTTCGATGATTTCGGCTCTATTAAAAGGCAGCATAAGGACTTTCTCAATCGTGTTACTGCGGCGGGAATTAAGATATCTGTATTTAACCCCATAAAGCCCTCCTTTAATATGTTTATGAATAACCGAAATCACAGAAAAATCGTGGTTATTGACGGTAAGACGGCTATAACCGGCGGAATAAATATCGGAGATGAGTATATAAACCGAGTAGAACGCTTCGGATATTGGTTGGATTCTGCCATAATTATCAAGGGCAAAGCCGTTAAGAGCTTTCTTGTTATGTTCTGCAGCATGTGGGAATTCACAACTAAAGAGCGTCTTCGCATCGCCAAATACATCACCGATTGCTATATGGACGCCGAAGGCTTTGTAATCCCCTACTCGGATGACCCTCTTAACAAGCATAACCCCGCAGAAGGTCTTTATATGCAGATACTGAATTCTGCCCAAAGATATGTATATATCGCATCCCCCTATCTGATAATTGACGATACTATGATAAGCGTTCTGCAGATGGCGGCAAAATCGGGGGTTGATGTGAGAATAGTAACGCCACACATACCCGATAAAAAGTATGTTCACCCCGTAACACAGTATAATTATCTTGAGCTTCTTGAGGCAGGGGTAAAAATTTACGAATATCTGCCCGGATTTATTCATTCAAAGCTCTTTGTATCAGACGATAAGGTTGCTACTGTAGGCACTATTAATATGGACTATCGAAGCTTCGTTTTCCACTTTGAATGTGGAGTTTGGATAAACGATAATAAGACCGTATCCGATATCAGAAATCATTTTGAGGAGATATTTACTTCCTGCAAGGAAATAACCTTGGATGAATGGTCACGCCGTCCTTTAAAGCGCCGATTTATCGAAATTATTCTGCACCTGTTTTCTCCCTTTATGTGATTGACAATCATAGATTTTTGGTGGTATAATACAAATATAAACTTTATAATAAAAGGTGGTTTTGTTATGAAAGGATTTTTCAAATTTATAGGAACTTTAACTGCGATATTTGCAGGAATGGTTGCAGCCTTGGCTGTGTTTGACAGGATTAAAAACAAAAACCGTATTAAAGGCGAATACCTTGAATGCGAAACACCCGAAGAAAACGAAGAAGAATAAAATTTTAACGCCCTTCAAAATATTGAGGGCGTTTTATTTTGCCTTATTATATTCGAAAAATTACCGTTTTTTGTTATTTTTGAATATATTTTATTAACTTTTCGAATTTATGTTTTGGTTTTTTAAACATTTTGCACAAAAAAAGCGTCAATTTATCTCATAATATACACTTGAAAAACCGCATAGAATAATGTATGATATAAAGTAAATAATATAAAATGAATATTATTCCGAAACGGAGATGCTTTTTATGGGTAAATATACAGCAGCACAGCTTTCTGCTCTTATCGAGCGTAAGCTTTTGCACAATCTCGGTGTCGCTCCCGACCAGGCTTCAGACGAGCTTTTTTATAAGGCTTGTGTTTTAGCGCTTTTGGAGATAATGAGTGAGCGCAGAGCAAACTTTAAAAAATCAGTTGATGAACAGGAAGCTAAGCAGATTTATTATCTTAGTATGGAATTCCTTATGGGCCGTTCTCTTAAGAACAACCTCTTTAACTTAGAGCTTACCGAAACTATGGCTAAGGCCCTTTCAAAATTCAAGGTTAAGCTTGATAAGTTATATGATTTTGAATCGGATGCAGGTCTTGGAAACGGTGGACTTGGCCGTCTTGCTGCCTGCTTCCTTGACGGACTTTCAACCGGAAGCTACCCTGCTATGGGATATTGCATAAGATATGAATTAGGTATCTTCAGACAGAAATTGGTTGACGGTTGGCAGACCGAAATGCCCGATTTCTGGCTTCCCGGAGGCGGAGTGTGGCTCGAAGCAAGACCCTCTTCTGCCGTTGACGTTAACTTTGACGGAAGAATAGAAGAGTGGTGGGACGGAAGCTATCACCATGTTGAACACAAGGATTATAACAGTGTTCACGCCGTTCCCTATGACCTTATGGTTGCCGGAAAGGACGGTAAAACCGTTAATGTTTTGCGCCTTTGGAGTGCTGAATGTCAGGATTTTGATATGTCTGCCTTTAATCAGGGTGATTATGTAAGAGCCTTAGAGCGCAGAGCTATGGCAGAATCTATCTCCAAGGTTTTATATCCCGAGGATAACCATATGGAGGGTAAATCCTTGCGTCTGCGTCAGCAGTATTTCCTTGTTTCCGCTTCTATTCAGGATATCCTTAACCGCCACCTTAGAAAATATAACACTCTTGAAAATCTTCCCGAAAAGGTTGCAATTCATATAAATGATACCCACCCCACCCTTTCTATTCCTGAGCTTATGCGCTTCTTACTTGATGAATGCGGATATTCCTGGGAAAAGGCTTGGGATATCGTTAAGGGTACGTTAGCATACACCAACCATACCATTATGAAGGAAGCCCTTGAATGCTGGCCTGTTGACCTTTTTAAGGCAAGGCTACCGAGAATTTATCAGATAGTTAAGGAGATTGACCGTCGTTTCCGTGACGAGGTTATTTACAAAACGGGGGATTTTGCTTTAGCAGAGCGCACCGCCGTTATTAGTGACGGTGTTGTTAAAATGGCAAATCTTTGCGTTGCCGCCTGTCATACCGTAAACGGTGTTTCTAAGCTTCATAGTAAAATCCTTGTTGATGAGCTTTTCAAGGATTATTACAGTATGACTCCTGAAAAATTCACCAACGTTACCAATGGTATTGCTCATAGAAGATGGCTTTGTCAGGCAAACCCCGAGCTTACCAAATATCTTACCGAGCTTATCGGCGATGGCTTTATAAAGGATGCCTCCGAGCTTGATAAGCTTTCCGCCTATGCCGATGATAAGACCGTTTTAAATCAGCTTGAAAAAATAAAGCATTCCAACAAGGAACGCTTTGCCCAATATGTAAAAGCAAAATACGATGTTGCTCTTGATACAAATTCTATATTCGATATGCAGGTAAAGCGTTTACACGAATATAAGAGACAGCATCTTAACGCTTTACACATTATTTCCGATTATCTTTATCTTAAAAATAATCCCAACGCCGAATTTACTCCTAAAACCTATATTTTCGGTGCAAAGGCAGCTCCCGGTTACCTGTTTGCTAAGGAAATAATTCATATGATTTATAAGCTTTCCGAGGTTATCGCCAAGGATAAGGCTATAAGTGATAAAATCAAGGTGCTTTTCCTTGAGGACTACAAGGTAACCCTAGCCGAGCTTATGATTCCCGCCGCTGATATCAGTGAACAGATTTCTCTCGCTTCTACTGAGGCAAGCGGTACAGGTAATATGAAGCTTATGATGAACGGAGCCGTAACCCTCGGCACCGAGGACGGCGCTAACGTTGAAATTCATAAGGCTGTTGGCGATGATAATATCTTTATCTTTGGAATGCACACCCCCGAGGTTCTCGCTCTCCAGAAATCCGGTTATTCCCCCTCCCCCTATTATAACAACAATCCGGACCTTAAAAAGGCTCTTGATTTTGTAGGCAAGGGTATAAACGGTAAATCCTTTGATAATATTTACAACACTCTTAAGAATGTTGACCACTATATGGCACTTGCGGATTTTGCAGATTACTGTAAAGCACAGACAGATGCATCTATCGCTTATAACGATAGGGATAGATGGAACAGAATGTCCCTTATGAACATTGCAAAATCGGGTATTTTTGCGGCAGACCGCTCAATAGCAGACTATGCAAATAATATCTGGCATATCGAACCTATAAAGTAAGCCTATGCAATACTATCCGTTTGATTCAAGAAATTCTCTTTATAAAAGCAAATTCGGTGCAGTAGCCGAGGGTGAAAGCCTTCGGCTACGAATTCTGCTTCACAGAGATGCTAAGGTACATAATGCTTATCTTGTGATAAAAAAAGATGAGGAATATCAGCCTCATCACATAGAATTAACACCTGCCGAATGGCTTGAGGATTACCGTTTTTATGATGTGGAGCTTAATTTAGACGAGGGACTTTATTGGTACAGCTTCAGGTACACAAGCGATTACGGACCCTTTTTTATCACGAAAACCGCCCACTCTTTAGGAATTGTATCCAGTGAGGGCGGCTCGTGGCAGTTAACCGTTTATAATAAGAATTACGCCACTCCCGATTGGTTAAGCGGCGGAATAATCTATCAGATTTTTCCCGACCGTTTTGCAAATTCTCGAACTCCTAAAAAGAATGTACCCGAGGACCGATTTTTATGCGATGATTGGTCAAAACAACCTGAGTACAGACAGAATAACGGCATCTGTTCCCTTTGCAACGATTATTACGGCGGCGATTTTAAGGGAATTGAGCAAAGGCTCGATTATCTAAAAGAATTAGGGGTTAGCTGCATTTACCTTAACCCCATATTTGAAGCCCATTCCAACCACCGCTATAATACCGCCGACTATATGAAAATTGACCCTTTGCTTGGCACTGAAAAGGATTTTGAAAACCTTATTAAGTCTGCAAAGAAAAAGGGTATCAGCATTATTTTAGACGGTGTTTTCTCTCACACAGGGGACGACAGTGTTTATTTCAACCGCTACAGAAGATACGGTGATGGTGGCGCATATAATAATTTCGATTCTCCCTATCACAGCTGGTATAAATTTAACCGTTTCCCCGATAGCTACTGCGCCTGGTGGGGCGTTCCCTCCCTACCTGAAACGATTGAGGAGGATAGCTCCTTTAACGAGTTTATAAACGGTGAAAATGGAGTTATACGCCACTGGCTTAAAAAGGGTGTTATGGGTTGGCGACTTGATGTTGCTGACGAGCTTCCCGACTGTTTCCTTGACAATATACGAAATGCAGTGAAGGCCGAGGGAGAGGATAAATTCCTTTTGGGTGAAGTCTGGGAGGATGCCACAAATAAAATAAGCTATGGTGTAAGGCGCAGATTTTTAAGGGGCAAACAGTTGGATTCTGTTATGAATTATCCCTTTGCAAACGCTATTATAGATTTTGTCAAGGGCGGTAATTCACGAGATCTTATAGATACTGTTTTGGATATTTTAGAAAACTACCCTACCCCTGCAATAAAGGTTTTGATGAACCATATCGGCACCCACGATACCGCAAGAATCATCACTCGCCTTGCAACCGACGATTCGCCATCAGATAGGACGGCTCAGGCTTCAAGAGTGCTATCCTTTGAGGAATACGCTCTGGGACTCAGAAGACTTAAATTAGCGGCTGTATTACAGTATACCCTACCCGGTGTTCCATCTCTCTATTACGGTGATGAGGCAGGACTTCACGGTTACGGAGACCCCTTCTGCCGAGGAACATATCCTTGGGGCAAGGAGAACGAAGAGCTACTAAGCTTTTATAAATTCTTAGGCAAAACAAGGCGCTCCCTTTCGGCCTTTGATAACGGCGAATTTATTCCCATTCAGGCAGATTTTGGGGAAATAGTTTTTATGCGAAAAGCGGAAAACTGCCGTGTTTTAATTGCAGTTAACCGTTGGAACGAGCCTATATGCGTTAATGTTCCCGAGGAATTCAATTCCGCTAAGGTTTTATGGGGTAACCCACCCGATAATTCGAGACTGACAATAAACGCCGAAGATTTTGCTATACTGACAATATAATAAAAAAGAGCTGAATTCAGCTCTTTTTTTATTCACTTTTTATCGCTTCAAGTATTTTTTGCGACTGCTCATAAACAGCCTTCGCATTTTTATCTTTTTCAAGAACAGTATCATAATAACTGCGGCAGGAGATATGCAAATCCTTGTACATAAAGGGTATTTCATCAGTTCCAAGCTTTGAAATCATATTATCACTGAGCTTATATGGCTCTTCGGTAAATAATCCGTCAGACCCGTTATCCTGTGAAAAATATCCATAGGAGCTGCTATCAGTTACATAAAGCAAGGCATCATAATCAGCAGCTAAGGTTGCCTGGAGTTTATTAAGAACGGTCATTTCATACTGGCCGTTTTTATCATCCGGCGAATAGCTGCAGTTGATTATGTTTATATAAACCTCGCCATCTCCGTTAATATCCTCGCATTTTTCTTCCATATAATCAGTAAGTCTCTCCAACTGCTCACTGGATGCGGTTTGATGCAAGAACACCACAACGCCCATATCGGGCTTTACACTATTAACGCATTGATTTATTGATACCGCCATTATTACGGCGGCAACTATAACCGCTACCACATGCCACTTATAATACGTCCAGAAATTAGAAAGCTTTTCTCCAAAGGTACGAGGTGCTACCGCCTCTTTGGAGGCTACCTTGGTTGCATCCGCATTTTCCTGCTGCATTTTCTTAAGCTCTAAAAACTGTTCACGGGCTTTTCTTTGCTCTTCGAGAATTTCGTTTTTCTTTGCCATTATTTTATCATTCCTACATATTTATATATGGTGTCATTATTCTATAGTCATTATAACAAATACTCTGTCCTTATTCAAGAACAGAGTATTAATAAACTATAAAATAATTTTCTTCATTTCGGGAATTAATTTCTCGGCAATAATTCTATGTCCGCTTCTTAAGGGATGTAATGGCTCAAGGGGCACCCAACCGAAGGAATCAATATAAGAAATATTGGTATCGTTTTCCTTATTATATTTTTCAACAAACTCGCCAAGCTCAATATGGAAAGCACCGCAAAATGCCGAAAGTACGATTATCTTGGATTTTGGATTTTCTTTAATTATCAAATCGAGAAGCTCCTTGTAATTTTCAAGATAAGTCTCTACTTCTACTCCCCTATCGTTAGCACCGTGATTTATCATTATATAATCGCAGTTATTATAGTTTTTAGGGGTGTTTTCAAAGCAATAGGAATAGGATTCCGAGCACTTAGGCACCGCTCCCATACCGCCTTTGGTAACACCAACCGCACCGTAGCCCATAACATACGGCTCCAAGCCTAAAGCTTCTGCCGTAAGATAAGCATATGTAGCCGTTACATCATCATGGAAGGGACGTTCTTTCTGACCGCCATCAATAAAATCAGCATCCACAAGAACACCCTCGGTTATGGAGTCACCCACAAACTCAATGGTTTTCTT
>JAFPAV010000030.1 GCA_017390725.1 Clostridia bacterium | reverse complement strand
CACTCCATAAAAAAAGTTTTTTATAATATTCCCATTAAAACTGTGGAATACCATAAAGGTGCTCATTGATTTCAAAAAATGAAGCAGTCCTACGACTGCTTCGTAATATATTACTTAATCTCTTCAAAGGTCTTCATCCATTCGTCCTTTATGAGACAGTGACCCATTGCGGTGGGATGAACACCGTCAGCAAGCCAGTAGGAAGCCTCGGCGGACTTACAGGCATTATCAAGCTTATCCTGGAGGGTTATGAAGGGAAGGCCGTATTTTTCAGCGATTCTCTTAGCGGCAGCAGCACGCTTTTTAACCTCGCTGTTAAATGTACCCCAACGCTCGGGGTCTTCCTCGGTGGACATAGTTGCAGAAGCTTCGAGAACAAAGGGCTCCAATATCATTATTTTAATATCAGGTAAAGCCTCTTTGATTTCCTCTATCAACATAGAATATATTTTCTCATATTTTTCAGCGCTAACTCCATTGTGTCCTCCAAATTCGTGCCATACATCATTAACGCCTATAAGAATACTCATATAGTCTGGCTTTAAATTGATTATATCAGCCTTTATTCTTGCGTATAAATCAACTATTCTGTTGCCCGAAATTCCTCGGTTAATAAATTCATATTCACCGGGATATTTAAGACCCAATTCACCCTTAACAAAGGTGGGGTATCCTGTGCCTGTTACGGCATCGTTTTCACGGTTTCTGCCGGCATCTGTTATAGAGTCGCCCTGAAATAAAACTAATTTTGACATATCTTTGCCTCCTATAAAGGAAATTACTGTAAATTATTATACAGAAAACTAAGTATTATTGCAATACATTTATCGATAAAAAATATGAATTTTATGTTCAACAAAAACCTTGACAAAAGCCTTCTTGCTATATATAATATACTTTGTGACGATAGAGGTGGGAGTATGATTATTGATTTAAAAAAGGTATTTGTCAATGAAGGTTTCTCCCTACCGATAGAGTATGAGTTGGATATGAGTAAAGAGGAATTTTCGGGGGTTTTTCCGCTCATTACGCCCGTTAAATTCAATGGTACCGTTTCCAACAAAGCAAGTTTGGTTGGGTTAAATGCGCAGATAACTTATGATTATTCGGCAGACTGTGACCGTTGCGGAAAGCAGGTTGTTCATTCCCACAGTATAGTAGTGGAGAAGGACTTGGCTCCTTCTATAGAGGGTGAGGAGAATGAAAGAATTATTCTCGTTCCCGATATGAAGCTTGATTTAGGACAGCTTGTTTTCACCGAAGTCGTAACTAGTCTTCCAATGAAGCATCTGTGTGATGAAAACTGCAAGGGGCTATGTCCTAAGTGCGGTAAAAATCTCAACGAGGGTGACTGCGGTTGTCCTAAAAAGGAGATTGACCCAAGACTACAGGCACTTGCTGATTTATTAAAGTAATAAACATTGATTAGAGATTTAAGGAGGTGCCAAAAATGGCAGTACCGAAGAGAAAAACATCTAAGGCAAGAAGAGATAAGAGAAGAAATAACCTCTGGAAGCTCACCGCTCCCACAATGGTTAAATGTCCTAACTGCGGTGAATACAAGCGTCCGCACAGACTTTGCGCTGCTTGCGGTCAGTATGCAGGCCGTCAGGTTATAGAGGTTGCTGAATAAGCAATTAAAAATTCGAGGCTGAGGGGGATAAGAAGTCATAAAAGACTTATCCTCCTCTGTTTTTTTAGGAAGGAAGTGAAAAGGAATGTCGGTTGTAATAAAATCGGTGGAGAAGGGAAGTCCTGCGGCAAAAAAAGGTTTGAAGCCTTGTGATGTGCTGGTATCTATAAATGATAACGAAATAATGGATGTCCTTGATTACCGTTTTTATCAGAATGATAAGCTTCTTAAAATAAAGTTTATAAATTCTGCGGGGAAAGAAAAATGCGTTAAAATTAAAAAAGGGGAAACCGAGGAATTAGGTCTGCTTTTTGAAACATATCTTATGGATGAAAAGCGCTCCTGCCTTAATAAATGTATATTCTGTTTTATCGACCAGTTGCCTAAGGGACTGCGTGAAACCCTTTATTTTAAGGATGATGATTCCCGTCTTTCATTCCTTTTCGGTAACTATATAACCCTTACTAATATCACCGAGCATGAGGTTGAACGCATTATAAAAATGCATATCAGTCCTATAAATATCTCGGTGCACACAACCAATCCCGAATTGCGTGTTAAGATGATGACCAATAAAAATGCGGGAAAGGTTTTATCTCTTATAAAAAGATTTAACGATGCAGGGATAAAGATAAATTGCCAACTGGTTCTTTGCCCCGGTATTAACGATGGAAAAGAACTAGAACGCAGTCTAAAGGATTTAACCGAGCTCGAAAATGTAGAGTGCATTGCGGCAGTGCCCGTTGGTATCACAGGCCACAGAGAAGGTCTTGCCAAGTTAGAGCCTTTCTGTAAGGAAACTGCCGATGCAGTGCTTGAAACCGTAAAGGAATACGGTGATATATGTATTCAAAAATATAACGAGCGCAGAGTTTTCTGTGCCGATGAATTTTATCTTTTGGCAGGGAGAGATATTCCCGATGCCGATTATTATGAGGATTTTCTTCAGCTTGAAAACGGCGTGGGTCTCTGGGCATTGCTTTTAAGCGAAGTGGAGCAAGCCATTGCCGAGTGTGATTTTGATGATATTCCGCCGAGAAAAATCTCAATTGCAACGGGTGAAGCCGCATACCCACTTATCAGCGATATAGTTGACAAGGCTTCCAAAAAATGGCATAATTTAGAGTGTAATGTGTATGCCGTTAAGAATAACTTTTTTGGCGGCAAAATAGATGTTGCAGGTCTTGTAACTGCAACCGATATATATGACCAACTAAAAGGTAAGGAATTGGGTGAGGAATTGCTTATTCCGTCTGTTATGCTGAGAAATGAGGGTGATATGTTCCTTGATAGCGTAACGGTGGACGAGCTTTCTGAAAAACTCAATGTAAAGATAACACCGGTTAACAACGATGGATACGATTTGATAGGGAGGATTATATGTCAAAACCTATAATTGCAGTTGTGGGCAGACCAAATGTCGGCAAATCAACTCTTTTTAACAGAATAATAGGTAAAAGGCTTTCTATAGTTGACGATACTCCCGGTGTAACCAGGGACCGTATCTATGGAGATGCCGAGTGGTTAGGGCATAATTTAATGCTCATAGATACTGGCGGTATAGAGCCTAAAACCGATGATATTATACTAGCAAATATGCGTGCTCAGGCACAGCTTGCCATTGATATGGCTGCGGTAATTATTTTTGTTACCGACCTTAGAAGCGGAGTTACTGCCGCCGATATGGATATTGCCTCAATGCTTCAAAAAAGCGGCAAGCCCATTGTTTTATGTGTTAATAAATGCGATAAGGTGGGAGAGCCACCATTAGAGCTGTACGAATTTTATAATTTGGGCCTTGGTGAGCCTATTCAGGTTTCCTCCGTTCACGGATACGGTACAGGCGATTTGCTTGATGCTGTACTGGAAAATCTTTCCGAGGAGGAGCTTAATGCAAATGATGATGAGGATGTTATAAATGTTGCAGTAATAGGCAAACCTAATGCTGGTAAATCCTCGCTTGTTAATGCCGTTGCAGGAGAGCAACGTGCTATTGTTTCGGATATCGCAGGAACAACAAGGGATGCTATTGATACCCTCATTGAGAATAAATTCGGTAAATTTAATTTTATTGATACCGCAGGTCTTCGCCGTAAGAGTAAGGTTGAGGATAAAATTGAAAAATACAGTGTTATTCGTGCCGAAATGGCTATTGATAGAGCCGATGTATGCGTTATTATGATTGACGGTAAGGAGGGCTTTACCGAACAGGATTCCAAGGTAGCAGGGTTGGCTCTCGAAAACGGTAAGGCTTGTATAATCGCCGTAAATAAGTGGGATATAGTTGAAAAGGACGGTAGGACGATGGATAGCTACCGCAAAAAGCTGATGACCGATTTTTCCTTTATGCCCTATGCTCCCATTATCTTTATCTCCGCTAAGACGGGACAAAGACTTGACCGTCTTTTCGAGCTTATCAAGTATGTTCATTCTCAGAATACAATGCGTATATCAACGGGTATGCTCAACGATATCCTTGCCGATGCTACTGCAAGGGTTCAACCACCATCAGATAAGGGTAAAAGACTTAAAATTTATTATATGACTCAGGCTTCAACCAAGCCACCTACATTTGTTTGCTTCTGCAATAAGGCAGAGCTGTTCCATTTTTCTTATCAGAGATACCTTGAAAATCAAATTCGTTCGACCTTTGGTCTTGAGGGAACTCCGGTGAGATTTGTTATTCGTGAAAGAGGCGATAAGTAATGATAATGACCGCCATTGTAACGGTTATTGCGGCATATTTAATAGGTAGTATAAATTTTGCCGTTGTTTTTTCGGGTGTGTTCCTTAAAAAGGATGTAAGAGATTTAGGAAGCGGAAATGCCGGTACCACTAATATGATGAGAGTGGGAGGCTTTCTCCCCGGTGCTCTTACCTTTTTATGCGATGCGCTAAAAGGCTTTGTTGCCTGTTTTATAGGCGAGCTTATATTTGAATATATCTTAAATGCAACATCAGCCTCTTGGGCTTTGCCCTCGAACGGAGCATTTCTTTGCGGACTTGCCTGTATGTTAGGTCACGTATTTCCCGTTTTCTTTCAGTTTAAAGGGGGAAAGGGAGTGGCTACAAGCGTGGGTATATTTGCCGTTTGTTGTCCGATAGCCATTATTATAGGTCTTTGTGTATTTGCTGTTTCAACGCTCCTTTCAAGGATAGTTTCCCTAAGCTCCCTTATAGCAACCGTCACGGTGGTTGTTATGTCGGTTATATTTTATGACCGTTCGGGAAGCCTTGCAGTTCAGATTATTCTGAGTGTTTTAATGGGTACCATTGTTTTTCTTAAGCATAAGGAGAATATTATCCGCCTTATAAACGGCGAAGAAAATAAAATCGGCAGGAGGAAATAACCTTGTCTAAAATAACAGTTTTAGGTGCCGGTGGTTGGGGAATGGCTCTCGCCATATCTGCCCATAATTCCGGTAATGAAGTAACTATATGGTCTCCTTTTGAAAATGAGGTAAATTTACTTCTGGAAAAGCGCACCAATGAAAAGCTTTTAAAGGATGTTTATCTTCCGAAAGAAATAAATATAACAAATGATATGTCCTGTGTAGAGGGCTCGGTTTTAACCATAATTGCAACCCCCTCAACGGCTGTCCGTCAGGTTGCTAAACAGCTTCGCAGTTATAAGAATTACGGTATAGTTGTAAATGTTTCAAAGGGCATCGAACAGGATAGCCTTAAAAGACTTTCCGAGGTAATAAGGGATGAGCTTGGCGAAAATGCAAGAATAGTAGCCTTTTCAGGTCCCTCTCACGCCGAGGAGGTTGCCCGTAATATTCCAACATCTATTGTGGCGGCGTCAAACAGTCTTCCTGCGGCTCAGATAGTTCAGGATATTATGGCAAGTCCCTATCTTCGTATTTACACTTCTGGAGATATTGTGGGTGTTGAGCTGGGCGGAGCCCTTAAAAATGTTATCGCCATAGCGGCAGGTATATGTGACGGAATGAACCTTGGGGACAATACCAAGGCGGCTATGATAACAAGAGGCCTTGCTGAAATGGCAAGACTGGGTGTTTGTATGGGAGCTAAGGAATATACCTTCGCCGGTCTTACGGGAATAGGTGACCTTATAGTTACCTGTACTTCAAAGCACAGTCGTAATAATAGGTTTGGCAACAAGGTAGGCTCGGGTGTTTCGGTTGAGCAGGCTCTCAGCGAGGTAGGAACGGTTGAGGGTTATTATGCATCCTTCTCTGCTTATAACCTTGCTAAAAAGTATAGAATAACAATGCCTATAATAGAGGAATGCTATGCAATTCTCTATGAAAATAAGGATGTAAAACAGGTGCTTACGGACTTAATGAACAGACCCTGCCGCAGTGAACACTGATTTTTTTGAGAATATGTAAAAAAATACTTGATTTTTCTTGCATTTTCTGTTATTATAATTTTTGCTATGTAAAAAGAAGGAGGTGCAGACCATGGCTAAATGTGATATCTGCAATAAGGAAATTGCTTTCGGAATTAAGGTTTCTCACTCACACAGACGCTCCAACAGAACCTGGAAGCCCAATGTTAAGAAGGTAAAGGCAATCGTAAACGGAACTCCGCGTCGTATCAATGCCTGCACCCGTTGTTTGCGTTCAGGTAAGGTTACCAGAGCTATATAAAAGAAAAAGTCCCGTTAGGGACTTTTTTTATTGTTATTTAGGATGTGATTTAATTGATTAAGGCAGTATTGTTCGATTTGGACGGTACACTGGTCAATTCTATAAAGGATTTGGCGGATAGTACGAATTTTGCTCTTGCTTCAATGGGATTTCCAACTCACGAAATAGAAAAATTCCGTTATTTTGTTGGGGACGGAATGATTATGCTGATAAAAAGGGCATTACCCGAAGAAAACCGAGACGAAGCAACAGTTGAAAAATGCCATAAAATATTCAGAGAATATTATGCGCAGCATTATCTTGATAGCACATATGCTTATGAAGGCATAAAAGAGTTATTGTTGTCTCTCAAACAAAAAGGATATAAAACTGCAGTAATTTCTAATAAAGTTGATGAAATGGCAAAGATAGTTACCGATAAAATCTTCGGCGATATATTCGATGCGGTTGTAGGAAAAAAGCCGAATTACCCCGCTAAGCCCGATGCAAAGCTTACACTCGAGGTTATTAGTGATTTGAAAGTCAAATCTGAGGAATGTGCCTTTGTTGGAGATTCGGGTATGGATATGCAAACCGCTGTTAATTCGGGCTCGGTGGCTGTAGGTGTGCTATGGGGCTTTCGTGAGAGAAAAGAGCTTGAAGAATGCGGAGCTATACATATTATAGAAAAACCCTGTCAGCTTTTAGAGGTTTTGGAGATATAAAATGAAAAAATACACATCAACAAAGCTTGCCTGTTATGTAGGATATGTTGTTCAGGCGATTATTAATAACTTTTTACCCATTCTTTTTATTGTACTGAATAAGAATTATGGGCTTAATTATGAAATGTTAGGCAGAATAATTCTGGTTAATTTCGGCGTTCAGTTTCTAACCGATGCCTTAACCCCTAAGATAGTTGCTCTGTTCGGTTATCGCAAATGTATGGTGATAAGTCAGTGGGGAGCGGCAGCAGGTCTTTGCTTATTGGCAATTTTGCCTCAGATTATGAGTAATGTATATCTTGCAATTAATATTTCTGTCGTTATTTATGCAGTGGGAAGCGGTCTTTTAGAGGTGCTTGTAAGCCCCCTTATAGAGAATTTACCTACAGATAATAAAAAGGCAAATATGTCTTTTCTGCATTCCTTTTACTGTTGGGGACAGGTTTTTACCGTTATAGTAACAACCCTTATGGTAAGGGTTTTTGGTTTTGCGAATTGGCAGTTTATCCCACTGGTATGGGCGATAATACCGTTTTTTAACGGTTTTGCATTTATAAAGGTACCATTTATTGAACCTATAAGCGGTGACAAAAGCGAGCCGATTAAAAATCTTATAAAAAATAAAACCTTTATTGGTATTATGATAATGATGTTCTGCGCAGGGGCAAGTGAAATTGCAATGGCTGAATGGGCATCTATGTTTGCCCAGGAGGGACTGGGTGTAAGTAAGGTAATAGGTGATTTAGCAGGACCTTGCGCCTTTGCGGTATTAATGGGTACGGGAAGAATAACCCATGCCGCCATTGCCGAAAAAATACCCTTTAAGACCGTGTTGATTACCATGAGCATCGCTTGTATTATATGCTATATAATAACGGGAGGCAGCGCATCCCCGGTTATAAGTCTGATTTTCTGTGCTATTTGCGGTTTTACCGTAAGCTCATTCTGGCCCGGACTTTATTCGCAGGCGTCATCAAGCTTCCCATTAGGCGGAACGGCTATGTTCAGCATTTTCGCTTTATGCGGTGACCTTGGTTGTTCCATAGGCCCTTGGCTTTTAGGCGTAATAGCCGATGCAACGAATCTTGCAACGGGCTTTTTGTGTTGTACAGTGTTCCCTGCGGTAATGATGATAACGGCGTTGTGTGTTTTACCGTCACAAAAAAGGGAATTGCAAAAGTGATAACAATATGGTATAAATATTCTAAGAGGTGATAGTTTTGAAAAGAACGGACTTTTTAAGTTGGGATGAATATTTTATGGGCATAGCCTTGCTATCAGCCCTTCGCAGTAAAGACCCCTCCACTCAGGTAGGTGCCTGTATCGTAAACGAAGATAAGCGTATACTTTCTATGGGATATAACGGAATGCCCCATCATTGCCACGATGATGAATATCCTTGGGATAGGGGAGAAGGTCTTGATTCTAAGTATCTGTATGTTTGTCATGCGGAACTTAATGCTATACTTAACTGCAACACCTCTTCTGTACGTGGTTGTATCGTTTATGTAACGCTTTTCCCCTGTAATGAGTGCGCTAAAGCAATCATTCAGTCGGGTATTAAGGAAATTGTTTATATGAGTGATAAGTATGCTGATACCGAGGGGGTAAAGGCATCAAAGCGTATGCTTGATAGCGCCGGTGTTAAATACCGCCTATATGAGCCTACACAAAAGGAAATTAAAATAAAGCTTTAATGTTAATATTACATAGAAATCTCACTGTGTTTTTGCAGTGAGATTTTTTTATTTTAAAATCCCCTTGACAAATTAAGGAAAAGGGTGTATTATACAACTGTACTAATTGAACTAATACACTAAGTACGAAAAGGAGGCTTTCTTGTGATTCAGTTAGATTATAGGAGCTCGGTGCCTATTTATGACCAGCTGATAAACGGAATTATCCGTCTAAAAATGGTAGGAGCGATTAAAGGGGGAGATTCTTTACCCTCAGTAAGAGCCCTTGCTTCTCAGCTTGGTATTAATCCAAATACTGTTCAGAAGGCTTATGCCATACTCGAAGAAAAGGGTATTATATATTCTGTTTCGGGTAAGGGTAGCTTTTTATCCGAGGATGAAAAATCGGATAAGGCTGTTATGGAAATTTCCTTAGGGGGATTTAAAGAGGCGGTAGAGGAGGCGCACAAGAGGGGTATTTCCCGAGAAGCGCTGATTTCGGCAATAGACGAAATGTATAAGGAGGAAATCAAATGATTGAAGCTATTAATTTAACCAAAAGGTTTGAAAATAAGATAGCCCTTGATTCTGTAAATTTTGAAATTAAGGAAGGCTCAGTTTACGGACTTGTAGGCTCTAACGGTTCGGGTAAATCCACCTTAATGAGATTAATTTCGGGAGTTTACACTTCTGACGGAGGGGATATACTCATAGACGGCGAAAAGCCCTTTAACAACCCTCAGCTTAAGTCAAAAATCTGTTATTTACCCGATACACCTTATTTTATTCATCAGTCGAATATAAACGAAATGGCTAAGTATTACGCTATGTTGTATCCTACCTTTGATTGGGAGAGATTTGAATATCTTTCCTCAATATTTCCCCTTAACAAAAAAGCGAGAATAGCCACTATGTCAAAGGGTATGCAAAGACAGGCGGCTTTGATGCTTTGCCTATCGGTAAGGCCTAAATATCTGCTTTTAGATGAAGCCTTTGACGGACTCGATCCCGTTATGAGAAAGGTGCTTAAATCCTTACTTGCCGAGGGCGTTTCGGACGGTATGACCGCAATTATAGCATCCCACAATTTAAGTGACCTTGAATCCCTTTGTGATAGTGTAGGCCTTCTTCACAACGGAAATATTGTATTTAATGAGGATATCGATAACCTTAAGGGTAATGTGCATAAGGTTCAGGCGGTGTTTAGTATGATACCCGATTTATCGGTATTCGATGAGTTGAAGCCCATGAAAATAGAAAAAACAGGCTCCCTTATTCAGTTGGTTGTTAAGGGAGATGAAAAGGAGATAAAGAGTTTCCTTAATGCATTGGTGCCTGTGTTTATAGAGTTGGTGCCTCCCAGTCTTGAGGAGATATTTGTATATGAATTGGAGGAAAAAGGCTATGACTTTGAAGAACTGCTCAAGTAAGAAACTTAATCCCTTTATAAATATGCTTTTGTTCACCTTTAAAAAGAATTTAGGCTTTACAGGTATAGCAACCCTTATTTCCTTTATATTCTCACCTATATTTTTATGGAGAAAAGCAATCGAATGGCTTGAATACGAAGAAATACGCATCTATGATTTAATGGATGAATTTGATTTTCTTGCCAACGCTCTGGCAATAGGCTGTTGCGCCTTTGCAATTGTTCTTCTTGTAATAAATTTCAATTTCCTTAACAACAGAAAGGGCAACGATGCTTTTCACTCCTTGCCCCTTACAAGAACAGAACTTTTCTTCGCAAGGTTTATACCTTCCTTTGTATGCTCGCTTATTCCTTTAACCGTATCCTATGCAGGCTTCATGGCTGTGAGTGCGCTTCCAGGGATTACGGCAGATATACCCTTTATTTTTCCTGCCTATGGATATACAGTTCTTATGATACTGTTCCTTTGCGCATTTTCCTGTGTATTTATAATGGCAACGGGATGTGTATTTGATACGGTGGTTTCACTGGGAGCCGTTAATCTCGGTGTGCCTATTGCAATAATGCTGATAGGTAATATGTGCCATAACAGACTTTTCGGCTTCCCCGGATATTCCTATGAAACTGAAGCCTTTGTTTACGGTACTCCATTTGGCTATGCGATTCATAACCTTAATAAATATGTTTATCTTTATGGTGAAGCGGGTTATGTTTATAATCAAGGTTCAACACAAAATCCCTTTGTTTTCTGGAAAATACTTATAATTTTTGCATTAACAGTATTGCTTTTTGCCCTTAATATCTTCCTTTATAACCGCAGAAGAAGTGAAAGGGCGGGAGAGGCTTATGCCTTCAGATTTTTGCCCGATTTTATTGCCGTTATTATCGGTTTTATAGGATACTATGTTTTCGCCGCTATCTTCAATATTGGTGAAGGACTATTCTATATAATAATGGGTGTTATTGGTGCCGCTTTAGCCATTTTGGTTTACAATGTTATTTCCAACCGAGGCTTTAAAAAGATTAAAAATGCCTTGATATTATTCGGAGTTTCAATAGCCCTTACCCTTATTATAAATGTTGGTATTGAGATAGATATTTTCGGTTTTGAAACCTATGTTCCATCCAACGATAGCATCCAAAGTGCTACAATAAACGCAATAAAGGAAACCACTGTTGAGGGCGAGGACATTAAATATATAACCGATTTCCATAAGACGGTTGTTAGCGATAAGAAAAATTGGAGCCAAGGCGGCGAGGGTGACGAAATGGATTGGGTACACATTTCCTATACCCTTAAAAACGGCAAAACCGTTGAAAGAAATTATTTTATTTTAGCCAAGGTGGGAGCCGAGGAAAAGGCCGAAATCGTTAAGAAATGCGTTGTTCCCTCAACAAAAAAAGATTTTGAGGAGCTTGAAAGTGATACCTTTAAGCTTGAGTTCACATTCCCTGAAAGCGATAGCCGAGGAACAGTGTATCTTAATAGAAATCAGGCGCAAAGAGTTATAGATACCTACTGCGAGGAATTACTAAAGGCAGATGCTAAAAAGCTTACAGCATCCCACGATTATGCCTACTTGTATGTTAAAGGTCCTAAGGAAGACGGATATTTCTTTGAAATCCCCTATAGAGATGATTTTGATGGTATAAAAAGCTTGTTTGCAGAAATAGAAGCCACAGCCGATAAGGGAGATATAGAAATATTAGGAGAGTATTAAAAAAAGAGCCGTAAGGCTCTTTTTTATTTTCCTGTAAAATCATTATCCACCGTTATAACACATTCATAGGAGGAATTGATTTGTTTTGCAATTAGTTTTATTTTTTCAACTATTTCTCCTTGCGGTATATTAACCGAGGAGGGAACAACAACATCAAAAATGAGATTTGTTCGGCTTTCGCCAAAGGGGGTCATACGAAAATCGTGTATTGTAAGTCTTTCATCGATATCGGTTATTCTTTCGGCAATGCTTAACCGTACCTGTGATACCGTTTCATCATCGGTATCAATAGGATCCATATGGATAACAAGCTCGATATCAAGATTTTCTTTAACTATTCTTTCGCAAAGGTCTATTTTTTCGTGGCAACGCACAATATCGGTGTTCTGAGGCACCTCAACGTGAACGGAGGCAAACTGTCTGCCCGGACCGTAATTGTGAACTATCAAATCGTGTATTCCCAAAAACTCCTCGAATACAAGAATTTCCTTTTCAAGACTTTCAATGGTTTCCTTATCTGCAGGGGAGCCGAGAAT
>JAFPAV010000029.1 GCA_017390725.1 Clostridia bacterium | reverse complement strand
TGTAACTGCCGAGAATATCTCCAAGGCATTTACTATGGGTGTTGAGGCGGCTTATAAGGCTGTTATGAAGCCCACCGAAGGAACTATTTTAACCGTAGCACGTGTTGCTTCCGAAAAAGCAAAGGCGGCTTTTGAAGATGGTAAAACTGATTTAGAGGTTTTCGAGGCAGCTATTAACGGTGCTAAAGAAGCCCTTGACCAGACCCCCGAGCTTCTTCCCGTGCTTAAAAAAGCAGGGGTTGTAGATGCAGGCGGTAAAGGCTTTGTTATCATCCTTGAGGGTATGATGTCTGTTTTCCGTGACGGTGTTATTATTGCTTCCAACAATGCTCCCGCAGTTGAAGAAAATGAGGGAGAAGAGGAATCAAGAAACGCTGCCGGTGAGTTTGAAACCGAGATTACCTTTACCTATTGTACAGAATTTATAGTTAACCGCAGTGATGATGCGGCTAAAGAGCCTGCAGACCTCAGAGCCTATCTCGAAACTATTGGTGACTGTGTTGTTGTGGTTGACGATGAAGAGATAATTAAGGTGCATGTTCATACTGATCATCCCGGTAACGCTATTGAGAAGGCCTTAACCTTTGGTCAGCTCGTTCATCTTAAGATAGAAAATATGCGTGACCAGCACGAGAGAGCTAAGCATGATGCAGAAAGCTCCAAGAAAAAGCCCACCAAGAGCGCAGATTTAACCGAAACAATTAAACCTGTAGAGATAACTAAGCCCGTTGGCTTTGTATCTGTAAGCGCAGGCGCAGGTCTTGAGGAACTTTTCAAGGATTTGGGTGTTGATATCGTTGTTTCAGGCGGTCAGACTATGAACCCCAGTACCGACGATATCTTAAAGGCTATTGAAAACACTCCTGCAGAAACTGTATTTGTTCTTCCTAACAATAAGAATATCATTATGGCGGCTGAACAGGCTATTCCTATCAGCACCCGTAAGGTAATTGTTATTCATACAAGAACTATTCCTCAGGGAATTTCGGCAATGTTGTCATTTGACCCCGATTCCGATAGCGAGGCAAACGCTATTGCTATGCAGAATGCTATCAAGAAAATTGAAACGGGACAGATAACCTTCGCCGCAAGAGATTCCGATTTTGATGGCCACAAGATTAAAAAGGGTGAGCTTTTAGCGCTCCTTGGCGGTAAGGTAAGCTTTACCGAAACCGACCTTGAAAAGGCCGCACTTAAGCTTTGCAAGCAGATGATTAAGCGTGACAGTGAGTTTGTAACCGTAATTCACGGTGAGGATGTAACTGAACAGCAGGCAGCTGCTTTAGAGGAACAGTTAAGGGCAAAATACGGTTCAAAAACCGAGATAACCGTTATAAACGGCGGTCAGCCGATTTACTATTATATAATTTCAGTGGAATAATCGGAGGGTGTCGAGTATGGCATCAAACAATACCGATATCAGATATTTAAAAGGTGTTGGAGAAAAAAGAGCTGAAATATTGAAAAGCAAGGGTATCGATACTATCGGTACCCTTTTGCGTTTTTATCCGAGAGACTATATCGATTATTCTGATATAACACCTATATATGACTGCTTTTTTAACATGAATGTTTGCATAAAAGCAAGGGTTACCTCTTATGTTAGCGAGGATAAAAAGAGACCGGGAATGGTGCTTTACAGCTTTACTGCAGAGGATTCAAGCGGCAGTATGCAGGTGGTTTTATTTAATCAGAAGTATCTTGCCAATAAGATAAATTTTGGCAGTGAATATCTTTTTTACGGCAAACTTGAGGGCGGATATTATATGAGAACTATGAAATCCCCCGAGATTTTTGAGGTTGGATATAGCGGTATTCATCCCATATATAAAGCAAGTGCAAAAATGTCCTCGAAAAACATAGAAAAGCTTACGAAAACGGCACTTTCCTGCAGTTTGGGAGATGACCCCATACCCCAGAGTGTTCGTGATAAAAACGGACTTTGCGACCTTGCCTTCGCCCTTGAAAATATTCATTTTCCTCGTACAAAGGAATCTCTCGCAAGAGCGAAAAGGCGACTTGTTTTTGAAGAGCTTTTCATTCTCCAAACGGGACTTGCACTGCTTAAAAATAAAAAAAGAACCCTTTCGGGCTCGGTTATCAAAAGAGATTTTAAGGCGGAATTTGAAGGTCTTTTGAGTTTTCCGTTAACCTCTGCCCAGAGCAGAGTTATTGATGAATGCTTTGCCGATATGGCTTCGGGCAGGGTTATGAACCGACTAATACAAGGTGACGTTGGAAGTGGTAAAACGGCAGTAGCCGCCGCAGTTTGCTATATAACGGCTAAAAACGGATATCAGTCCGCCTTTATGGCGCCAACCGAAATTCTTGCAGAACAGCATTTTGCAACCTTGAGTGCTCTTTTTGAGGGTAGCGGAGTTAAATGCGGACTGCTAACTGGCTCTCTCACAGCTAAGCAGAAAAGAGAGATTAAGGAAGATTTATCGCAGGGAAGAATTGATATTATTGTGGGCACCCATGCCCTTCTTACAGATAATGTTGAATTTAATTCCTTAGGCCTTGCCGTAACCGATGAGCAACACCGTTTTGGAGTGGCGCAAAGGGCAAAGCTTGCAGCTAAGGGTAAAAATACGCATACACTCGTTATGTCGGCAACTCCGATACCGAGAACCTTGGCTCTCATAATCCACGGTGACCTTGATATCAGTATTATTGATGAATACCCCAAGGGTAGGCAGAGTATTGATACATATTGTGTTGATTCGTCCTATCATAAGCGAATATACAATTTCATTAAAAAGCATATTGCCGAGGGTAGACAGGCTTATATCGTGTGTCCCCTTGTAGAGGAAAATGAGGAGCTTGACATAAAAAGCGCCAATGAATATTTTGATGAATTGTCAAAGGGTGAATTCAAGGGCTATTCTTTGGGCCTTTTACATGGTAAAATGTCGGGCAAGGAAAAGGATGCTGTTATGCGCCGCTTCAAGGATGACGAAATTCAACTCCTTATTGCAACCACCGTTATCGAGGTTGGAATTGACGTGCCCAATGCTGTTTTAATGGTTATTGAAAATGCCGACCGCTTTGGTCTTTCCCAGCTACATCAGTTAAGGGGCAGAATAGGCAGAGGAAAGCATAAATCGAGCTGTATTCTCATATCTGATTCGAAATCTGAAGAAACGGCAAAACGCCTCAATGTTATAAAAGCGAGTAATGATGGCTTTAATATTGCAGATGAGGATTTGAAGCTTCGAGGCCCTGGGGACTTTCTCGGCAACCGTCAGCACGGATTACCCGACCTTAAAATTGCCGATTTTGCCAGTGATATGGAAACTCTGCGCCTTGCAGGTGCCGAGGTCAGGGCGTTGCTCATAGATGATAGAAATCTCGAAAGTAAGGATAACAGACCTTTAAGAGAGGCAATAGAGGAGCTTTATCAAAAGCTTAATGGATAAAAAAATAAACCCTCCAAAACGGAGGGTTTACATTTTTATTTAGCAACCTTAAGGCTATCTCTGATTTCTTTGAGGATTGAAAGCTCGGTTTCTTCGGGCTCTGCAACCTCTTCTACGATTTCCTCTTCCTTTTTCTTTGCAAATTTGTTCTGCAGGCCTAAAACAACCTTAAGCATTACAAATATTGAGAAGGCGATGATAAGGAAATCAATAATCATCTGAATGAAATTACCGTAAGCAAATGCGGTTTCGGCAGTTACAACATTTCCTGCTGCATCATATACGGCCTCTTTAATTACCCATTTCCAATCGGTAACATTCATACCGCCAACCAAAATACTGATAAGGGGCATAATAATGTCATTAACAAGACTGGTTACTATCTTGTTGAAGGCACCGCCAATGATAACAGCAACAGCCATATCAATAACATTTCCCTTTGATATAAATTCTTTGAATTCGGTTATAAATTTTTTCATAATTCCTCTCCTTTTTAGTCCTTTGATTTTTGCTAATTTAAAGTTTATCATATTAAAATATTATTGTCAAGAAAATAGCTTTTGACAAAATTCTTCGGCAAAAATTGATAGGGATTTAAAATCCATAGCCTTAATATAATACTTTTCCAATTCATCGTGAACGGATTTTGCCTGTGATAGAGTTTGGGCTGCATAAAGTAAAAGCTGTTTCGATATTTTTTTATTAAAGAATATACGGGAACGGCTGTTATGAAGCTTTGTGCTGTTAACAAATCTCCTTGCATGTATCCGTCTTTCATCGGAAGAAAAGTGCATATAGTCGTTCTCAGTTACGAAGGCAAGGGATAATTCAGGTATTAGAATATGGTCGGTTATAACCGAGGGTAGGAAAGGATTTTTAAGGGTTATTATCTCGTGACCTTTTTCCAAAGCATATTCTCTTACTTTATTGATTATTATGTTTGAAGCACTGCCGTAATTATCGGAAATGATAACCAAATTATTGTAGTTTTCGGTTACGGTATTTTTATAGGATATAATACCTAAGGGTGATATTCCCTCGATAAAACGCACCCATTCTTTGCCTTTTTTCTTCCTATTTGGAATATATTTTTTGCATAGCTTATCTGCAAAGGCTAAAGCCTTTTCTTTATCGGTTACAGCGAGTGCAGTTTTATAGTTATCGTAGATTAACTGACCACAAGCGAAAAGGTATCCCGAAGCCTTTTTATGCAAAAGTTTATTTTTTCGGGTTACCTCTAAAACCTCTTTTCGGTTTACAGCTATTTTATCAGCATTCCAAAACTGACCAAAATTAAGTATTTCCTCGCAAACTGCAGGGTAGGAGGGTTCTACTATATGAGGAGATGTGGCGTCCAAGACAACCGTCTTTTTTTCAGGGAGAACAATACCATCAAGGGAATTAGGGTCTGAGCTGCATATGCAAAGCTCAAAATCTATTCCACACCTTTGTGCTTTAGCGGCGATATATTTCATAAATGAGGATTTTCCCGTTCCCGGACCGCCCTTGATAAGAAAAGCTCGCCAGCCTTCATCGGCATTGTAGCTATCTGCAAATTTTGAATAGAAGCCCTCGCAGGAATTAGCCCCCAAAAAGTATTTTTTATTAAAATTTTTCATAATTTTACCTCCGAATTAAGCCTTTATGTACCTATATATCTTATTCTTAGAAATATCTTTTGACACAATGTATGGTTTGTGTTAAAATACTTTCGAGCCGGCTGAACGGTTGCGGATAGAAATATCTGAGGAAAGTCCGAGCCCCACAGGGCAGAATAGCGGCTAACGGCCGCCGAGGGTGACCTTAGGGAGAGTGCAACAGAGATATACCGCCGTATTTTTATACGGTAAGGGTGGAAAGGCGAGGTAAGAGCTCACCGACCTTACGGAGACGTCAAGGTCCTGTAAACCCTATTCGGAGCAACGCTGACTGCAGCTATACATTTGCCCGATGTGCTGCGAAAAGCGGCTTGAGCGGCATAGCAATATGCCGTCGAGATAGATAACCGTTCCAGACAGAACTCGGCTTACAGGCCGGCTCAGTACTTAAAGAAAAAAGCGGAGTGTTTTCACTCCGCTTTTGAATTATTTATTAAGTTTATCCTCTTTATCAGGGTCGTAAGGTATGAATTTTAATTCTTTTTTTCTTTTCCTATCCAAATTCATAACAATGCAAACAATTATAAATACGATTATTGCCGCTAAAACAACTGCAAAGATTATTTTAACATAAACTGAGGTTATAACGGCTTCGAAAAATCCGAAGGTTACAAGCATCCAGTTGGAGGAAACATCATTTCCGGCAACAAGATTAACCTTGCCGATAACCCTTTCGGCATATATAACATCTGCCGTTCCGAGTATTTCCCCCTTTTTTATGGGAGCATCAACGCTTTCTTCCTTAAAATGGTAGTCCATAATAATGGTTGAGGTATCTGCATCATTTGGGAGAATCGAGATAAAACCATTTTCAACATATAGGGGAACAAAATCGGTATCCATTGAGTAGTTTACCGGTATTTCGCATACGGGATTTTCGGGATGGGCAATTTCCTTAAAGGAGAAATTATTGAAAGCCCAACGGTAAAGATTAGCACTTTGAATAAATTCCTGACGCTTATTAGGATTATTTTTACATCCCATAAGAATGCACATATAATTGTAGCCGTTATAGGATGCTGTGCTTACAACGCATCTGCCTGCTTCATCGGTAAAGCCTGTTTTTATTCCTTTTGCATATCTGTAATAATAAGCAGTGGTTGTATCCTGAAGGAAGTTGGTTGTTGTATAGGTTCTGCCGTTGGACATATTGGTAGCGCCTAACTTATACCTTGAGGTTTCACTTGCTGTTTTAAAGGTTTTATTTTTGAGTGCATAGGTAGAAAGCTTATAAATATCATTTACCGTTGTATAATGGTCATCATCGTGAAGACCGAGGGGATTTGTGAAATGGGTATTTTCAAGACCTAATTCCTTTGCCTTTTCATTCATCATCTTAACAAAGCCTTTAACACTTCCGCCGAAATACTTTGCGGCTAAAAGGGAACAGTCTCCGCAGGAGGTTACTGTTATGAGATGTACAAGGTCAAGATGGGTAATTATTTCTCCTGCTTTTAGGTGGGATACGGCGCATCCCGTACCCAAAATCTCATTAAGTGCCTCTTCGGTCATTGTTATAGTATTACTATCGGCATATTTTTCGCTTTCAAGTACTATAACAGCAGTCATAATATTGGTGATTGCGGCAGGGTAAATCTTCTTATCAAGATTTTTTTCATATAAAAACTCACCCGTATCAAGAGATATCAGCGCCCCTGCATCGGCAGTTACTTCAAATTCGGTTACCTCATAGGCTCCTACGGTAAAAGGCACAAAAATGGACGATAAAATTATTATAATTGTAAAAATAATGGAAAAAATGGTTTTTTTCATAGAAATCTCTCACAATGTATAGTATAATGTAGGTGTGTGTTTATATTATACATTAAAAAACCCAAAAATAAAAGGGTAAATTTATTTTTTAGAGGTGATTGACACGGTATATATTACGGGTGATATGCACGGTAGCCTAGAGCGGCTGTATGGCCGTGGCATCAGAAAACTGAAAAGTGGGGATATTTTGATAGTCTGCGGCGATTTCGGTTATATATGGAACGGAGATAAAACCGAAAAGCAGGTTATAGATTATCTTGCAACAAGAAGATTTGTAACCGCCTTCGTTGACGGAACACACGATAATCTCGATAGAATAAACAGATGCCGTGAAACCTATTGGCACGGAGGTATGGTTCATCGTATTAAGGGAAATCTTATCCATCTTATGCGTGGTCAGATTTTCGAGATAGAGGGGAATAGATATTTTACCTTCGGCGGAGGAGAAAGCACCGATAAGGATATGAGGGTTGAGCATAATCTTTGGTGGCGTGAAGAAGAACCAACACCTGTGGAAATGGCTATGGGAGCCCGTGCCCTTGACGAGGCAAACAAAAAGGTTGATTATATAATCACTCACGAGCCGCCATCTCTTGTTAAAAGTGCTATGCTGCTGAGAAGCGGAAATAATGATAGAGTTAATAAGCTCAACGGTTATTTTGAAGAAATCGGCAAGGCTTGTGAATTTAAGCATTGGTATTTTGGTTCTCTGCACGAGGATAAGGTTGTAACTCCCCATTATACCTGTGTTTTCAAAAAGGTTATACCTATCTTAAAAAAGCGCAAAAGAGTTAAAAAAGCACCCTCTGCGCATCTAAAAACTTGACATATATGGTATAATGTAGTGTAACAGTATTTTCAGTTGGCTATGAAAAGCAGAATGGAGAATATTTATGTTAAATACTGATAGACTTTGTCTTGGCTGTATGAACGATAACGGCGAGGCAGATGTATGTCCTATATGCGGATACGATGCAAAAACTAAAAATCCTAAGGATGCTTTACCCACAAAGTTCTGGATTAATGACAGATATTTGGTGGGTAAGGTGATTTCATCCAACGGGGAGTCTATAACCTATATAGGCTGGGATAATGCTGAGGATTCAATTGTTAGCATCAAGGAGTATTTCCCTGTTGGTTGTGCACACAGAAATCCCGATAAAACCGTTGCAATAGATGCGGATAATAAATATGCCTTCAATGAAGGACTTATGAGTTTTATTGAAATTAATAAAGCTCTTATGATGAATCCGTTATCCTGTATTTTACCCGTAAATGCGGTTTTTGAGGAAAACGGAACGGTTTATGCTATTCAGCCTAATATATCGGCTATAACCCTCCGTGAGTTCTTAACCAAAAACGGCGGAACTCTCGAATGGGAACAGGCAAAGCTTCTCTTTATGCCTCTTATTGATGATTTAAGTAAAATAAATCAGCTCGGAATAATCCACAGAGGCATCTCTCCCGAAACAGTGCTCGTTGGCAGAGACGGTAAGCTCCATCTTACAGGTTTTGCCGTAAAGGGACTAAGAACTACCGAGGGCGAAATTTCTGCCCAGATGTATCCCGGATATGCTGCGATAGAGCAGTATGGAATTGAGGGCTTTAATGAGAGTAGCTATACCGATGTTTACGGTATATGTGCAACCCTTTTCCGCACACTTATAGGCGCAGTTCCCCCCGAGGCTACTGCGAGACTCAGCAACGATTCTATGACAATTCCTGCAAGATTTGCGGAATCGCTTCCTAGGAATGTGTTATCGGCACTTGCTAACGGTCTTCAGGTAAAACCTGCTGACAGAACCGAAAATGCCGAGCTTTTAAAGGGTGCTTTATCGGTTACCGATACCTCCGAGGTTGCTCCTATACATACCAAGAAAACCGAGGAAATTACTTCATCAAAAGCTAAAGCACAAAGTAAAACCAACAAGAAAAAGAAGAGTATGTCAAGCGCAAAATATGCGGTTATTTCCGCTGTTGCAACGGCACTTATCTTCCTTGTGGTTGGCGGAATTCTTATAGGAACAGTGTTTAAGGATGCTGTATTCGGCGGTGAGTCATCGAGTGAAGCTTCAGGGGACGATTATTCATCCGCTCCCAGTGTTGACCAGATAGGCTCATATGATAAGGATGCAGTTGATACCGTTAAGCTTTATGTTGTACCTAAGCTTTTAGGAAAATATTATTCCGAGGTTGTAGATAATAAGGATGAGGATAGCAACTACGATAAATTCAAGTTTGTTATCAAGGATAAGGAATATTCCGATAAATATCCTAAGGGTACTATATGCTCGCAGTCGGTAGCTGAAGGAGCCGAGGTTGAAAAGGAAACCGAAATTCAGGTTGTTATAAGCCTTGGACCTAAGGAAATCAAGATAGCCAATGTGGTAGGTCTTGAGCCGGATGCCGCTAAGCTTGAGCTTTTGAAGCAGGGCTTTTTATATCAGAACATTATAGTTGAAGAGATGTATAATTCCAATAAAGCTCCCGGAACAATTATAGATCAGGAGCCTAAGTACGGTACAACCGTTAATACCGAAATTCCTGTTACTATATTTGTAAATACCTATGCTGGTGCAACGGAGGATACATCCGATACAAGCTCAACATCAATAGATGTGAGCAATCATTAATAAATTATATAAAAACACTTGATTTTTATATAATTTAGTGTTATAATCATTGCAGATACTTGATTAGAAAGGTGAGTGGGGAAACCCGCTCACTTTTATTATGCTGAAAGGATGATACAATGGCAAATGCAGCCGAAAGGGTTTATGACCTTATTAAAGAAACGGTTGAAGGATGCGGCGTAAGGCTTTGGGATGTGCGTTTTCTCAAGGAAGGCGCTTCCTGGTATTTAAGGGTTTTTATTGATAAGGATGAAGGTATTTCTATTGATGACTGTACCGAGGTTTCCCACGCAATTGACCCAATTATTGATGAAGCCGATCCTATTGACAAGGCTTATTATCTTGAGGTTTGTTCCCCTGGAATTGAAAGGGAAATAACGAGACCTGAGCATTATAATGAGCTTATAGGTGTTAAAATCAAACTTAAGCTTTATAAAGCCCTTGATGGCGTTAAAGAGTTTATAGGCGTTCTTAAATCGGCGCAGGATGATATAATCATTGAAACCGAAAAGGGCGAATTTCAGTTCAGTAAAAAAGATATTTCAAAAGCAAGTGTCTTTTATGAATAAGACAGATTTTATATTCAGGAGGAATTAAGAAAAAATGGCTAAAAGAATTACAGCAAAGGAAAAAAAGGATATCAAGGAGTTTTTCGAGGCTCTTAAAATGATGGAGGAGGAGCGTGGCATACCCAAGGAGTTTATTGCCGAGAAAATTGCCGATGCTATTGTTGTTGCCGCCCGTAAGGATTTTGGCGGAAATGATATCGTTTCCTGCGTTATTGATACCGAAAATGAAATTTTCAATGTGTTTGCAAGAAAAACCGTTGTTGATGAGGTAGAGGATCCCTTTACCCAGATTTCTAAGGAAGATGCAGCTGCTATTGATTCAAAATCTGTTGCTAACGGATTTGTTGATATCAAGCTTGATACCAAGAAATTCGGCAGAGTAGTAGCTCAGAATTCCAAAAATAATTTCCGTCAGGGAGTTAAGGCTGCCGAGCGTGGTCAGGCTTTGGCTGAATTCCAAAGCCATAACAGAGAGCTTCTTACCGCCGTTGTACAGAGAATAGACCCCAAAACCGGCAATGCAATTCTTACCATCGGTCATAACGAAGCAACCCTGCCCAAGCTTGAGCAGGTTCCCGATGAGATTATCCGTGAGGGTGACCATATAAAGGTTTATGTTGTTGATGTAAAGGAAACCGAGAGAGGACCTCGTATTATGCTTTCAAGAACCCATCCGGGCCTTGTTAAGCGTTTGTTTGAAATGGAGGTTCCTGAGATATTTGACGGTACTATCGAAATCAAGGCCGTTTCCCGTCAGGCAGGCTCCAGAACTAAACTTGCAGTATGGTCGGTAAACAGCGAGATTGATGCAGTTGGTGCTTGTATCGGTCCTAAGGGAGCCAGAGTTAACAAGATAGTTGAAGAGCTTGCAGGCGAGAAGATTGATATCGTTAAGTACAGTGAGGACCCTGCTGAATATATCAGTGAGGCACTTTCTCCTGCAAAGGTTGTTTCTGTTGAAATTCAGAGCACAGAGCCTAAGGTTTGCAAAGCAAGTGTACCCGAAGCCCAGCTTTCACTTGCTATCGGTAATAAGGGTCAGAATGTTCGTCTTGCCGCCCGTCTTACAGGCTGGAAGATAGATATTCATCCCGAAAGCGGATTTTTCGGAGAATAATTTTTCAAGGGAAGGGAAATGCAGAAATGGGTGTAAAAAAAATACCTATGAGAATGTGTACAGGCTGCCGTGAAATGAAGCCAAAAAACGAGCTTGTCAGAATAGTTAAAACTACTGACGGCCAAATCAGACTTGATGCAACCGGCAAACTTAACGGCAGAGGTGCATATATTTGTAAAAATGCCGAATGTTTAAAAAAGGCGAGGAAGGCAAATGCTTTAAGCCGTGCTTTTGAAACGGCAGTTTCGGCTGAAATTTATGATAGCCTTGAGGAGGCAATAGAGAGCCTTGAATAATAAGGTGCTCACTCTTTTAGGCTTTGCGGCAAAGGCAGTAAAGCTTTCATACGGTATGAGTGCCGTAAAGTATGCCATAATTTCGGGTAAAGCAAGGCTGGTTTTAACGGCCTCGGATATATCACCCAAAAGCCGCAAGGAAATTGCTTATTTCTGCGAAAAAGAAAATGTGAAATATATAACCCTTGATAATATCAATATGGGCACCGTATCGGCGGCGGTAGGTCGCAAATGCGGTATAATATCCGTAAACGATTCAGGCTTTGCGGATTCAATAGGAGGAAATGCTAATGACCAATAAATATAAAATCAGCGAACTTGCCAAGGATTTCGGCATGGCTTCAAAGGAGCTTATAGTTATTATTACCAATGCTTTAGGTGTTGAGAAAAAATCCGGTGCTTCCCTTAACGAAGAGGAAATCGGTTTGGTTTTTGATGCTGTAACAAAGGCAAATTCGGTTAAAAGCTTTAAGGAATACTTTGCTACGGGTGACGCTGCAAGAGAAGCCGCCGCTAAAAAGCGCGAGGACGATAAGAATAAGATGCTTGCCGATCAGATGGCAATTCTTGAGCAGTTAAAGGCAGCCGCTGCGGCGCAAAATGCCCAAAATGAGCCTAAGAAGGAAGAGCCGAAAAAGGAAGAGCCGAAAAAGGAAGAGGCTAAACCTGAGAAAAAGGCACCCGTAAAGGAAGAAAAGAAGCCTGCAGCAGAGAAGAAGGAAACAAAGGCTGAGCCTAAAAAGGCCGAGACTAAGAAGGCAAAAAAGCCCGTACAGGAGAAAAAGTCTGTTTCCGATGAGCCCCTGGTTGCTCCTCCAAAAAAGGAGAAGAAGCACGGTGAGGCTCCCAACAGAGGTCCTGCTCAGATTCGTCACGTTGATACCAGAACTTCAAACGTAAATATTGATAAATATAACGAAAAGTATGAGATTATTGCTCCTGCTAACTCTATGAAGGATAACTACACAAGAAAGCAGAAGATTAAGCAAAAATCTCAGGATTACCGTCGTCCTCAGGGTGCTAAGAGAGAGACCGAGGCGGATAAGATGCGCAGATTACAGCTTGAGAAAATCAAGAAGACTCCTATCACTGTAACAGTAGGAGATGAGATAACCGTTGGTGAGCTTGCAGCCGCTCTTAAGAAGACTGCCGCTGAGGTTATCAAGGAGTTACTCAAGCTTGGTATGATGGCAACAGTTAATCAGGTAATTGATTACGATACGGCTGAAATCGTTGTAACCGAAATGGGTGCTAAAATTGAGCGTGCCGTTGTGGTTACTATCGAAGAGCAGATTATGGATGATACAGAGGATACCGATGAGAACCTAAAGCCCAGAGATCCCGTTGTTGTTGTTATGGGACACGTTGACCACGGTAAAACCTCCTTGCTTGATGCCATTCGTAATACTGCGGTTACAAATACCGAAGCCGGCGGAATTACCCAGCATATCGGTGCTTACAGAGTTAATTGCAACGGTCAGGATATCACCTTCCTTGATACTCCCGGACACGCCGCATTTACCTCTATGCGTCAGCGTGGTGCTATGGCTACCGATATTGCAATTCTCGTTGTTGCCGCTGATGACGGTATTATGCCCCAGACCATTGAGGCTATAAACCACGCAAAGGCTGCTAACGTGCAGATAGTTGTTGCAATTAATAAAATGGATAAGCCCGAGGCTAATCCCGATAGAGTTTTACAGCAGTTAACCGAGCATTCCATCGTTCCTGAGGAATGGGGCGGTGATGTTATCTGTGTTCCTGTTTCCGCTAAGACTCATGACGGAATCGATAAGCTTCTTGAAAATGTTTTGCTTGTTGCAGAAATGCTTGAGCTTAAGGCTAATCCCGACAGAAGAGCAAAGGGTGTTGTTATTGAAGCCCGTCTTGATAAGGGCCGTGGACCTGTTGCAACTCTCCTTGTTCAGAACGGTACCCTTAATTCGGGCGATATAATCGTTGCAGGTACCTCTGTTGGTAGAGTTCGTGTTATGACCAATGAAAACGGTAAGGTTCTAAAGGTGGCAGGTCCATCTGTTCCCGTTGAGATTACCGGTCTTGCAGAAACTCCCGAAGCAGGTGATACCTTTGATGCCGTTTCGGATGAGCGTCTTGCACGTGAGCTTGTTGAGCAGAGAAAGCAGAAGGCTAAGGAAGAAATCTTTAACGCCTCCCAGAAGGTTACTCTTGATAATCTCTTCTCGCAGCTCAGCGAGGGTGAGCTTAAAGAACTTAAAATTATCGTTAAGGCCGACGTTCAGGGTAGTGTTGAGGCTGTTAAGCAGAGTCTTGAAAAGCTATCTAATGATGAGGTTAGAGTTAAGGTTATCCACGGAGGCGTTGGTGCTATCAATGAATCCGATGAAATGCTTGCTAAGACCTCTGAGGCTATTATCGTAGGCTTTAACGTACGTCCCGATCCGGTTGCTAAGCTTGCTGCTGACCGTGACGGTGTTGATATGCGTATGTACAGAGTTATTTATGACTGTATCGAGGAAATCGAAGCTGCTATGAAGGGTATGCTTGCTCCTAAATACAGAGAGAATATACTTGGTACCGCTGAGGTTAGAAATACCTACAAGATTTCCAATGTCGGAACTATTGCAGGATGTTATATAACCGACGGTAAGGTAACAAGAGCCTGTGAAATCAGAATCGTTCGTGACGGTATTGTTATCGCCGAGGATAAGATTGATTCTTTGCGCCGCTTTAAGGACGATGTTAAGGAAGTAGCGCAGGGTTATGAATGCGGTATTGGTCTTGATAAGTTTGCCGATATTAAAGAGGGCGATGTTTTCGAAGCCTTTATTATGGAGGAATACAGAGATTAATGGCAGGATTTAAAATTAACCGAATAACTTCGGATGTTAGAATTGCACTTTCTGAGCTTTTAAGAGAGATAAAGGACCCGAGAGTAAGCAAGCTTTTGAGCATTGTTAAGGTTGATGTTTCGGGCGATTTATCCTACGCTACGGTGTATGTAAGTGCTATTGAAGGGTATGAAACAACCCTTCAGTCTGTTAAGGCATTAAAGGGAGCGGCGGGTTATCTCCGCCGTGAGCTTGGCAGCCGTATGAAGCTGCGCAAGGTGCCTGAGCTCCGCTTTGTTGCGGATAATTCTATTGAACACAGCGCTAACATTTCGAGGATAATCGATTCGTTTGAGGAATAATTTATGAAAAATAAAGTAAAAGCTGAATGCAGGATGCTTACACTCCGCAAAACAGCCCGTTTCCTTAAGAAGCACGATAATTATATTATTCTTACCCACGCTTCGCCTGACGGTGATACCCTGGGTTCTGCCTATGCGCTCTATTATGGTCTTAAGGAAATAGGCAAAACTGCCTGTGTTATATGTCCTGACATTATACCCAAGAAATACGATTATTTCGCAAGAAGCACCGACCACGTGGCAGGAGCGGGTGCGACCGTAGTTGCAGTTGATGTTGCCGATACCAAGCTTCTCGGTGCGCTAAAGGATGAATTTTCGGGTATTGTTGACCTGAATATTGACCATCATATTTCTAATATGCGGTATGCAAAAAATCTTTATCTTGATGCGGATGCTTCATCAACGGCAGAGCTAATTTATGAGCTGCTTATTCAGATGAAGGTTAATATCAATGATACTACTGCCCGTGCGCTTTATACCGGAATTGCTACCGATACAGGTTGCTTTAAATATTCAAATGTTAATGCAAAAACCCATTTAATTACGGCAGAGCTTTATGAGTATGATTTGAACGCTGCCGAGATAAATCGCAAAATGTTTGATACGAAATCTCACGCTTTAATAGAACTTGAAAAAATGGTGCTTGATACTGCGGAATTCCATTTCGATAACAGATGTATGCTTCTTACCGTTACCGCCGAAATGCAGGAAAAAACCGGTTGCAGCGGAACCGAGCTTGAGGGTATTGCCGTTATTTCAAGAAGCGTTGAGGGAGTAGAAGCAGGCATTACCATTAAGCAAACAGACGATAATGAATACAAGGTATCCTTGCGAACATATCCCCCCCTAGACGCTTCGCTTATATGTAAAAAATTAGGCGGCGGCGGTCATAAGGGAGCTGCGGGCGCTTCGGTAGTTGGAACTATTGAGGATGTTAAAGCTAAGGTTCTTACCGCAGTTAAGGAAGTAATGGAGGAAGCCGATGCAGGGTCTGATACTTCTAAATAAGCCTAAGGGTATAACCTCTTACGGTGTGGTTTCCGCAATCAAAAGGCTGACGGGGGAAAAAAGGGTAGGACATACCGGAACTCTTGACCCTATGGCAACGGGGGTTTTGCCTGTTCTTATCGGTAGAGCTACTGCACTGAGCAGTTATATGCTGGATGCGGATAAAAGATATATTGCCAAGGTAAAGCTTGGAATTATTACCGATACTGAGGATATTACCGGAACTGTAATAGAGCAAAGAAAAGTGAATGTATCGGCGCAGCAGTTATTGGAAACTCTTGATAAATTTATCGGAGTTCAGCTGCAAAGACCGCCTATGTACAGCGCTTTAAAGAAAAACGGCGTTCCAATGTATAAGTTGGCGAGAAAAGGGGAGAGCGTTGATATCCCCGAAAGGCAGATAACCGTTCATTCTATTACCCTTACCGAGCCTCTTGACAGTGAGGGTAACTTCACCGTAGAATGCTTTGTTTCTAAGGGAACATATATCCGCTCATTAGTAAGAGATATCGGCGAAGCCTTAGGCTGCGGCGCAACCCTTATAGGTCTTACACGCACCTTTGCCGCAGGTATTGATATAACCGATTGCGTTGAGCTTGGAGAGCTTAATTCCGAAAATATCGGTGATTATATATTAAGCGAGGAAAGGGCGGTAGCTCATTTAAGAGAGGTTACCGTAACCGATAATCAGGCTATAAGATTTACTAACGGCGGAAAGCTCGGGTTTGATAGACTTTGTGTTAATAATTTTTCAAACGGTGAGCTTGTAAGGGTGAAATCCCGAAACACCTTTTTGGGTATAGGCTATGCCGACTGCCAAAAACAGGAGTTAGGTATTAAGTGCATTATAAACTATCCTAAAAATAAAAACGCCGTAGCTCTAGGCACCTTTGACGGTGTTCATATAGGACACAGAAAGGTTTTGGATTTATCCGACGACTGCAAAAAAATTGCAGTATGCTTTTCAAAACCGCCGAAATCGGTTTTGGGCGGCACTGTAGAGCTGTTATGCGATAACAGTAAAAAGACGCAGATAATGAAAAAAATCGGCATAGACGAGGTTTGCACCCTTAATTTTGAGGAAATGAGGTATAAAACCGCCGAGGAATTTTTGGAATTTCTGAAAGCTCAGTTTAAGCCTGATGTTATATCTTGCGGATTTAATTACCGCTTCGGTAAGGGAGCCGTAGGCGATATCGAATTGCTTCGTAAATTTGCCGATGAAAACGGCATAAGGCTTATTTGTGTAAACCCCGTTAAGCGTGACGGTGAGTTGGTTTCTTCAACGGGAATACGTAGCCTTCTTAAGGATGGGAAAATCGAAAAAGCAAATTCCCTTATGAGTGAAAGCTTTTCCTTCACTTCAACCGTAATTTCGGGGGATAAGCGAGGAAGAACTATCGGGTTCCCAACAATAAATCAAAGATACCCTGAAAGCCTTGTTACTCTTAAATTTGGGGTTTATAAATCTAAGGTTTATTTTGGCGGCAGAGAATACGAGGGAATTACCAACATCGGTAAGCGGCCGACCTATCCTTCGGATTACATTATCGCTGAAACCTTTATAAAGGATTTCCAGGGCGATTTGTACGGGGAAAATGTAACCGTTTGTCCTATAAACTTTTTGAGAGAAGAGGTAAAATTTGGTTCTCTCGATGAGCTGAAAAAACAAATTGAATCAGATTTACAAAATTAACAGTCACCTGATTTTCAGGTGGCTGTTTTTTATGTCGGTAAATGTCGGGCAATGGCGGAGTAAAATAGCAGATGTCAGGAGGGAAAAAGAAATGAGCGAAAGCGATAAGCTGCTTAACAAAACTATGAAGAGGCTTCTTAATGAGAAATTATCCGAGGCGGAAGCGCAGTCTCTTAAGGACGAGGGATTTATACTTAAAAACCCAACAAGAAAGACCGCCGTGATGATTGCTTTATATAAGAAGGCTTCAAGCGGAGATTTGGCAGCCATAAAGGAGCTGCGCTCGATTGTGAGTGAAAAGGGTGACAAAATGGAACAGAGAAGTGCGGTGATGATTATCGATGACATC
>JAFPAV010000028.1 GCA_017390725.1 Clostridia bacterium | reverse complement strand
GAAGATCCACACTCTTATAATTATTGGAATTTTTATAATAATACAGAATGGAAATCGGACGGGAAGCATCTGGTTTTCCGTATAATTTTCCACGAACAGTGGTGAGCATACCGTTTTGTGACCACATATTTTTGTGGAGTGTGTAAAAACAAGCAGTACTGTCGCCCGAAAGCTTAAGAACCTTTCCTGCAGCAGTATTTGCGCCGCTGAGCGACGGATTATCCACAATACCGTATGCAGTGGATTGATTACTAATCCCATATGCTCTCCAAACGTCCAATTGATCTGATGCTTCGAAATCAAAGGTGATTGGATCAAGATCCTGCGCAGGGTCCCTTGGAGGAACTTTCTGTTCATCCAAAGCTTCATAAACCGACTGTAGTTGATTATACTGCGGCTTAAGTATCTCCTGCTGTTCTACAGACAATTTTAAGTATTTATTAATTGCCGCAATCAATATATCTTCATCGGAGAGCTGTACCTGAGCCGCTGATAAGCTTAGCGCTTCAGCATGAGAATATGTATAATAATCACAAACCATATCATTCTCTGTTGCGTTTTCATTATACAATCTTAACGAAACAAAGTCAACAAATGTGGTCTGTAAACTTTTGCCAAGTACGCCTACGCCTATACGCTCACTGCGCATATTTGAATTTGTGAAATATGCGTCATACCGCTCATTATCGGTAAGCTTTGTATCTGTACCGACCCAATAAGGTACCGGTAATCCCGATTTTCCATTATAGGTGAATGTACAATGGGCGGCACCGTTGTCAACGGTAACTTGCACTGTTGTGGCAGAAGTATATACCACCGTAAGGGTATAATAGTGATCTTCATCATTAAACCACGCCAACTCATTGCCGGAGGCATCTTTCAGAGCTACATTTGATTTGATGATACCGGCATTAGTTGCATTGGCCGAACCGCTTACATTCTCGGTGAGCAGACCCATCTGCATACCAAGAGTATCCCTATTATCCTGCTTAAAAATCTCAATGGTTTTGTACTCTGTGTCATTCTTATAGTAATAATAGAGAACAAAACGATTGCTGTTTGTATTGTTTTTGAGGGTAAAGCGTGTTTTCAGTTCATAACGCATCAACGAATCTGCATAGGCAGATTTATTCAAAGCATAGGTACTTTTGCCGGAAAGCTGTAAATAATTACTTGTACCGTCAGAAAAAGCACCGTGCACTGCGTTGTCCTCAGCTGTGCCGACCTGTTCCCAGTTATTCGCATTGGCAAACTCTTCGGTGAATATTACAGTTTCCCCATTCAATGCTGCCGTACCCGTTATAGACGCTGAAAATGCGCCAATAATCAAGGCAACACATAAAACAACGGAAATGACACACCTATGTGCATGAAATCTCATCTATACCATCTCTCCTTTCTTGTATTCGTCAAAGCCTGAATTAATATGGGCCGAGCCATTCCGTATTTTGGGAGCTCGTCACTTGCGAAGCTGTGTTCTCCGTTAAGGAAGATACCGCAGTCGTTGATTCACTTGTCACGGATACACTATCGGAATTTACCGTGCTTTCATTTGTATTACTGTTTGCGGATTCTGAATATTTCGTATCTTCAGAAGGCACAGAAGAAACAGAGGATTGTGTGTTCCCCGCCAATTCGGTATTTTCATCTACAGTGATTTGGAATTCTGTATTTTGTGAGGAAGTGATATTGCTTTCTATCGCTTCACTGCTTTGGTTTTCAACCTGCTTTCCGCAAGCGGAAAGCAGGTTAACAATCACTGTTAGTACCAAAATTATTCCAATACTTTTAACTAAACCAACCATTTTCTTTACCGAAATTCGTCAAATCTTCTTCGTAAATTAATGTGTCAGATCCTTCGGAAGCCGGAGAAGCTAATACATCTTCAAATTGACGGGCATTTTTTACAGCAAGTTTAGGAATTTTATAATATTTCTTTTTCATTACAATCTCTTCCTTCCCTACTTAATCATTCACAGTTTTTTCTTCAAAAGTAATAAGACCGGCTTTTTCGAGAGCGTTCAAGGCTTCCAATCCGCCTGTATATTCCGTATCCAACTCAACCGCCGCACAGCGAATTGCGGTAGAATATACCGAACGGGAAACCTGCGTTGGTGCATACTCATAAACGGCTTTGCCGTTCGCATAAGTATACTTCACATATGCGCGAACCGTAAATTCTCTGTCTACAATATCACTGCCTATAATATTTGCCAGTGCAACATAGTGATTAGACGGAACCGTACCTGTGCTTTCCTGAACATATACGCTCGCTGTATCTGCTGTAATAAGTTCTCCTTCCGGAACCATATTTGTGGGCAGGATAAGCAGTCCGTAAGAAACGGTATATTGTGTGCCTGTTCTTACTGTACCGTACTCTGCACTAAAGCGAATTCCGTTAGGTGCATATTTTCTAAGCCATGCACCATTTACGGTTGATATAGATTCTGCATTGGGCTTGAAGGTGAATGCCATATTATCATATTCATCTCCGCCGCTTTCCGAAATCGAGGCAAATTTAAACTGTTTATCGAAATCCGGAGCCGCATATGAAGCTTTAGCCGTTGTATCGTACGGTGCGTACGTCCCATCGGTAAGATCCATAACAACAGATTTATTGGTGGGATCTAAAGGATCTGACACAACACAGGTAATCTTATCCCCTTCATAGCTTAATGCTATATGGATCCAGCTCGTTGAGGTGTTAAAATAATCCGTATCCGATGTTGCGTTTTCCTTTGGAAATTTTCGCGTTCCTGCGCCGTAATTAATCTTTGCTACCTCAGTGCCGTTTTCAACAACATAGTTACCGATAGTACATGATGATGATGGATTGCCGAGAGTGATATATCTGTAATTGTTTGCATCGGTATAATCGTAAGCGATATACGAACCTACCTGAAGTACATCAAATTCAATTGTTTGATAGCGATTGGTATTACTCTTTCCGCCGGGATAAAACACAGTTTTTACACCGTACTTGTTAGTATATGTTTCGTAAGCTCCATAGGAACGTAATGCTAATCTCATAGTAGCGGTAGTATTGTTTGTATTCTTATCTAATAAAATTTTGGTTGTTTGTGTATAGGGCTTACTGAGGTCTGTACCATTGTAAATTTTCTCTTTAGTAGTTTCGCCCTCCATCTCGTATTCCGGAATAATTCCGTCCTCAAAATCATAAACGGCGGTCTCTCCGAAATAAGCTTTATAGTGGGTATCCTTGCCCAAAATCGTCTGCCATATTGAATATTCATCCGCATATGCACTCTTAACGACCTCAGGTGCGGCATCATAAGCCGCAATTGCAGCTTTTACCTTATTTATTTCCTCAATATACTTCGCATAATCTTCAGCAAAAACAGCTTCAAGCGAGGTGGAATCCAGCTTCAACTGCTCCGCATATGTTTGTTGGAAATTATAAAGTACAACGGCATTTGCATCATATTCAACCTTATAGTCATCAACATAAACTGCGTTTGTTAAGCTTGAAGAGTTTGAATTCGGCGCTTGGATCGCTTTGTTGCCGTAACGAATATCTGCGGCTTTAAAAATTTCCTTGCTTTCGTCGGCAGTCAGCTGCGTTGTTGAGTTTAATTCATACAGCCGCGGCACCGAACCGTAGTTATAAGTAAAAGACGTTTGCAGTTTAACCGTTTTGCCCGCAAAGGTATCGGCTGAATTTGTTCCCTTCAATACGGTGCCATCGTCGGTTGTTGTATAGGCGCCGTTGCTCGTGATTTTGGAAACGGCGTCGTCAAATGTATTCGGATAAGTAAACTCTTTTACCGTTCCGTCGTCGTTATAAATCGTAATTGTCACAGTCACGGTATTTGCGTCTTTAAACTCATATTCGAATTTCATATAATCACAGACAGTGCTAATCATGGGAATATCTGCTATTCTCCCACCGCTCGCATTGAGGGTGCGATAGCAGAAATAATTGCTTATATTGACCTCGGATTCAGTTGCTGTGCTGCCGCCGGATGTTGTGGTATATCCTTCCCGCTTTAACACAATCTTTAAATACGTTATGTGATTACTGCCCTGATAAAACCGGATACCGCTGTAATTGTTCGTGTCTTTGTAATAGTAATAAAATGTGGAAACAGGCACATTGTTTGTTCCGGTTTGTTTAGAAAACTGTTTATAAGAAACTTTGCTTTGCTGATAATTCGGATTCACATATTCTCCGCCAAGCACGCAAAAATTCCTGGCTGCGGACCCCGAACCGGAGAAAACTTGCAAAACATGATTGGTGCTATTTGCAAAGCGCTCTGTATTTATAGTAGCTTCCCCAACGACACCGTCTCCAAGTGTATAAGCCGTACCGATATACTCATTGGTAAATCTACCCTCGCGATCGGATTCAAAATCGTCAAAATAAGGTTCGGCTGCCTCTGCGTTTGCCGAAAACGGCATTGCAAAGCAAAGTGAACATACTATGCTGAGGATCAGGGTTAACGCTAAAATTACATGCAATTTTCTTTTCATCTGAATATTCCTCCTTAAAATTTAATAGACTCCGCCCCAAGTTTTTAAATAATCGGGAATGTCTTCATCCCAATTTCCTGCAATTTGATTATCATAATCTCCGCCATATAAATCGGTCAGCTTGCGCACAATAAGATTATCTACAGAAATATCTGTGCCTGAGGATCCAATACCTATACCGCCAAATGAATTAATCACACCGCTTTCCTTCGTATCAGCGTAGGTCAATATTTCCCTATTATCCAGATAAACTGTGACGGTATTATCAAAGGTTTTGATACGCCAAGTATGCCATTCATTATCGATAAATCGATCGATACCCAACTGCGTAACATCAGCCTCTGCAACTAAATTAAGCTCGTTGGTATAGAGCTGGGCGGCATATTTGTAAATACGCACATATCTACCGTATTCCAAAGAAATGGCATATCCAAAGAAGCCATACGGGTCTACCGCCCGAAAACGGGTATGTATCTTAACATTATTCTCATTTGCACACATATTATCAATATCTTCCTGTGTGGCGCCGTCCTGAATATTGTATTTTAGGTCTATGCTGTACTCATAATCGGTCCATTTCTTACCATCAAAGAAATAGGTGTCATCCGTACCCCGCCTTCGCCAATAGCGGTTCAATTTATCTTCAGAAAGCTCCAATATTGCTTCTTTTGCGGCTTCTTCATCATCATGTGTATACCAAATAGGATTAGTTACAGATTCGTCTCCATCGGTAAGACTGCCATCGGTAAAGGTTTCTCTAAACAGAATGTTATCGGAAACGGGCGAATCCGGCGGAAGAACCTCGTCAAGATTTTCCTCCTCAGATGCGGTTCCGGATTCTGTAGCATCGGGGTCCTCAAGCGTGGAGCCCGCAGGTCCTTCAATCACAACGGAGTAATCTTTCCAACTGTTTCGGGTATAAGAATTCTCTAAACAGCTATGAGCGGCAACGCCCGCCATAATCACATCGCCGGTATTCACAAACACGGTATTCAAAGTAAGCCACTTATCAGAATTTCCGTATTTATACTGACAGCTTACAGCATTGCCCTGTTTTTTCATTCGGAGACTCACCGGATAGATCGGCTGTCTGCCGCTTGTTGCACCGAGTACAGTGTCTGCACCCTTTTTGGTACGGTAAACAATACCGACATAACCACTGCGGCAATGCAGATAAACTGATGGCGCATCATTACCGATACCGCGAATAACCAGTCCAACAGATGCATTATCATGCAATGCACTACCCTCTACCAGCGTGCGTTCAGTTATCGTTGTTTCAAGTGTAATAATACTGCTGTCACCGTAAGAGAGCTTATATTTTTCGTATGCCAGTGCAATATGGTCATTACCGTGCCACATTACATAGGAATTGGTGGTAATACTGTACTCGCCCTTTTCCGGATCCTGCACAAGTACATTTTTTTCAGGATCGCACTTATAATTTACGTTGTAACAGGCACCGTCATAAATAAGGAAATCAAAGGTCGGATTTTTCTTATCCAACAGCACATCCGCTTTTGCCTTTAAAGGATTTATAATAATTACAGTAGATATTAGAGCCGCTGCAAGCACCGCCGAAACGATCATTATAAATTTCCTTTTAAATATACTCTTGCTCATCTGCATACTCTCCTTTCTTATATTTTTTGTTAAGTAGAACATAGGTCACTGTAGGAACAGAGAATATCAGTAAAGATACCAAAAGCAATGCGTAAAGAATAATAATCGTTTTGTGCATACCGTTGGAGGTTTGAATTTCTGTAGTAGGATATTTCACTTTGTTAACTTCCTTGGTTACTACTTTTTCAACCTCTTTAACAACCTCATTGATAACCTCTTTTTCCACGACTTCAATAATTGTACCTTCTGAATCTGTTACGATATCCTGCGTAGCGCTTTCAAACAGTAAATTATTGAGGGTTTCAAATTCATTCAGCAGCTTGCCCCGAAGCTCATAGCCAAAGCTACGATATTCTGCAATTGCTTCTTCAATAAGCAATTCGTCTTCCTCGGTAAGGTCGGAAGCGTCTTTAATCAGTATAGAACGGTATTTCGTCTGAAACGCATTTGCCGCTTCAATAAGCTCTGCGCTTTCGGGTTCAGCCTGCTTTTGCAGCTCCACATAACGCTTAAGCATTGCATTCAAATGGGTTTCTTCCTCGGTAAGCAGTGCCTGTGTAGGTTCATCTAACATTTCAAGTGTATCCAATGCCACATCCAACTGACCTTTAAAGCTATCATCAAGAATCACAGCAGTTACCGGTGTGTCGAGTAACGACGCAAAGTTAGCACGAAAAGCTGCTGCATTGGTTGATGCATTTTCTTTGGCTGTTTGCTCCGCCTGCAAAGCAGATGCTTTCTCTTTCAAAGTATCAAGCAACTCCTTTTCGGGAAGTAACAGTTTACGGAGATATGCCTCCATTTCTTTATATTCAGCCTGTGCCGCAAGAATCTCGGTCAGGTCACCCGCGGCAACTGTATCAACAGTTTTGCTGAATATAGGCTTGCTTCGAAACGCCTCTACCGCTGCCTTATATTGCTCCTGCGCCTCCTTAGCATCCTCCTGTTCTTTTAACAACTGATACTGATACTGTGCATCGGAAAGTACAGCGTAATTGTTCACCTGTTGCTTTTCCGCCGCTGTTAATTTATTGAAAGCAGCCAAAGCATCGTTAATTTTTAACAGGCAGTCTGCTGAAGATGTGACTGTCCCGATCGCATCAATCTTTTCTATAACAGCTTTTGCCGCACTGCTTATCTCATCTAAAATGGTTACCGTAGCCGTGCCGGCACTGTACTCAAGATACTTAAAAGTATCATCAAATAGGTCTTTGACCGTCAAAGAAAAGGCTTTATCCGATGCTGTTGCCGAAAGGTTTACATTGTATTCCACCGTGAGCATATCACCCGAAAACGCAACATTTTCTTTGTTATCCCAAATCATAATAACCTTTCCGGCAGTATTTGTATCAACGATCATATCGGAAAACTGTTCATTTTTTATCTCGGTCTGCACGATGGTGAAAGCCGCACTGTCATACAATAATTCTATATGTAATGCGGCAATGTCCCCACTGTTTGCAGCACCGAACGAAATAATAAAATTCTGTTTTTTTTGCACAACTGTACTGCTTGCACGCAAATACAGCTGTAATTTTGATGCCGCAAATACCTGAGAAGCCGAAATCACAAGCAGACTCATAGCTATACACAGTGCCGCTAATTTTTTCCACAATGTTTTTTGCAAGGAATCTTCTCCTTTCTGTAGATTTCCAAGAATCACTTGTTTGATTCCATATATGCATCTGCCTGCTTCTGGAAATCTTCAATTATGGTTCTGAGACCGGCTTTTTCCGCTTTCTTTATCATCTCATTATAAATTTTCTCATAATCAGCCGAAACACCAAATACCAACTGATTTAAGTATTCTGCAAATACTGCAGTAACCTGAGAGATTTCCTTGGTGACATTTGAATTGTCTACACGGAAATTATAAAGTGCACTCTTATGCTGTTCCTTACGAGTAACGCGGTTGTAATTGTCCACATATTCCGGTTGACCTTCGGTAACCACTGGAACCTCATACACATAATTCAGGTTACCAAGCATCCAATTGGGAATACCGTATGCTGAATTAGCGTCACCCTGTGTATCGTAATCATACGGCTGGATGCGGTTTTCACCAATTTTATCATAATGTACTCCCTCTATACCGTAGCATAAAAGATTTAAAAGTTCTTTTCCTTCTTCGCTATGCAAAAGGTCAACCAACTGAATTGCTTCCTCAGGATGCTTCGCAGTATAAGGAATAACCGTGCAGGTAGCTTCATTAACAATATCAACTACACCTTGCCATTTGTTCTCTTTTGCTTCGAGCAAATAATAGGTTAAATCTCCTTTGCGCTTTATGCCGCGTTCATCATCAACGTTATACCAGTTTTCTACCGTGTGACCTCCCATAATAGATTGACGGGATGCATCTCCTCCGCCGCCGGTAAGAATGTCAGGCGAAATGATTCCGTCTTCATACCACTTTCTTACGTACTTCATAAACATTTTGAATTGTTCTGTTTCAAGGAAGCATTTAATTTCCGCATTCGGATCAAACGCCTCATAACAAATGTATGCCGTATTAGTACCGCAGCCAACATATTCAAATCCGCGTGACAATACAAACTGCATAAAGTTTTTCAGGTTATTGATATACCTGCCAACGGTATCGGTATCCCATGCATCGGCTTGTTTAATGTTCTGAAAATAATTGTCTAATTCAATAAAGAAGTCTTCCTGCGTTGTAGGACTTCCGTGTGCTGCATTAAGCAATGCATCCGAATCCATGTACTGTTCAAGCTCTGTAGGAATGGTCATATAGGTTGTTTCCGCTACATAGTACTGAATATGCGGAATCGCATAAAGCTCACCGTCAATCGTTGTTGCGTTGTATGCGTAATCATAATCCTCGATTTCCTGTTTGATATGCGGAGCATATTTCTCGACCAATTCATTTAAGCCTATATAGGAGTTCTTTTTGATTTCTGAAGCCATATCGAAAGAATAACCGCTCCATGCAAGGTCGATCGGTTCTCCCGAAGACATCCACATAGACCATTTATCCGGCAGGGAATCGACACACTCCAGATTCAGCTTCACGCCCGGCAACAAATCTTTTAACATTTCATTTGCCTTTTCAAGCACCATTGACAAATCCTTTTGTTCAGACATCATAATTGTCCAACGCAGCGTAATTGTGTCCTCTTTTTTTTCGCAACCGGAAAGCGGAGCAATCAGCAAAAGACAGACTAACAGAATTGCCGTTAATTTTTTCATAACTTTTTCTCCTTACTGTAATATTTTTTCTATCCTTTAACCGAACCCAAAACCATACCTTTGGAAAAGTATTTTTGGAAAAACGGAAAAGCGATCAAAGCGGGAAGCGCACCGACAACGCACAGAGAGAACTTTAATATTTCCAGAGGCATATCGTCGGTTGCCAGCGTTTGTGCGCCGGACAATCGCAGAGATTGTTTGATAAAATTCAAATCATTCAAAACCAACTGCAAATAATACTGTATCGTGTAATAATTCTTATTGGTCATATAATAAAGCGGGACTATATAGTCGTTCCACTTTTCAATCAGCATGGTAAAGCCCATGGAAGCAAATACCGGTACAGACATGGGAAATATCACTTTAACGAAGATCTGTCTCTCCTTTGCTCCGTCGATCGTGGCGGCTTCAATCAAAGAGGTGGGAATCTGTGCAAAAAATGTACGAAAAACGAAGATCGTATATGCCGCAACAAGCGCATTAACCGCATATAGCAGGAGATTATTGCTTAGCCCGAGATATTTGGATTTCAGAATGTAGCTGGGGATAGTGCCTCCGCCGATCAGCATCGTAAGCAAAAAGAAATAATTAAAAAATTTGCGCATTTTAAAATTACTTCTTGACATAGCGTATCCTGCCATGGAGCATATTAAGAGTGAAAGTACGGTATTTACAACAGCATAATAAGCGGTTACGCCGTAAGCCTTTAATACAGGACCTGTATTTTTAAACAGAATCTTATAAGCCGTAACGTCAAAATGCATGGGAATAAGGCGATAACCATAGGTCAACACATCGCTTTGTCTGGAAAAAGACACGGATAAAACCATCATCAGCGGAATCAAACAGCTTAACGCCATTAACACCAACAACAAATGAACGATCGTTGTATAAACTTTTGTTTTTTTCATGTGCTCATCTCCTTAAAACATCGCCGAATCGGGATCGAGGCGTTTAACGACGGAATTGGAAAGGACAACCATAATAAATCCGACAACGCTTTGGAACAATCCAACAGCGGCGGTCGCGCTTAAGCCTCCGGAAACCAGACCCCTGTAAATATAAGTAGATAAAATATCGGTCGCCGGATACAACGCGCCATTATTCATGCTGACCTGATAGAACAACCCGAAATCTCCTCCCATAATGCTTCCCATTTTCATTATGGTCAGAATACAAATCAGCGGTATTAAGGAGGGTATTCCTATATGTATCCACTGGCGGATACGACCGGCGCCGTCGATCGCGGCGGCTTCAAACAAATTCTCATCCAGCGACATCAGATTCGCATAATAAAACACACAGCCCATTCCGATGTTTTTCCATAATGCCGCAATTGTTAAAATCACCGGCCAATAGGCAGGCTCGGAATACCATTGAACCGCCGTGCCGCCGCAGGCGGTTATCATCTGATTCAGCACGCCGTAGCTATACCCCAACAAGATATTGAAGACATATGCCACTACAACCCATGAAATAAAATACGGCGCCAATAATGTCGTATGATACACCCTAAGCAGCTTGCGGTTGCTGACCTCATACAGCAGGATAGCAAGAAACACACCGGCAATAATGCCCACCACATGAAACCATACGGAATACAAAATGGTGTTTCTGATGGTACGAACGGCATCCTGCGAAGTAAAAAAGTAATCAAAATACTTGAAGCCCACCCATGGAGAGCCGAAAATACCGTCGCGGTAATTAAAATCTTTAAAAGCAATGACCACGCCGCCCAGCGGAAGCAGCCAGAAGATAATCTCATAAATAAAAGCGGGAAGCACAAGAAACAGATACGGCAGCTGCCTGGAAAATCCTCCGCTTTTGGTTTTTTTTGTTTGTAAAGGAGAAAAGCACCGCATAATTATTCAATCTCCTTTTGGCTCTCATAAACAATATCTTCTGCTTCGCTTGTATCGGCAACAGGTTTAAGCTGATTGAGTTTTACAAGCACCAAAACAACCATTACCACAGTGGCAATTAATACTGCAACAATCAAAACCGAAAGTGTAATAATTAATGCTTTATCCGCCGCACTTTTTTCGGTTTTAAACACAACCGTTTGCTTTTCGGAGTTTGTAGTATCCTCTTCTTCGTTTTCTGCTGTGTTCTCTGCCACGGTGTCTGCCGAGTTTTCCGCTGTCTGCGTGTCTTCCGGTACAGAAGCAATTTCAGAGTTTGTATCCTTTGCCGAACTGCTGTTTGTGTCAGCAACGCCGGTTTCTGCTGTGGCAATACCCTCAATCTGTGGAAGCTCCACACCGGTTGTGATCCAACCCTTTTTTCCGCTGAATGCCTTTAAAATATCAGCATTTGATGCCGCACCAAATCCGGTCTGTAAACCACCTACAGCATTTGTAATATAACAATTATTGGTGGCAACTGTATTGGTTTGTGCTTTGGTTCTGCCATCTACAATCGAGGTGGTATAGCAATTGAAAGCCTGACTTTCAACACTCACAAAAGAAGCAAAGCTCGAGGCTCCCTTTACCGTTCCCGTGCAGAAGCAATCATTTATCGCATACTCCTTGCTTAGTGCGCCGACAAATGCACCCACACTGGATCCAACCGTTTCCACTCTGCCGTTAAAAGAGCAGTAATCTATATTGGTATATGCCGAACCGATAAGTCCGCCAACGCACCAATAACCCGTTGCATAGACATTCGCATCCGCAGAGCAATAGGTGATTTTACAATTCGCAGCAGTTCCAAGCAAACCACCCACTCCGTTTGAAGAAGATGTGACTGTACCCTGAACATAGCATTTGGTTATTGTACTGTCATATGCCTTGCCGACAAGAATAGCCGCACCCTGTTCATCCTGACCGGGATTCCAGCTGCCGTCGGCATTTTGTTTGTTCTGTCCTACAACCGTATTGGTTATGTTTGCATTAACGATAATAATGTTTGAGATTTTAGCTCCGTTTGTTGAACCGAAAAGTCCGGCTTCCCAGCGCGAAAGCTTTTCTTTATAATCGGGATAATTATTGCTTTCTATCTTGTGGTTATTTTTTTCGCCCGCATCGTTGTACACCGTTAAATTGGATATTTTATACAGTGGTTTTCCCTGACCATCTACATCACAGGTAAAAGTACCTTTAAACGGCTTACCAAGACAGCCGATCGGTGTAAATTTGGCTATAGAGCTCAGATCGATATTTGCACCCAGTTTATAATGTGCAGATAGATTTTTCTCCATTGCTTGCAGTTGTGATGCTGATGTGACTATGTAAGGGTTATTTTTCGTCCCATTGCCGCTAAAAGAGGTTGCGGCAGACGATGTAACAGGTAAAACTGTCATTAAAGCCAGCATACAAACTGCAACGATCAAAAATAGACATTTTTTCTGAATTAACATATACTTTTTCATACTAATACCTCCAAGTTTATTTTATCATCTAACAAAATCACTGTGTAGATACACATTTTTTAGTCAACATACCTAAAATTCAACAGTCTCACAATTGCCTCAATTTACTACTTTAAGCGTAAACTTAACTGAACCTTTTCTCCCCGTCTGAAACTGCATTTTAAAATAAGAAGCTGTGTATCGGATTGATATTCTTTTTCTAACACGGTGCAATTATCCGATTTAACGCTTTCACTGTCTTCCACACCGTGAAGATAAAAGGTATAAACCTCCGTTTCTTCCGCTTTATACTCTCTCTTTATAGGTTGTACTTCAATATCTATACCGTTTTCTGATTTTTCACAAGTGATTTCGGTCAGATTATAAATACCATGCTGATATTTTAATGAAGTACCGTCGTCACAGTATAGCGCCATAGTATTAGCCGAATCGGGATAAAGATGGATATCAAGATTATTATTTTCTTCTGCATCAATCCATTCACAGCTTTCCTGCATGGGGATAATTGCTCCTGAGCGAATGAATATAGGCATTTTTTCATAGTCGGTTGTGTCATAATCAAGCACCTGTCCGCCCTCGTAAACCGTACCGTCCCAGAAATCTATCCATTTTTCTTTTTCGGGAAGATATATCTCCATATTCATAAAATCCTGATATACCGGTGCAATTAATATATCCTTACCAAACATATACTCTGTTTTCCACTGATTTTTATAACACCGCTTATCCTTAGGAAATGCTATCATCAAGGGTCGGCATATCGGGAAGCCGGTTTTATAATGCTCAAAAGCATAGGAATAAAGGTAAGGAATCAGCTTATACCTAAGCGTAAGATACTTACGAATACTGTTTTCCGCACTCTTCTCCGCAGACTCTGAACCGTTGTGCTGAGAACCTGACGAATCCTCTCTTTCCGTTTCGTTGAAGTTGAATTTCGCAGGGTCGATGAAATAATCAGGTTGCCACGGTTCCTGTGTGTGAGAACGGGCTACACTGTTAAAGCTCATAAATTGATTCCAACGAGCCTGTACCTTATAGTTCTTTGAAAAAGCATCGGCGGTTATGTAAGAAACTCCCTTTAGCGGCCCCTGCTCATTAATTATCGCTTTGATTTGGTATTCGAGTTCACTCCAGTTGTTATCGCAGTCACCTGTCCAATCAAAGGGATATCTATGAGAACCAATCAATTTTGTGAGCGGAATGGGCTTATAATGTGAATCCCACGGCTCATTGTTATACATTTCTCTGCATTGTATAAGCGTTGCCCTTTTTTCTTCACCTAAATAATCCTGCATACCTGCATAAATTTGTCCTTGGCAGATATCGTTCTGGCGATTATCCTGCCATACGCCCATAACGCCGATATCCAATTTTTCTTTTAAAGCATTCCAGTATTTTTCAGGTTCGTGGTTATAACCGGTATATCCGGGAGGAAGTGCGGAGGGAATGTCATCCTTATGCGGATAATTCGGAACACCATGCGATATAAGGATAAGCTCGTAATGCAATTCCTTAAGTCTTGTTATCATTTCCTTTGGACTCAGCGGTGCAGTATATTTAGGCGACCACTGCAATCCGCTGCCCCACGGAATATTCTTATCTCCCTCACAGCCGTCTCCCCATTCGTAATCGAGTATCAAGGTATCGCAGGGGATATGATGCTCGCGCAGCTTTGATGCAAGAGCAAGTAAGCTTTCCTGTGAACCCTTATCGCCATGATGTCTTGTCTGCATAAATCCGTACAGCTTTTTATGCAGTAGCGGAACGGGACCGGTCAATTGGTTGAAACCGCTGTACAATTTTTCATAATCAGGACCGTAAATAAAGAATAGGTCCATAATTTTATCTTCTTTTAGGAAGACATCATATCTTTTGGTTTCAGGATTATAAAACCAATGCGCAAATCGGCTGTTATCGTTTTGCTCATAAACAGACGCTGCACTGTCAAAAATCATATAACCGTTACGGATTAAACCGTAAGAAGGACGGTATGACGGATAAATCTGTATTTTTCCGTCAGGAGAGCAAACTGTAAAACTTGCATCTGATGTGTCTACGGTAATCAACAGTTTTTCTGTCTTAATACTCACCTTGCAATCCGATTTCTCAAATGTATAATTCACCTCCTGCCATGGGTCAACCTTTCCCACCGCAAAGGGTATTAGATATTTATTTTGGCATACCTCATCATCAATTTCTGTCTTACGCAAGCGAAATATCGCAGGTGTAAATAAGTCAACAGAAAGTCCATTTCCCAAAACGATATGCGTTACATAGTTTTTCATAGTATAAATTTTTCCTTTCTTATCTAATAGGGTGCCATTTTATATTGTATATTTTACCTAGGATACCGAATAACAGTAAAGAGAGTCATTTTTTAATGAACATACAGAAATTTTAATTTAATATCCTACATATCCGTTGTTCTTATTGGCGTGATTCTTCAAGCGCTGTCAGGATAAATTTCGTTCATCCATCAAGACACACAGATTCATAATGAACTTTTCCCTATCTCTCTGTTTTCCTTCCATCAAAAAAACTGGTTTATATCTATAAGTGGTTTTATATAAGTTTTAACGAAGAATAACAACTAAAATTCTTTTATCATATATAACTTCATCTCTCAATAAAAATAACGGTCCCGTTCCGTTTACTTACACCTCATAAAATGCTCAATATGGGCTGTCTCTAAGAAAAGTGAGTCAGCTTTTTTTAAATTCTTATACCTTTTCCTGCATTCTTCTCAAGCCAATCATTTAGTTTTTGTTTGGTTATAATATCGCTTAAATCAGCCTGGATATTCTCTGCCGCATTGAGATAATCATACCACTCAATAACAGCAGATTTTGGAATAAAGCACTGGCTTACACGAACACGCTCTAAATACTCGACAGCTTGATGAACACTGATATTGAGTAAACGAACAATTCGCCGTAGGTTTCCTGGATCAACATTATGCGCAGCGCACCAATCAAGGTCCTCAGGCATAACATTTTCGTCAATAGAGTAAAAGCTCTGAATCCTTGCAACATCACTTGAATACGGATTTTTGTTCACGTGCTCAGTGATATAAGTCACCAATCTTTTAGGGAGTTTTAAGACCTCATGGATCGTTCTTGCATTTGGTTCTATGCCAATATCATTCTCTCGGGTAATATCCTCGGCATAGCTCGCACAAAGTTTGGTCCATCCAAGCTTGGCAATCTTCTCAAGGCAAGTAGTTGTAGAACACGCATTCAAAAAATAGAACATTGATTTCAAAGTCATCGCCTCATGCAACGGCTCATCATCCTTGAAATGCGCATCAACAAACTCACGAAAACCAGTGTACTTTAAGAATTCCTCAGCTCTTTCGGTTACGATTAGATTATGACTTTTCAAGTAATTATACGGAATATCATCCATCTTTCGAATCTTCCAGACATCCTCGCCTTCCTTAACGATATACGAGAATCTCCACTCAGGATTATCGGAGTACTCCTCAACTTCGACACAACTTGTGTCGAGGTTAAATCGTTGCGCTTTCCCTGCCTTTTTATAGCGTCCAACTTCATCTTATAGGAGAACGCCTTCTCACTTGGCAGGATCTTAGAACGTTGGCAGTTGCTATCTACCATCATGATGATGGCTTCATCATCAGTAACATCAACGATAATAGCACGTATTTTATTTATTTTTAAAATTTCATAAGCCCTTTTTCTGCGGTGGCCGGAAATCAATTCATACCGACCATCAGCTTTGCTGCGCACAATTATGGGATTAAGCAGGCCGTTAGCTTCAATGCTGGCGGCCAGTTCTGTCATGTCCTCATCATCGAAGACGTGATACGGATGATTTGGGAAACTATCTATTAAATGCACCTTAATATCGGTTTCTCCTGTTCTGATAACGCCCCTGTTAATCTTTTTTTCCATTTTTAGCTCCTTTCGGGGCTTTCCGGTAAAGAAAAAGCCGGATCCCCATTACAAATCAAATTTTTGTAAAGAAAATCTCGGTTTTCAGAGCATTTAATATTTAAGTTGCCAGTCCAAGCTTTTTAGGTTCAAAAAAAGACTTTAATCCGTGCCTTTTTTCCTCTTCCTAAAAATTGTCCCAAAAAGCACTGAAAACCCTTGAAAAATCAAGGGTTTTCAGGCTTCGTGCCACTAAGCACGAATTTTGTGGAGGCACCACCCGGATTTGAACCGGGGCGTAAAGGTTTTGCAGACCTCTGCCTTACCACTTGGCTATGGTGCCTTATTTAGTTTAAAAAAGGACGCTTAATACTTTTAAGCGTCCTTATGGAGCGGATTACGAGGCTCGAACTCGCTACCTCCACCTTGGCAAGGTGGCGCTCTACCAGATGAGCTAAATCCGCATATCCATGGTGCCTCCGGTCGGAATCGAACCAACGACACGGGGATTTTCAGTCCCCTGCTCTACCGACTGAGCTACAGAGGCAAATGGCGACCTGGATGGGGCTCGAACCCACGACCTCTAGCGTGACAGGCTAGCGTTCTAACCAACTGAACTACCAGGCCATTTGGTGGGAACAACAGGGCTCGAACCTGTGACCCTCTGCTTGTAAGGCAGATGCTCTCCCAGCTGAGCTATGCTCCCACATCGGCCGCGCCTGGTTTGTATCACTCACCGGCGACAAGCAATATAATAGCATAATCAGGGTTTAATGTCAAGTGTTTTTTTGCAATTTTTTGATAATTTTTTTATTTCTTCACTGGTGAATTTATAAACCTTATCACAGAAGTGACATTTGACCTCACTTACCGGTAATTCATCGGCCATTGAATCCAATTCTTTGCTTCCAAGACTTATCAAAGCACGCTCTACTCTATCCCTCGAACATTTACATTTATATTCGGGATTCTCGGTATATAGAACCTCAACATCAAAGCCTTCAAGAACATTTCTGACAATATCCTCAATATCCATTCCGCTCTCAAGCATTGTTGTTACAGGCTTTGCTTTTTTTACATTCTCTTCCAGTTTATCTATTACTAAATCATCAGCAGCTGGCAATAACTGAATTATATATCCCCCTGCTTTTTTTACAGTTAAATCGGGATTAACCAGAACACCTAAAGCACACACTGTAGGTATCTGTTCGCTTATTGCATAATAAGCCGTAATATCCTCGGCAATTTCCCCCGAAGTAATAGGCACAAAACCGTTATAGGGCTCCTTAAGACCTAAATCCTTTATTACATACAGACTGCCGTTTTTACCTACTGCTCCGCAAACATCTAACTTACCGTTTTCCTTGAGAGGTATCTCAACGACAGGATTCATAACGTATCCTCTGACATTACCGTCCGCATCGGCGGCCGTTATCAAGGAACCAGCAGGACCATCGCCCGCAATTTTAAGGGTAATAGAATTATCCTTACCCTTTAGCATATTACCCATCATTGAGGTTGCGGTTAAAAGTCTGCCCAAAGCAGCGGTAACAACCGCTGAGGTTTTATGAATTTTTTCAGCTTCGGACACTATATCAGTACTGTGAATAGCACTGACCATTATAGCTCCGTCACTCGTTATACATCTTATAAGCTTTGCCATTTATTTTTCTCTTTTCTTCCTTGTTACATAAATTACCCTATCGGTTTCATCAGAGGGTTTTTCCTCGGTCATATCGGCATAAACTTCAACTATCTGAAGTCCCGCAGCATCTAACGCCTTTTCCAGTTCGGAATGAGTATAGGCTCTTTCTGAAAACTCGGTAGAACAACGATTATATTTACCGTTCTCTTCAACAAAAAAATCCAGATAAATATCGGTTATCATACTATCTTCATAGGATTCGTTTTGCCAAACACAGTAAACATCCTCCTGCTCAATAACAAATATATTATCGGCAAGTATGTTTTTATGCTTATAAACCGTATTCACATCAAAAATAAAGAGTCTGTCTTCCTCTAAAAAAAGCGCTATACGCTTTAATGCTTTACAAAGGGTCTCATATTCGGTTATATGATTGAGGCTATCGAGACAGCATACGGCACCATCCACCGTGCCATACAAATCGAGTTCCTCTGCTTTTTGGCAAAGAAACAGCACATCGGTACCTAAATCGGCAGAATTCTGTCTTGCTACAGACAGCATATCCTCCGACATATCAATGCCTATCACCTGTGTTCCTTTTAAAGCAAATTCATTTGAAAAACCGCCCGTTCCACAAGCAACATCCAGTAAAAGCTGCGGCTCTCTATCAAACTTTTTAAATAATGACAGTAAATACCTTGTTCTTTTTTTATAATCAACATCACGCATCAGTCTATCATAGACCTGCGCAAAGCATCCATATTCACCCATTATTTATCCAACCTCGAAAGCACCATAGAAAGGCCTTCATCCAAAGAACGGTTTACACGGCTAATCGTAGCCGTACTTGCGCCCGTTGCTTCAACGATATCCTTATAAACACAATTATCGTTAAGCATTTTTGCAACAACGAATCTTTGGGCTATAGCATCCATTTCCTTAGGAGTGCATATATCCTTAAAGAAGATGCGGCATTCCTCCTTATTTTTCAAGGTCAGGACTGCTTCATATAAATCATCTAAAAAATTTTCTCTTTGCATAAGCTCAACCTCACTTTTAGATAATTTTAACACATTAAATCCCTAAAGTCAAACAAAGGCACAGAAAAAATTCTGTGCCTTCAAACAATTAATAATTTTCAGCTTTAATCTCAAAATATGCCTTAGGATGAGCGCAAACGGGACAAAGCTCAGGAGCTTTTTTACCGATTACTATATGACCGCAGTTAGAACACTGCCAAATCATATCATTATCTCTTGAGAAAACTAAGCCCTCTTTGACATTAGCAAGTAATTTACGATATCTTTCCTCGTGATGCTTCTCGATAGCACCAACCTGAGCAAAGAGTCTTGCAATATCATCAAAGCCCTCTTCCTTAGCTTCTTCAGCCATACGAGCGTACATATCAGTCCACTCATACATCTCACCCTCAGCAGCATCGAGAAGGTTTTCCTCTGTGGTGGGGATTCCGCCGTCATGCAAGAGCTTGAACCAAATCTTAGCGTGTTCCTTTTCGTTAGCAGCCGTTTCCTCAAAAATCTTAGCTATCTGAACATAGCCATCCTTCTTTGCCTTAGAAGCATAATAGGTATACTTATTTCTTGCCTGGGATTCGCCTGCAAAAGCATCTCTTAAATTTTGCTCGGTTTTTGTTCCTAATAAGTTTTTCATAATTTTTCCTCCTAAAAGTTTATACTAATTATTATTTACAAGGTTACCTTATGATATACCTTTTTGCCCTTTTTAATTACAGCGCCGCTCTTAACCTCATCGATAGTAATTGAAGCGAAAGGATCAGTTACCTTTTCATCGTTAAGACTAATACCGCCCTGCTGAACAAGACGTTTACCCTCGCCCTTGGAGGTTATAAGACCGCATTTAACCATAGCATCAAGGATACCGATTTTACCATCGGTGAAATCAGACTCAGACAATGCAGTTGAGGGCATATTCTCATCGCTTCCACCGCCGGCAAAAATTGCCCTTGCGGTATTCTGAGCCTTTGTAGCCTCTTCTTCACCGTGAACAAGCTTTGTGAGTTCAAAGGCTAATATTTCCTTAGCAGTGTTAAGCTGACTGCCCTCCCAGGAATCCATTTTATCTATTTCCTCAAGAGGTAGGAAGGTTAACATTCTGATACATTTAAGAACATCGGCATCGGCAACATTACGCCAATACTGATAAAATTCATAGGGAGAGGTTTTTTCGGGGTCAAGCCAAACGGCACCGCCTACGGTTTTACCCATCTTCTTTCCTTCAGAATTGAGAAGAAGAGTTATCGTCATAGCATAGGCATCCTTAGAAAGCTTCTTTCTTATAAGCTCGGTTCCGCCCAACATATTAGACCACTGGTCATCTCCGCCGAACTGCATATTACAGCCGTATTCCTTGAAAAGATGATAGAAGTCATAGCTTTGCATTATCATATAGTTGAACTCAAGGAAGGAAAGTCCCTTTTCCATTCTCTGCTTATAGCACTCGGCACGAAGCATATTATTAACCGAGAAGCAAGCGCCTACATCACGGAGCATATCAACATAGTTCATACCAAGCAACCAGTCGGCATTGTTAACCATCTGAGCTTTGCCCTCGCCGAACTCGATAAAACGGCTCATCTGCTTTTTAAAGCAATCGCAGTTATGCTGAATCTGCTCAGGAGTCATCATAGAACGCATATCGGTTCTGCCCGAGGGGTCACCTATATAAGCGGTACCACCTCCGATAAGAGCTATCGGTTTATTACCTGCCATCTGGAGTCTCTTCATAAGACAAAGAGCCATAAAGTGACCAACATGCAAGCTATCAGCCGTGGGGTCAAACCCAATATAAAAAACAGCCTTTCCGTTATTTACAAGGTCTCTGATTTCGTCCTCATCGGTAACCTGAGCTATAAGACCTCTGGCTACTAATTCATCATAAATTTTCATAGTCTACTTTCCTTTCAAGAAGTTCCTTTGCTGAATTATACAGATTTTCTGTCATTTGTGTTCCTGACATAATTCTTGCAATTTCTTCAATTCTATCATTATAATCAAGGCTTTTAACCTCGGTAAATGTTCTGTTATTCTTGGTTTTCTTTTCAATAAGCAGATGATTATCGCATACAGCCGCTATCTGAGCTAAATGGGTAACACATATTACCTGACGGTTTTGCGCTACCTCCCTTAGCTGATTTGCAACCTTTCCTGCCGCATATCCGCTGATTCCCGAATCGATTTCATCAAAAATCAGTGTATCAACGGTATCCTTATCCGAAAGAACACTCTTGATTGCTAACATAACACGGGAAAGCTCACCCCCCGAGGCGATTTTGTGAAGGGACTTCATATCTTCGCCCGCATTGGCGGAAATCAGAAACTCAACCGTATCACACCCGTTTTTGGTGTATCTTCCCTTATCTATCTTAACGGCAAACTTTACATCAGGCATATTAAGATACTTTAATATTTCGCAAACCTGTTTTTCAAATTTTGAAGCTGCTTTAATTCTTTCTTGGGTTAGTTTATCGGCAAACTTAATAAGCCGCTGCGTTGATTGATCAAGCAATATTCCGAGCTCATCAATTCTTTTATCAGAAAACTCAATATTTTCAAGCTGTTTTTCGGCTTCCTCGAGAAAACTCAGCATTTTTTCCTCGTTTTCACCGTATTTTAACATAAGTTTATGGAGCAAATCAAGTCTTTCATTGATTTCATTTGCATTTAATGAACCCAGAGCCATATTATCGCTGAAATCTCTAATGTCAGCACAAACTGTTTCCAGTATTTCTATGGCATTTCCAAGCTCCTCTGCACTCTTTTGAAGCCCTTTATCTTCTAAGAAACTTAACGCCTTTCGAGCCTTTTGTGCTAATGAGCAGGCGCCTTCGCTATCATCGTCCCCCTTTAGAGCAAAATATGCTTCATTGAGTTTAGAGCTATTCTTCTCATAATTTTTCACAAGGGTTAAACGGGAGTTAAGCTCATTAATTTCCCCAATCTTTATATTGGCAGATTTAAGCTCGTTTATCTGATATTTAAGAAGGTCTATTTTCCTTAACTTCTCGTCCTCATTCATCTCCAAGGACTGAAGCTCACGGCGAATTTCATTAAGCTTTTTAAATTCGGCATAATAATCCGATATATATTTCTCGTCTTCGGCCACCGCATCAATAAAACCGCAATGATTATCGGGGTTTAAAAGAGCCTGATTATCATGCTGACCGTGAATATTTATGAGATTTTTTGAAATTTCCTTAAGTATTGCAGCGGTGATTGGTTGACCGTTTATCTTAATAATTCCTTTGCCGTTTAAACTAAGCTTTCTTGAAATTATTATATTGCCGTCCTCATCGGGGGTAACTCCATTTTCTTCTAATTGCTTAAGGGCGGTTGTATTAACATCGCCAAAAACAGCAGAAACCTCTGCGAATTCACATCCGCTTCGGATAAGCTCCTTAGATGTACGCTCGCCCATAACAGCATTAATAGAATCAATTACAATAGATTTACCTGCACCCGTTTCACCCGTAAGACAGTTAAATCCGCCGATTAAATCAATATCAGATTTTTCGATTACCGCAATATTTTCAATATGAAGATATTTTAACATCTTTTATCCTACTTACAAAAGTTTATTTAGTTCTTCGGTTAGCAATACCGAATGCTGTTCGCTTTTGGTTACGGCTATAATGGTATCGTCCCCTGCAAGAGAGCCAAGCATCATATCGCCAAACAAATTATCAATGGCAACACAGGCGCTTGAAGCCATGCCGTTATAGCACTTTACAACCACGTTATTAAGTGAATAATCTACGCTTTTAGCCGACTTTGCAAAAAGCACGGCATAATGATCATCAGAATGCTGCAATGCAGATTTACCTTCCCCTGCAATGTAACGATAATTTCCGCTCTGGTCATGCCCCTTAACAATTCTTAATTCCTTTATATCACGGGAAACAGTTGACTGGGTTACATTAAAGCCCATAGCTTCAAGCTCGTTCTGTAAATCCTCTTGGGTTATTATAATTTTATTTTTTATCAGGTTGATAATTTGTTCTTGTCTCTTGCTTTTCACCATATACACTCCTTCCGTCTGCAAATTTACACGCTAAGGTCTTATAAAATGAACGCTCGTTAATTCTTATTAGCTGAACTGTACTTTCAGATTTGGTAACATAAATTTCGGTATAAGGCTTTACCGAACACACCTTTCTTCCGTCAACAGTAAGGAATATATCGGTTCTCTTTTTTGAGAAAGCCTTAAGACGTATTTTAGTATCCGCTCCCAGAATAATCGGTTTTGCAGAAAGGGAATGCGAACAAATAGGAGTAATACATATAGTCTCGGCTGCAGGGTCTATAATAGGGCCGCCTGCTGACATGGAATAAGCCGTTGAGCCTGTAGGAGTTGATATAATCAATCCATCTGCACGATAATTAATTGCATCTCCAAAAACAGAGGCGGAAACATCAATTATTCTCGAAATAAAACCGCTTGTTATAACTGCATCATTAAGAGCATTATACTCACCTAAAATCTTACCGTTTTCCTTAACGGTTACCGAAAGCATCATTCTTTTTTCGATGGTATAATCACCATCCAACAATTTCGTGAGAAGATGCAGTTCATTTTGCTCAATATTTGCAAGAAATCCCATTCTTCCTGCATTTATACCCAAAATCGGTTTACCGTCCAATGCGGCACGCTTGGCAAAGCGCATAATGGTGCCATCGCCACCGATGGTTATGATTATATCTGCAACTCGGAATAATTCATTTTCGGGTATGGAAATATATTTCGGATTAAGTATGCTATCGGGAATATAAGCGGTTATATTTTCTTTTTTTAGAAAATCTCCCAGCTTTTCAACCATATCCGCAGAACCTCGTTTATCGAGATTCGGTAAAACAGCTACCTTCATCGTATCACCCCTTCAATTCTATATAGGATTCATCCACAACATCCTGTGCGCTCTTGTCACACAATACAGTCGGATTTTCATTTTTTTCAATATAGCATAAATATTCTATATTTCCCTCAGGTCCTCTAACGGGAGAAAAATCCAATCCCAAAAGAGAAAATTTATTTTCTGCTATTAAATCAATTATTTTATTTATAACGGCTATATGTACACTCTTATCCCGTACAACACCCTTTTTACCAACGTTCTCTCTGCCTGCTTCAAACTGAGGCTTTATAAGGCATACTGCCTTTCCGCCATCTTTAAGTAGAGTTCTCATTACGGGCAGAATAAGTGCAAGAGAGATAAAGGATACATCAACCGAAGCAAAATCCAGCTCATCGGGAACCTGCTCTTTGGTTACATATCTGAAATTGGTTCTCTCAAGGTTTATTACCCTTTCATCGCTCCGCAGTTTCCAGGCAAGCTGACCGTAACCCACATCAATAGAATAAACCTTTGATGCTCCGTTTTGAAGCATACAGTCGGTAAAGCCACCTGTCGATGCGCCGATATCAGCGCACACACAATTCTCTAAAGAAAGGGAAAAGCAATCTACTGCCTTTTCAAGCTTTAATCCGCCTCGGCTTACATATTTAAGGGTTGCTCCCCTTACCTCAATTAAATCGTCGCTCTTAACCGTTGTACCCGCCTTATCGGATTTTTGATTATTTACATAAACTATACCCGACATAATTAGCGCCTTTGCCTTTTCTCTGCTTTCGGCAAAGCCCTTTTCGGTAAGAGCAACATCCAGTCTTAATTTTTCTGTCATTTACTTAACCACTCTATCATTGATTCCGTAGAAAGTCCGTTTTCGTTTAACGCTTCTGATACACTCATATGAGGTATAAATGTATCGGAAATTGCATGTATCTTGAATTTGTTGTTAAAACCGCTTTCATAAAGCTTACCTGCTATATGCTCGGCTATACCGCCGCTTTTAACACTCTCTTCAAAAAAGTGAATTTCATCAAATTTCTTTAAAGAGGATATTAATTCATCGCTTAGAGGGTAAATCTTATTAAGCTTTATAACGTTTATATCCTTGAGTTTTTCCTTTGTTTCAAGGGCAAAGGAGGATAATCTTCCGTAGGTAACTATTGCCTTTTTACTATTGCCGCCAAAAACATCAAAATCCTTGCCGGAATAATCAAATTTACAGTTTTCGGGCTGTGCTCCTCTCGGATATCTTATAGCCGCAAATTCATCATTATCGGCGGTTTGCTCAATCATAGCCTTAAGCTCATTATAATTACAGGGAGAATAGACATTAATTCCAGGAATCCCCGTAAGATAGGATACATCAAAAACACCCTGGTGGCTTTCGCCGTCCTCACCGACTATTCCCGCTCTGTCTATTAAAAGCTTTACGGGAAGCCCTGCTATAGCCACATCGTGAACAAGCTGGTCATATCCCCTTTGCAAAAAGGATGAATAAACCACAAAAAAGGGCTTTAATCCCCCTTTGGCAAGTCCAGCCGCAAAGGTTACTGCGTGTTGCTCTGCTATTCCTACATCAAAAAAGTTCTGTTTGTAATCATGAGCGAATTTGCTAAGTCCTGTTCCCGAAGTCATAGCGGCTGTTATAGCCACTATTTTTTTATCCTTCTCGGCAAGGGAGCAAAGGGTTTCACCCGCAACATCGGAAAAGCATTCCTTTCCGCCAAAGGAAGCCCCTTTCTCTATATCAAAGGGGGCTACACCGTGATAGCTTTTGGGACTGCTTTCGGCATATTCGTATCCCTTACCCTTGGTTGTTATTATATGAACCACAGAAGGTCTTGTATATGTCTTAGCAATATTAAACAAGGTTTCCATCTCTTCAACATTATGACCGTCCACAGGGCCTAAATAGTTAAATCCCATAGCAGTAAAAACATTGTTGCGGTAAACGATATTCTTAATTCCCTCTTTTAAATAGAAGATAAAGGAATTAATTTTTTTTCCTATAAAGGGAATATCTATTAAAAAGTTGCTGAAAGCATTTTTAAATTTATGGTATTTAGGTTTGTTGCGCATTTTTGTAAGACTTCTTGCCAATGCGCCCACATTTCTTGAAATGGACATTTTATTATCATTGAGGACGATAATAAAATTGCTACGGGCACTTCCTGCATTGTTAAGAGCTTCATAAGCCATACCACCGGTCAGAGCACCATCACCTATAACAGCAACGGCAGTACCCTCCTCGCCGGATATCCTTTTAGCCTTATAAATTCCGTATGCGGCTGAAATAGAATTACTGCTGTGTCCCGTTACGAAAGCATCGTGCTCACTCTCATCGGGGCGCATAAATCCCGATATTCCTCCCTTGGTTCGAAGGGTGGAAAATTCATTGAAGCGTCCCGTTAAAAGCTTATGAGTATAGGATTGATGGCCGACATCAAAAATTATAGCATCCTTAGGAGTAGAAAAACTTCTGTGGAGAGCAACAGTTAACTCCACAGCACCTAAATTAGACGCAAGATGACCGCCGTTTTTTGAAACGGTTTCAATAATAACCGACCTTGCTTCATCGCAAAGAGCTTCTATTTCTTTCTTATTTAATTTTTTTACATCTTCAGGGCTTTTAATTCCCTTTATAACAGAGTAATCCAATTAAACGAACATCCTTTAATACTTAATAATTTCTTTCAAGAAGATAATTTGTCAGAGCGACAATATTTGTTTTATCCCCTTCAAAAGCGTTGAGTGCTTCTTTAGCAGTCTCAGTAAGCCTTGCGGCTATATTTCTGCATTCCTCTATTCCGTATTTTGAAACAAAGGTAGTTTTATTATTCTTTTGGTCACTGCCAACAGGTTTACCTAAAAGCTTCTCATCCCCGATATTATCAAGGATATCATCGATAATCTGAAAAGCAAGACCAACATTCTGAGCATACCTTCGGGCGGCGGATATTTTTTCACCATCCGCTCCCGCTAAAATGCAACCGATTTCGGCTGCAGCGCACAGCAATTCGCCTGTTTTAAGAAGATACATTTCCTTTATGGTTTCTATATCGCAGGGTGTATTTTCAATAGCAAGGTCAATAACCTGACCGCCTATCATCCCCGCATAACCCGCATTCTTTGCAAGAACTCCGATAGCTCTAATCACATTATCCTTTGTAGCTCCTTTTGTTTTTGAAGCAACCTCAAAGGCATAGGTTAAAAGGGCATCCCCTGCAAGAAGAGCTGTATCCTCACCAAAGGCTTTATGGCAAGAGGGCTTTCCTCTGCGCATATCATCGTTATCCATACAGGGTAAATCATCGTGTATAAGAGAATAACAATGTATCATCTCGAGGGCTGTGGCAAAATTTAAAGCACCGTCACCCTCACCGCCGCAAAGGCTGAAAAATTCCAGCATCAATGCGGGGCGGATACGCTTTCCACCGTTTAAAAAGCTATAACGCATAGCTTCGGTAACTTTTTTGTATTTTTCATCGTTTTCGGGCAACAAAAAATTAAAATTATCTTCAATTTTTTGGGCATGTGCTTTTAAAAGAGCATTAATCATCATTTTCCTCCGCCTCGGCCTCGGTTAAAGAAATAACGGTTTGCCTTGCATTATCCAAGGTCTTTTTACATTCACCTGATATTTCGATTCCCTTTTTAAAAAGCTCGATAGATTCATCCAGAGAGCAGTTTCCGTCCTCTAATTGTTTTACTATATTTTCAAGCTCACTTAAGGACTCTTCAAATTTTATCTTTTTACTCATTTGTCTGCTCCTTTTCTGTGATTTGGCAGGTAAGTCTACCGTCATTCAATCTAAGATTTAAACTATCCCCTATTTTAACCTGATATATGCTTTTTACTATTTCACCATTAGCCTCGGCTACTGCATATCCGCGGTTTATAACCTTAAGGGGTGATAATGTTTCGAGAACCGATGAAAGCAAAGAGAACTGCTTCTCTCTTTCGTTTATTTTTTTCTCGGTAAGGGTAAAAATTTTTTCACTTAATTTATCAAGATGCTCATATCGGTCAAATATCAAGGCATCAAGAGGCTTTTTAAGCATAGGAGAAGCCGTAACCGCGTCAAAACGGGTTGCGCAGTAGTTATATTTTGCTCTAAGCAAAGAACACATATTACTCTGCAATTTTTCAATCTTATTTTTAAGCTCAGCACTATTTGGCACCGCAAGTTCGGCTGCAGCCGAAGGTGTGGGAGCGCGAAGGTCGGCAACGAAATCGCAAATCGTAAAATCAGTTTCGTGGCCGACAGCCGAAATAACAGGCACCGGCGATTCATATATCTTACGGGCAAGGGCTTCATTATTGAAAGCCCATAAATCCTCAATAGATCCTCCGCCTCTTCCGATAATTATTAAATCAACATTGTTAAGAGCATATATTCTCTCAAGGGTGTTTACCATATCGGGTACTGCCAACTCACCCTGAACTGCAACGGGACACATTATAACTCGGGCTAATGGATACCGCCTTGAAAGTATATTCATAATATCCTGAACGGCGGCGCCTGTATTTGAGGTTACAACGGCAATATTTTCGGGGAATTT
>JAFPAV010000027.1 GCA_017390725.1 Clostridia bacterium | reverse complement strand
TATACGTCCCGGTAAGCCCACCTCGGATTTCATATCCAAGATTTTGTCAAGAATAACCTTGCTGGGCGCTTTATTCTTAAGCGTTATAGCAATTCTCCCCATAATCCTCGGCAGTGTCGGCGGAATCAATATTTCCCTCGGCGGTACTTCCGTTCTGATTATGGTAGGTGTTGCTCTTGACACAGTTCGTAATCTTGAGTCCCAGATGATGATGCGTCATTATAAGGGATTCCTTGATTAGGATTAAAGGAGTATAATATGAAGCTCATACTTTTAGGAGCACCTGGTGCCGGTAAGGGCACTCAGGCAGAGATAATCTCTGAGAAATACAATATTCCGACCATTTCAACCGGCAACATTATCCGTGCTGCACTTAAAAACGGTACTGAAATGGGATTAAAGGCTAAATCATATATAGATGCAGGAAACCTCGTTCCCGATGATGTTGTAATAGGCATCATCAAGGAACGCCTTAATGAGAGTGACTGTGCAAACGGTTACATTCTTGACGGTTTTCCCCGCACAATTCCTCAGGCTGAAGCTTTGGACGATATGGGCTTTGATATCAACTGCGCTCTCTCTATTGAGGTTGCTGACAGTGAGATAGTAAAGCGTATGTCCGGAAGAAGGGTTTGTGAGAAGTGCGGTGCCAGTTATCATACTGAGTACAAAAAACCGGCAAAAGAGGGTGTATGCAATCTTTGCGAGGGTACGCTTGTTATCCGTAAGGATGATGAGCCTCAAACCGTAATGAACAGACTTAATGTTTATCACGAGCAGACCGAGCCCCTTAAAGAGTATTATGCAGCACAAGGAAAGCTTCTTACCGTTGAAGGACAGGATAAGGTGGAGGATACCACCGCCCTGGTTCTCAGCGCATTGGAGAATTAGCCTATGATAGTGCTTAAAACCGGTCGTGAGCTGAGCGTTATGCGTGAGGCTTGCAGGATATCGGCCGGAGCATTACAGTTAGTAGGTAAGGCGATAGAGCCCGGCATAACAACTGCCGAGCTTGACAAGATAGCCGAGGATTATATCAGAAGTCAGGGAGCAGTTCCTAACTTTAAGAATTATCAAGGCTATCCTGCCACCGCCTGTATATCAGTAAACAACGAAGTTATTCATGGTATACCCTCTAGGAAGCGTGTTATAAAACAGGGTGATATAGTCAGTGTTGACTTAGGAGCCTTGTTTAACGGATATCACGGCGATAACGCTGCGACTTTTGCTTGCGGAGATGTTTCCGAGGAAGCAAAGCGGCTGATGGATGCAACCCGTGAAAGCCTTTACGAAGGTATAAAAGCGGCAGTTGCAGGCGGCAGAATCGGTGATATCGGTCACGCTGTTCAGAGCTATATTGAAGCGAGAGGTTATTCGGTGGTCAGAAAGTTTGTCGGTCACGGAATAGGCACCAAGCTTCATGAGGCTCCGGAGGTTCCAAACTTTGGTGCCCCATCAAGGGGAATCCGCCTTATGCCGGGAATGACACTTGCCATTGAGCCCATGGTTAATGCAGGAGGCTCAGAAGTGGAGATTATGCCCGACGGTTGGACTGTTTTAACCAAGGACGGTTCTCTCTCTGCTCACTTTGAGCACACCGTTGCAATTACCTCATCAGGCCCTCAGATAATGACAATCCCTGAGGTGTAATATGATAGGTAGAGTTGTGTGTTCCAAGGCGGGACGGGACAAGGATAGATTTCTTGTTATCGTGGGAGAGAAGGACAAATTCTTTTTCCTATGTGACGGAAAGGAAAGACCGCTTGAAAGGCCCAAGATGAAGAATAAAAAGCATCTTGCCCTTACAAAAACTACGCTTGAGGAAAGCAGTTTAAAAAGTAATAAGGCTATAAAACGGGCACTCGCAATATATCGGGATACCCGTGATACGAAGGAGGAAGCTTAATGTCAAAAGAGGATATGATAGAACTTGAAGGCACCGTTGTTGAAGCTATGCCTAACGCAATGTTCAAGGTGGAAATTCAGGGAGGACATATAATACTTGCCCATATTTCCGGTAAGCTTCGTATGAATTTCATACGTATATTACCCGGTGATAAGGTAACGGTTGAAATGTCCCCATATGATCTGTCTAAGGGACGTATTACTTGGCGTTCCAAGTAAGCAGATAAAAATTTTAGGAGGTATAATCCAAATGAAAGTCAGACCTTCTGTTAAAAAGATTTGCGAAAAATGCAAAATCATAAAGCGCAAGGGAAAAATCATGGTTATCTGTGAGAACCCCAAGCACAAACAGCGTCAGGGTTAATTGCGCGAGTAAAAAATATGGAGGTGCTTTGATAAATGGCACGTATTGCTGGTGTTGACCTTCCGAACGAGAAGAGAGTTGAAATAGGACTCACCTATATATTCGGAATTGGTCTTACAACATCTAAAAAAATCCTTGCCGATACCGGTATTAATCCCGATACTCGTGTTAAGGACTTAACTGAAGACGATATTTCAAAGCTGCGTGAATACATCGACCATAACCTTCAGGTTGAGGGTGACCGTCGCCGTACAATCGCATTTGATATCAAGAGACTTATCGAAATTGGTAGCTATCGTGGTTTGCGTCATCGTAAGAATCTGCCTGTAAGAGGTCAGCGTTCCAAGACCAACGCACGTACACGTAAAGGTCCTAAGAAGACCATAGCTAACAAGAAGAAATAAGTAGGAGGAAGATAATATGGCTACTGCTAAGAAGACGACTTCTACACGTCGTCGCCGTGAAAAGAAAAATATTGAACGTGGCGCTGCCCATATCCAGTCTACCTTCAACAATACCATTGTTACCATCACCGATACACAGGGTAATGCTCTTTCCTGGGCATCTGCCGGTGAGTTAGGTTTCAGAGGTTCAAGAAAGTCTACTCCTTTCGCAGCACAGAGTGCAGCTGAAACTGCAGCAAAGGCTGCTATGGAGCATGGTCTTAAAACGGTAGAAGTATATGTTAAGGGCCCCGGAGCAGGCCGCGAAGCTGCTATTCGTGCGCTTCAGTCTGCAGGTCTTGAGGTTAGTCTTATTAAGGACGTAACCCCGATTCCCCACAACGGTTGCCGTCCTCCGAAGAGAAGACGCGTTTAATCGTTAAAGGCAAAAATTTATTTGCAACAAAATTTTGGAGGTGTAATAGATGGCAAGATATACCGGTGCAGTATGCAGACTTTGCCGCCGTGAGGGACAGAAATTGTTCTTAAAGGGCGAAAGATGCTATTCTGAGAAATGTTCTGTTGGTTTAAGGGGCTATGCTCCCGGTCAGCACGGACAGGGTAGAAAGAAGTCATCTGAATACGGATTGCAGCTCAGAGCTAAGCAGACTGCAAGACGCTTTTATGGTGTTCAGGAAAATCAGTTCTATCATTATTTTGAGATTGCTGAGAGAAAGCAGGGAGTTACTGGTGACAACCTGTTAAGAATTCTCGAGAGCCGTCTTGATAATGTAGTTTACAGAGTTGGCTTTGCTTCTTCAAGAGCCGAAGCAAGACAGCTTGTAGGTCACGGTCACTATGAGGTTAACGGCAAGCGTGTTGATATCGCTTCCTATCTCCTTAAGGCTGGCGACGTTATTTCCATCTGCGAAAAGAGCCGCGGCAGCGAGAAGATTAAGGCTGTTGTTGAAGCTAATTCCGCAAGACCGATTCCTCAGTGGATCGAAATAGATCGCAATAACCTTTCTGCAAAGGTAATCAATCTCCCCACAAGAGAGCAGATTGATGCTCCTGTTGAAGAGCAGCTTATTGTCGAGTTCTATTCTAAGTAATAGTAATTATTCATTACTTCACTGTCTCTCCGTGCTGAGACAGTGGATAACAAAAATTTTACAACACGGAGAAACGGAGCTTTTAAATGCTAGAAATTGAAAAGCCCAGAATAGAAACAGTCGAAATCACACCTGACGGTACCTACGGTAAATTTGTTATGGAGCCGTTGGAGAGAGGCTATGCAACAACCCTCGGCAACAGCATGAGAAGAGTTTTGCTTTCAATTCTCCCCGGTGCGGCTGTTACCTCGGTTAAAATCGACGGTGTTGTTCATGAGTTTTCAACCATTCCCGGAGTTAAAGAGGATGTTACAGAAATCGTTCTCAACTTAAAGGGATTGATTTGTAAGCTTCATTCCGATACCGTTAAGAAAATCTATATCGAAGCAGAAGGTCCCTGTGAGGTTACCGCTGCATCCATCAAGGCTGACTCTGAGGTTGAGATTCTTAATCCCGAGCTTCACATAGCAACTCTTGATGCAGGCGCTAAGCTCAATATGGAAATGACGCTCGATAAGGGCAGAGGATATGTACCTGCTGAGCAGAACAAGCCCGAGCAGAACATCATCGGTGTAATTCCCGTTGACTCAATATATACCCCTGTTCTTAAGGTTAACCCCACGGTTGATAACACCCGTGTAGGTAATGTTACCGATAAGGGCAAGCTTACCCTTGAGGTTTGGACCGACGGTTCTATCAGAGCCAACGAAGCCGTTTCAATGTCGGCAAAGGTTTTAATTGAGCATCTTGAAATCTTCCTCGCTCTTACTGAGGGCGGTTGTGAAGGTCAGAGCATAATGGCCGAAAAGAACGACAGTGAAAAGGAAAAGGTTCTCGATTTAACTATCGATGAACTTGATTTATCTGTTCGTAGTTTCAATTGCTTGAAGAGAGCAGGTATCAGCACGGTTGAAGATCTTATCAACAAGTCAGAAGAGGATATGATGAAGGTAAGAAACTTAGGCCGCAAGTCACTTGAAGAGGTAATCGCAAAGCTTAAGTCCTTTGGATTTGCTTTAAAGAGTGAAGACTAATGCGATGGGCGAAGCCTATTTCGCAAATATTTTAAATCACATTGTTAAGGAGTGAATAACAATGCCAGGAACCCGTAAACTGGGAAGACCCAGCGATCAGAGAACCGCTATGCTCAGAGCTATGGTAACCTTCTTGCTCGAAAACGGCAAGATCGAAACAACCGTAACCAGAGCTAAGGAAGTTAGATCGATGGCAGAGAAATATATTACACTCGCTAAGAATAACAGCCTGCACAACAAGCGTCAGGCTTTAGCATTCATCACTAAGGAGGATGTTGTTGCAAAGCTTTTCAACGAAATCGCTCCTAAGTATGCCGAAGTAAACGGCGGTTACTGCCGTATTACCAAGACAGGTCCCCGTCGTGGTGACGCTGCCGAGATGGCAATTATCGAGTTAATATAATGTTTTAGTACTCACATTGTTTGAGCGCGGTCTCCATGAGAGATTTTCGCAACGAATTAACCGGCGCTGATAATGTGTGTACTAAAAGTCACTTTCTCAAAATAAGAGCAACCGCTATCATAAAGGTAGCGGTTGTTTTTCACTTTTTACCCATAATTTGCAACGGTTAGGTTGTTGACAGCACTTATTGGTTTGTGTATAATTGTATATGTATAATTGTGCACAAAAAATGAGAGGAAAAATTATGCTTAAAACAAGAAAATGGGGTTGTGTTTTCTTAGCAATTATATTGCTTTTTTGCGGCGTTTATATAAATATTGATAATATTGCTTCGGCGGCTACTGTTACGGTATATAAGGTTAACGGAACGGGTGTGGCACTTAGAAGCGAACCCTCAACCAGTAAAGGTTCGGAAAC